>NZ_CP030048.1:1800681-2100795 GCF_015291665.1 Bradyrhizobium sp. CCBAU 53338
GTGCGTCCGTCACCATCGTCTCTTTTGAAGAATAACAGGAGCTGATCATGACTGACCTTGACACTCATTATCCGGTCGTCGTGATCGGCGGCGGCCAGGCGGGCCTCGCGATGAGTGCGCAACTCATCAAGCAAGGTATTGATCACGTCGTTCTTGAAAAGAATACCATCGCGCATTCCTGGAAGACGCAGCGTTGGGATGCCTTCTGCCTCGTCACGCCGAATTGGCAATGCCGGCTCCCTGGTTTTCCCTATGTCGGCGGCGATCCGCATGGTTTCATGCTGCGCGACGAGATCGTCTCTTACATCGAGGATTTCGCCAGACACATCGATGCGCCGGTCCACGAAGGTGTGGCCGTCACGCGCCTGGGGCCGTCCGGCCGCGGCTTCATGCTCGAGACCACAGCAGGTGAGATTGCCGCTGACCGCGTCGTGCTGGCGGTCAGCGGCTATCACATTCCGAAAGTGCTGCCGTTTGCCGACCGCCTCGATGCATCGATCGTGCAGATCCACTCCTCCGCCTACCGCAATGCGGACCAGTTACCGCCGGGTGAAATTCTCGTGGTGGGAAGCGGGCAATCGGGCTGTCAGATTGCCGAAGATCTGCATTTGGCCGGCCGCAAGGTGCATCTCGCTGTCGGCAGCGCGCCGCGGTGCCCGCGCTTCTATCGCGGCCGCGACGCGGTCGATTGGCTCGACGATCTCGGTCAATATGACCTGCCGGTTGACAAGCACTCGCTGAAGGAGGGCGTTCGCAGGAATGCCAATCATTATTTGACCGGACGGGACGGCGGCCGCGATATCGACCTGCGCAAATTCGCCCTTGAGGGCATGAAGCTCTACGGTCGCCTCAAAGACGGCCGCGGGACATCTTTGCAGCTTGGCGATGATCTTCAGGTCAATCTCGACAATGCCGATAAGGTCTACAACGGCATCTGCCGGCTGATCGATGACCACATCGCGAAGAACAGAATCGCAGCGCCTGTGACGCCGCACTATGAGCCGGTGTGGTCCCCGACTTCGGTGCCCACGGAGCTTGATCTCGCAGCGAGCGGCATTACAAGCATCATCTGGACAACCGGCTTCCGGTCCGACTGGTCGTGGGTCGACCTGCCGATGTTCGACGGCACCGGGTATCCAACTCACAAGCGGGGCATCACGTCGGTCGACGGCGTCTATGTCGTCGGGCTGCCTTGGCTCTACACCTGGGGCTCGGGCCGGTTCGTTGGCATCGGACGTGACACGGAGTTCGTTGCGGATCACATCACGGAGCGATTGAATGCATCGCCGGTCGACCTGCGTCAGGCCGGCCGGAGCGAGGTATCGCAATTTGCTGCGAGTGGAGCCATGTAGCCCCGCTCGCGCTACACCGCCGCGCGCGTGTTGAGATAGATCGAATAGAGCGAGGTCTGGCCGCAGATGTAGAGGCGGTTGCGGCGCGGGCCGCCGAAGCAGACATTGGCGACGATCTCGCCAATCGGGATCGTGCCGAGATGCGTGCCATCGGGTGCGTAGCAGAACACGCTGCGTCCCGCCGACGTCCAGATGTTGCCGTGGATGTCGACACGAAAGCCGTCATAGAGCCCGTCCGGGCAGGTCGCGAACAGCGAAGCTTCCCCGACTGCCTGTCCTTTCACCTCGTACGACCAGATCGTCGGCGGCAGCCCGCGGACATGCGTCGCACCGGTGTCGGCGACATAGAGCCTGCTTTCGTCCGGCGAGAAGGCCAGCCCGTTAGGCTGCACCCGGTCGGACACGACGCGCGCGATGGCACCGGTGCTGCCGTCGATCCGGAAGACGTTGGAGGCACCGATCTCGGACGGGCTTTGTTGCCCCTCATAGTCGCTGTCGATGCCGTAAGTGGGGTCGGAGAACCAGATCGAATTGTCCGACTTGACCACGACGTCGTTGGGCGAATTCAGCCTGTGGCCCTCGAACGCGTCCGCCAGTACGCTGATCGAGCCGTCGTGCTCGGTCCTGGTGACGCGACGCATGAAGTGCTCGCAACTGACCAGCCGCCCCTGGCGATCGGTGGTGTTGCCGTTGGAATTGAAGCTCGGCGAACGGAACACCGACGCCGATCCGTCGGTCTCGTCGAAACGCATCATCCGGTTGTTCGGAATGTCGGACCAGATGAGGTAGCGTCCGGCCGGAAAGTAGGCGGGACCTTCGGCCCAGCGGCAACCGCTGGTGAGCTTTTCGAGATTGACGTGGCCGATGACCAGCCGCTCGAAGCGAGGATCGTGGGCGACATAGGGGAGCATGCGTCCTCCTTGATGGCCGCAGATTCTTGGGGCTGCCTGCGTGCAGTCCTTACTGTGATCGACCCTGCCGAATTTGCAAGCGTGCTCCATTCAAGGGTGCAAAGCGAAATGCCCGGGAAGGGCCCGGGCATCACGTGTTTGCGAAGGTGTTCCTTCGATATTTACTGCGACAGCTTCACGAAGTTCGGAAACTTCAGCTTGCCTTCCGCGATCTTCTCCGGCCAGACCACGACCTGCTTCTGGTCCTGCCACTGGAAGACGAGGCCGGTCACCGCGCCCGGACCGGACTTGATGCCGTGGGTGAACTCGTCGTCCTTGCCGTAGAACTGGATCTGGCCGATCGTTCCCTCGAAATTGGTCTTCTCCATCTCGGCGACCATCTTGTCGGGATCGGTCGAGCCGGCGCGCTTGATCGCGTCGGCGATGATGTAGACCTCGTCATAGGCGGTGTAGCCGGTATAGGCCGGCGCTGTGCCGAATTTTGCCTTGAAGGCCGCGGCAAACGGCTTTGTCTTCGGCGTGACCGCAACGTCGGGCGTCGCGACCGCCAGCGACGGTACGCCGTCGGCGGCGCCGTTGGTGTCCTTCCAGAAGGTCGGGCTCAACGCCTGCGCGCTGATGCCGAACATCGGGATCGGCACCTGCTGGTTCTTCCACTGCACCGTCGGCTGCACGCCGACATGCGAGATGCCGGTGACGATCACGTCAGGCTTCTTGGCTTCCATGTTGTTGAAGATCGGCGTGAAGTCGGTGGTATCGGGCGAGAAGCGGACGTGCTCGACCACCTTCAGACCCGCCTTGGGCAGGCAGGCCTCGTAGCCGACGTCGAGCGGCTTGGTCCAGGCGGCGTCCTCGCTCATGATCGCGACCGTCTTCATGTGCATCTTGTCGACGAGCAGGTCCTTGGCGGCGTCGCAGACGAGCTGCGCCTGCGCGGCCGAGGTCAGATAGCCGTGGAAGGTGTACTTGTTCTTCTCATAATCGTTGTGGATCGCCTTGGTGATCTCGTTCGAGGCGGCACCCGGGGTGATCAGCGGCATCTTCAAGCGCGCCGCCCAGGGCTCGAGCGCCAGCACGACCTCGGAGATGTAGCTCGCGATCACGGCCGACACCTTGTCCTCGCTCACCGCGCGCTGGAAGGCGCGCACCGAGTCCGCCGAGGAGCTCTTGTTGTCATAGGTGACGATCTCGATCTTGCGGCCGAGGATGCCGCCCTTGGCGTTGATCTCGTCGGCGGCGATCTGCGCGCCGCCGGGGGTCGCGGCGCCCGCGATCGACTGCACCTCGGCGATGACGCCGATCTTGATCGGATCGTTCGACTGCGCGTAGGCGGGGGCGGCGAGGCACAGCGCCAGCGCGGAGGTGAGGAGGGCAGAGCCGAGAGCCGTCGATGATCGCATGGTCGTTTCCCTTTCGTTTTTTCTGTTGTCGATACGCGAACTCAAAGAAAATCCGTGCCGGCTTCGGCGGCGAAGCGGCCGGGATCGCCCTCCCAGACGATCCTGGCGTGCTCCAGCACATAGACACGGTCGGCGTGCGGCAGCGCGAAGGTCACGTTCTGCTCGCCGAGCAAAACCGTGATCGACGTGGTCTGGCGCAGCTTTTCCAGCGCCTTGGAGAGCAGCTCGAGAATGACGGGCGCAAGGCCCAACGTCGGCTCGTCCAGGATCAGGATCTGCGGCTGCATCATCAGCGCGCGGCCGATCGCCAGCATCTGCTGCTCGCCGCCGGAGAGCGTCTGCGCCATCTGGCCCTGGCGCTCTCTGAGGATCGGGAACAGCTCGAACAGCCAGGCGAGCTGTGCCGCACGCTTGTCGTCGTCGAGATGCTGCCCGCCGAGATCGAGGTTTTCGCGCACCGTCATCTCGCCGAACAGCTCGCGCGACTCGGGGCACTGCACGAGGCCGCTGCGGGCGATCTTGGCCGGGCTGGTGCCACGCAGCTTCTCGCCGCCGCGGACGATCTCGCCGCTATAGGGCAGGAAGCCGGAGATGGTGTTGAACAGCGTAGTCTTGCCGGCGCCGTTGAGGCCGACGACGGAGACGAACTCGCCCTCGTGGATGTGGATCGAGACGTTCTCCAGCGCTTGCGCCTTGCCGTAGTGGACGCTGACATTCTCGACCTGGAGCAGCGGCACCTTGTCCTTGAAGCTGGTTTCGGGACGCGCGTGGGTCTCGATGGCGCCGCCGAGATAGACCCGCCGCACGGTCTCGTTCTTCATGACGTCCTCGGCCTTGCCGGTCACGATCTCCTCGCCGAGATACATGGCGAGCACGCGGTCGACCAGCGCCGCGACGCTCTTGACGTTGTGGTCGACCAGCATCACCGCGCGGCCCTCATCGCGGAAGCTGCGGATCAGGTCGGAGAAGACGTCGACCTCGGCGCGCGTGAGGCCGGCGAACGGCTCGTCCACCAGCACCACCTTGGGATCACGCGCGATCGCCTTGGCGAGCTCGAGCCTGCGCAGATCGGCGAAGGGCAGCGTCGGTGGGCGGCGGTCCATCACCGAGCCCAAGCCCACACGGTCGGCGATCCATTTGGCGCGCTCGACCAGCGCCCTGTCCGGAAACAGCATGAACAGGCTGTCCGGCAGCAGGGCCACCATGATGTTCTCCAGCACCGTCTGCCGGTTCAGCGGCCGCGAGTGCTGGAACACCATGCCGAAGCCCTTGCGCGCGATCTTGTGCGCGGGCAGGCCCGCAACGTTTTCGCCCTCGAAGATCACGTCGCCTGCGGTCGGGCGCTCGATGCCCATCACGCTCTTCATCGCGGTGGATTTACCCGAGCCGTTCGGCCCGATCAGGCCGAAAATCTCGCCGCCATTGACGTCGAAGCCGAGGTTCTTCACCGCGGTCAAGCCGCCAAAGCGCTTGGTCAGGCCGCGAACTTCCAGCACGGGCCGGTTTGAAAGCCTCTGATCCATTACGAGCGAGCCTCGCGCGAGAGGGCCGCTCCGAGGAAGCCGCCGGGGAAGAACAGGACGACGAGCAGCGCCACTGCCGAGACGATGAAGGTCGCGAGCTCACCGGTCGGGCGCAGGAACTCGCCGGCGACGATCAGGAAGATCGCGCCGAGCGCTGCGCCGAGCACGGTGCGCCGCCCGCCGAGCACCGCGGAGACGATCACGTTGACGCCGACCGCGACGTCGACGACGGTGCCGACCGAGGCGGTGCCGAAATAGAACACGAGCAGCGCCCCCGACAGTCCCGAGAAGAACGCGCTGACGATGAAGGCGGCGAGCTTGTGCTTGACGATGTTGAAGCCGAGTGCGCCGGCCTGCACCGGGTCCTGGCCGCTGGCCTGCAGCACGAGGCCAACAGGCGATTGCGACAGGCCGTAGAGGATCGCCGCCGAGATCGTCATGAAGCCGAGCGCGATCCAGTAATTGGCGCCGGCATTGATGGTGATGACGTCGGGGATGGTGAGGCCGATCTCGCCGCCGGTGAGATCGGCGAACACGACGATGAAGTTCTGCAGCATCAACACCGCGACCAGCGTGGTCAGCCCGAAATAGGGCCCGCGCACCCGCAGCGCCGGCAGCGCCAGCACCAGGCCTGCGATGACGGAGGCGAGCGCACCGAGCACGATGCAGAGATAGACCGACCAGCCGAACTGGGCATTGAGGATGCCGGCGGTGTAGGCGCCGACACCGATCAGGAAGGTCGGGCCGAAATTCACCTCGCCCGCGAAGCCGAACAACAGGTCCCAGGCCATCGCGAACACGCCGAAATAGAACGCGACGGTCAGGAGCCCGAGCACATAGCCGGAGACATAGAGCGGCAGCGTGGCCGCGATGATCACGAGCGCCAGTGAGACGAAGAACAGGCGCGAGGTAAAGAAACCAGCCATCTCAGCGCCTCCCCAGAAGGCCCTGGGGCCGGATGTACATCACGAACACGAGCAGCAGGAGCGCTGGAATGGTGCGATAGGCCGGTGAAACCAGATAGGCGGTCAGCGTTTCGAGATAGCCGACCACGAAGGCTGCGATCAGCGAGCCGGAGACGCTTCCGAGGCCGCCGAGCACCACGATCGAGAAGGCGCTCGCGGTCAGCGGTCCGACGCTATATGAGCTGACCCCCAAGAACATGCCGAGCAGCACGCCGGCGATGCCGGCGAGGATCCCGTAGATCGCCCACACCACGATGTAGATGTTGGTGAGCTCGAGCCCGAGCAGCGTCACACCGCGCGGGTTCATCGAGGCCGCCAGCACCGCCTTGCCGGTGCGGGTGCGGTTCACCAGCAGCCACAGCAGCGCGATGACGAGGCAGCATACGATCGCGGTAAAGATCTCGTTCGTCGGTGTGCGAACGCCGAGGATATCGACGACACCCTCGACGATCGGCAGCACCGTCTTGGCGTTGTTGGTGAAGAAATAGGCGATCAGCTCCTGGATCATGATGCCCCAGAGCAGCGTGCCCGTGAGGACGAAGATCTCCTTCTCTTCGTTCGGAATGCGCCGGGAATCCTGGATCGGCTTCACCACCGCGAAATAAGTCGCGAACGCCGTGAGGAGCGCGACGCCCACCCCGATCAGCGCGCCGGCATAGGTGCCGACGCCGAGGATGCTGGCGGCGGCCCAGGCCGCGACCGCTGCCGCCACCATGATGGCACCGTGGGAAAGATTGAGCACGCCGGAGACGCCGAAGATCAACGTGAAGCCGGTGGCACCGAGAGCGTAGAGAGCGCTGATGGCAAAGCCATCGATCAGAATCTGGAAAGCTCGCATTGATGATTGGCCGCGTGGCAGCCGGGCTGCCGCTTTGAGGGAACGTGCTGCTGATGTCGCAAGTGGAAGCTCCCGGGAGGCGGTCCCGGGAGCAATTCCGATCAGTTGCTGAGCTTGATGAAGCTCGGGAACTTGATGTCGACCTTGGCGATGTCCTTGGGCCAGACCGCGCTCTGCTTGCCGTCCTGCCATTGCAGCATCAGCCCGGTGATCAGGCCCTTGCCGTATTTGATCGAGTGCGTGAACGGATCGTCCTTGCCGTAGAACTGGACGCGGCCGATCGTGCCTTCCCAGTCGGTCTTCTCCAGCGCATCGACCAGCTTGTCGGCGTCGGTCGAGCCGGCGCGCTTCACGGCGTCGGCGATGTAGTAGACCTCGTCATAGGCGGTGTAACCGGCATAGGACGGGTAGTTGCCGAACTTTTTCCTGAAGTTTTCCGCGAACGGCACCGACTTCGGCGTCACCGCGACGCCGGGGCCGGAGACGCCCTGATAGAGCACGCCTTCGGCGGCCTGGTTGGTGTCCTTGCCGAAGGTCTCGTTGGTGGCCTGCGAGGAGATGCCGAACATCGGGATCGGCACCTGCTGGTTCTTCCACTGCACCGTCGGCTGCACGCCGACGTGGGAAATGCCGGTGATGATCACGTCTGGCTTGGCGCCCTCGATCTTGTTGAAGATCGGCGTGAAGTCCGTGGTGTCAGGCGAGAAGCGGATGTGGTCGAGCACCTTCAGCCCGATCTTGGGCAGGCACTCCTCGTAGCCGACGTCGAGCGGCTTGGTCCAGGCGGCGTCCTCGCTCATGATGACCGCCGACTTCATGTGCATCTTGTCGACGAGCAGGTCCTTTGCGGCGTCGCAGACCGACAGCGCCAGCGCCGCCGAGGTCAGATAGCCGTGGAAGGTGTACTTGTTCTTCTCGTAATCGGCGTGAACGCTCTTGCTGATCTCGTTGGAGGCCGCACCCGGCGTGACGAACGGCGTCTTCAGACGCGAGGCCCAGGGTTCCAGCGCCAGCACCACCTCGCTGATGTAGCTGGCGATGACCACGTTGACCTTGTCCTCGTTCACCGCGCGCTGGAAGGCGCGTACCGAGTCGGCCGAAGAGGAATGATTGTCGTAGCCGATGATCTCGATCTTGCGGCCGTTGACGCCGCCGCTGGCGTTGATCTCGTCGGCGGCGAGCTGCGCCGCCTGCGGGATCGATGCGCCGGCGATCGCCTGCGCTTCGGCGATCACGCCGATCTTGATCGGATCGGCCGCAAAGGCCGCACCTGAGGCTGCCAGCAATGCGCCCGCCGCGGCCGCACCAAACGCACTTCGTAACGCACCAGAGAGTGCTTTATTCATATTGTTCTCTCCCTTGAACCAAGCTTCTTTGAGCTATTGTGGCCGGACTATAACGGCGAGAGAATCCTCGGCAAGTAAAACTGTATTCAGGATTGTACGATGGGGACTAAAGTCTAGCTGCGCAGATATCGGGCACGGCGGATGCGTATTCCGCATGCAGGCATGCAGATTTCGTCGGTGGGCATGCGACAGCAGCACAGGCCCGCAAACGCGTCACCGCGATCGCCGCGGCTGCACATCGAGTGGTTTGAGGCGGGCAGGATCGAATGGAGCGAGGTCGACGATTCGCGCTGCGCCTTCGACAATCAACTCCGCTAGCGCTTCGCCGCTTGCGGGCGCATTGAGGATATGCCCCAGACACCATGTCCACAACATGGAGTCCCTCATTCCGCGGCACGCGCCCAATCAAGGGTAAGCCGTCCTCGGTCACCGGACGAAAGCAGGCCTGCTTCGCGATGATCTTCTCTGGCCGGAACAGCGGCGACAGTCGTTCCGACATTTGTTGCAACCAGTCCATAAGATTGGGCTCGGGCTTCACGTCGGCTGGATCGGTCGGAAAGGCAGCGGTGTCAGGGCAAGCAGTGACATAGGTGCTGCCATCCGGGCGAGGGAACACCTCGATGGGAGTGGTCTTGCCGTAGATCTCCATCTCGAGAAACAAGGCGTCTGCCGACACAGGCGTGCCGGTGTCGTACACGATGCTCGGGCTGCGCTCGCCATGGATTGCGGGCAGACTCATCCATTGCGCAGCGAGCAGCGACCCTGGACCCATTGCGATCACCACTGCGTCGGCATCGATGACGCTGCCGTCGACTTCGACGCCCTTCACCGTCGCGCCGTCGGCATCGCGCACCGCGCTCGTAACGCGGCCATCACGAAGCTCTGCGCCGTGCACGATCGCCGCGTTCATCACGACCGACGTGAACCTGCGTGGATGAACGATGGCCGTCGTCACGGTCGTGCCGATGCGCTGCGCGATGACGACGCCGTCGCTGAGCCAATCTAGCGCGGAAGGCGCCGCGCCAGCGCGTCGAACGGCGTGCCCGCACACCAGTCGCGCGCCAGGAAGCCGGCGACCTTGCCGGAGGCTGCGGCCCGCCACCTCTGTCCGCTCGACGACGATGACATCGACTCCATGCAGGCGTGATGCATGGAAACCTTTCGAGTCGCGGGTGGGCAGTGTCGCACGCAAGCCTAAGGCGCCGACGCGAGGGCTGAAAGGCGGCCTCATTGCGGCGGCTTGTTGGCAACGCGACAATTCGTCCGCCCGCGCAGTCAACCAAAGCTTGCCGTGAGCATGTCAAGCCTTGACCTCGCTTACGATGCTTCGCAAAACCGTCCGGGGCGAAAGGCCGGAGTTTGCCGTGGGTGTTGCTGTACTGACCATCTTGCTCGCGATTGCGTTTGCGGCCGGCTACTTCCTGCGCGATCTGATGTCCCGCAAGCGCCGTGCGGAGGCCCGCCGGTGGCGCGGCTACGCGCAGCCGGACTGGCTCAACGCGCGTCCGCCTGCCAACACCAACGAAGTGACCACCGTCAATCAAATGGCGGCGCCGGCCCCGGCGACCAGCGAGCTCGGCCAGATGCTGGACCGTTGGGAAACCAGGGCGCGCGCCCGCCGCGCGGGGTAGGCGGCCGTCTCAGCTCGCATTCCCGCGCCGTGGACGGCCATGATAGGTCACCTATACTGACCATCTTTTTGGCGTTGCAGTTGCGGTCATTTCTCGTCTAGAAACGGCGCGTTGAGCCTTCCGGCAACCAACCGTCAACGGTTTTGACCGAGGATTTGGGGCTCAAAAGGGTCTGGCAATGCTGATTCGCGGCCAAATCGATGGGATTTCGGGGGAGGTGGCTCTGGCCGCCGCCACGATCCCGGCCGCGCTGCTGCCCACCCTCCTTATTGGCGGCCTTCTTCTTACTTGCCCCTGAGGGCCGGCTGGGCGCCACGCGCCTGGGCGCTCAGGGGTTGGTCGAGATCACCGGACACCTCAAGCGCCCTTAAGACTGACGGCGCGAAAGCTCAAAAGGAATATTGCAATGGCCCCCGCGAACAAGTCCGACAAGGACCGCGTCATCATTTTCGACACCACCTTGCGCGACGGCGAGCAGTGCCCCGGCGCCACCATGACCTTCGAGGAAAAACTCGAGGTTGCCGAGCTGCTGGACGATATGGGCGTCGACGTCATCGAAGCCGGCTTCCCGATCACCTCGCAGGGTGACTTCGAAGCGGTGAGCGAGATCGCCCGCCGCTCCAAGAATGCCGTCATCGCCGGCCTGTCCCGCGCGCATCCGGCCGACATCGACCGCTGCGCCGAAGCGGTGAAGTTTGCCAAGCGTGGCCGCGTCCACACCGTGATCGCGACCTCGCCGCTGCACATGCGGGTGAAGCTGAACAAGACGCCGGAAGAAGTGCTCGAGACATCGGTCGCGATGGTCGCGCGCGCCCGCAACCAGATCGACGACGTCGAATGGTCGGCCGAGGACGGCACCCGCAGCGAGATGGACTACCTGTGCCGCATCGTCGAGGCCGTCATCAAGGCCGGCGCGACCACGGTGAACATCCCCGACACCGTCGGCTACACGGTGCCGGAGGAATACACCCACTTCATGAAGACGCTGATCGAGCGCGTGCCGAACTCGGACAAGGCCGTGTTCTCGGTCCATTGCCACAACGACCTCGGCATGGCCGTGGCGAACTCGCTGGCCGGCGTGGTCGGCGGCGCGCGCCAGGTCGAGTGCACCATCAACGGCATCGGCGAGCGCGCCGGCAACGCCGCGCTCGAAGAGATCGTGATGGCGATCAACGTGCGCAACGACAAATTCCCCTACTGGAACAAGATCGACACGACGCAGCTGACCCGCGCTTCGAAAGTGGTGTCGGCGGCGACCTCGTTTCCCGTCCAGTACAACAAGGCCATCGTCGGCCGGAACGCGTTCGCGCACGAGAGCGGCATCCACCAGGACGGCGTGCTGAAGGACGCCTCGACCTACGAGATCATGCGGCCCGAGATGGTCGGCCTGAAGCAGTCCTCGCTGGTGCTCGGCAAGCATTCCGGCCGCCATGCCTTCGTGCACAAGCTGGAAGAGATGGGCTACAAGCTCGGCCCGAACCAGCTGGAAGATGCGTTCACGCGGATGAAGGCGCTGGCCGACCGCAAGAAGGACATCTACGACGAGGACATCGAGGCGCTGGTCGATGAGGAGATGGCGGCCTCGCACGACCGCATCAAGCTGACCTCGCTGACCGTGATCGCCGGCACCCATGGCCCGCAGCGCGCCACCATGAAGCTGGACGTCGACGGCCAGATCAAGATCGAGGAAGCCGAAGGCAACGGTCCGGTCGACGCGGTGTTCAACTGCATCAAGCGCCTGGTGCCGCACGAGGCCAAGCTCGAACTGTATCAGGTTCATGCCGTGACCGAAGGCACCGACGCGCAAGCCGAGGTCTCGGTGCGGCTGTCGCATGACGGACGCTCGATGACGGCCCGCGCGGCGGATCCGGATACGCTGGTGGCGTCCGCAAAGGCCTATCTCGGCGCGCTCAACAAGATCGTCATGAAGCGCCAGCGCGACACCGTGACGACGGCTGCTGCGAGCTGAGAAGCGAAGCTTGTCATTCCGGGTCTGGTCCTGCGGACCATCCCGGTATGACGGTGCTTTGGCTGCGAATAGCTGCCCTGCTAACGGCCGGTAGCGGCTCGATGCGTGAGCCGCTATTGATGCTCCCGGCTCGAGGACAGGCCGCCCGCATGGGGCGGCCCAAGAGAATAACAGGGAGAGAATATGCGCACCTTCGCGATCGCGGCATCCGTCGCGACATTGGCATTGGGTCTCGCCGGCCCCGCCAGCGCCGACCCGATCATCATCAAGTTCAGCCACGTCGTCGCGACCGACACGCCGAAGGGCAAGGCGTCCGAGAAGTTCAAGGAACTCGCCGAGAAGTACACGGGCGGCAAGGTCAAGGTCGAGGTCTATCCGAACTCGACGCTCTACAAGGACAAGGAAGAGCTCGAGGCGCTGCAGCTCGGCAGCGTGCAGATGCTGGCGCCGTCCAACTCGAAGTTCGGCCCGCTCGGCATCCGCGAGTTCGAGGTCTTCGACCTGCCCTACATCCTCCCCGATCTGAAGACGTTGCGGAAGGTGACCGAAGGCCCCCTTGGCGCGCGGCTGCTCAAGCTGCTCGAGCCGAAGGGCATCACGGGCCTCGCCTATTGGGACAACGGCTTCAAGCAGATGAGTGCCAACAAGAAGCTCGTCACGCCGGCCGATTACCAGGGCCTCAAGTTCCGCATCCAGTCCTCGCGCGTGCTCCAGGCCCAGTTCAAGGCGCTCGGCTCGCTGCCGCAGGTGATGGCGTTCTCGGAAGTCTACCAGGCGCTGCAGACCGGCGTCGTCGACGGCCAGGAGAACACCTGGTCGAACATCTATACCCAGAAGATGCACGAGGTGCAGAAGTACATCACCGAGACCAATCACGGTTACATCGGCTACGTCGTGATCGTGAACAAGAAGTTCTGGGACGGCCTGCCGGCCGACATCCGCGACCAGCTGTCGAAGGCGATGAAGGAAGCGACCGATTTCAACAACGCGCAGTCGCAGAAGGAGAACGACGACGCGCTCGCCGAGATCAAGAAGAGCGCCAAGAGCGAGATCATCAAGCTCACGCCGGAGCAGGACGAGGCGATGCGCAAGGCGATGGAGCCGGTCTACAAGGACGCGGCGGGCCGCGTCGGCCAGCCGCTGATCGACGAATTCCAGAAGGAAGCCAAGAGCACGATGAACTGAGTGCACGACGAACGAGGCTCGACGCGACCTCGCTTGAACGAATGATGAATGAAAGGCTTCCGTGCGGATCGCACGGAAGCCTTTGTTGCGAACGATTTCCGATTGCGGCTGAATTAAAATTCATGGCCGTTACATCTTCGTAAGAGCGCTCTCTCTGTCCAAGTTGTAAGTTGCACCTTGGCCTTGCGACGCCCATCTTCAGGACATCCTTCCAGAGGAGGTTCTTATGAGGAAGTTCACCATCGCCGCCATCGCCGTGCTCAGCATCGCCGGCTCGGGCGCGGTCTATGCCCAATATCACCGCCCGTGGATGGAGCACTTCCACCACATGCGCATGAACCCGGAAGATCGCGCCGCCATGGTCGACGCGCGGATCGCCGCCGTCCATGCCGGGCTGAAGCTCAACGCCGATCAGGAGAAGCTGTGGCCGCCGGTCGAGGCCGCGGTGCGCGACTTCGCCAAGCTGCGGATCGACCGCGCCAATGCCCGGATGAACGCAGGTCCCGGCGACAACGACGCCGGCAAGCCCGATGATCCGGTCGCCCGCCTGCGCCAGCGCGCCGACGACATGGGCGCAACCTCCGCGGCGCTGAAGAACATCGCTGACGCCGCCGACCCGCTCTACAAGACCCTCGATGACGGCCAGAAGCGGCGCCTTGCCCTGCTGACCCGCCACCGCGGTCCGTTCGGCGGCGGCGAGGACGGACCGCGCCACCACTTCATGGAGCGGGGCATGGGCCGCATGATGGAGCGTGGCATGGACCACTTCCGGGGCGGCGACGGTGGCCCCGACCGGGAAGGGCGTCTTTGAGCGCACCGGGATTCCCCGGATATTAACCTCTGAGAAGCCGCTGGAATCCAGCGGCTTTTCGCGTTTCCAGGGCTGTGGAAGAACCTTGGAAAACATGCGTCACATCGCTTGCCATACCCGGATCGCTTTGCTAAACGACCGGCCTCGCAAGGCATTGACCGCCTTTCGGGCGCATAGCTCAGTTGGTAGAGCAGCTGACTCTTAATCAGCGGGTCCCAGGTTCGAGCCCTGGTGCGCCCACCAAATCCTCGTAAAGATCAATAGCTTACAAGGTGGTCGCACAGCGTTGCGGCTGCTTTACCTGCATGGGTCACGTCTGGGTCACCAACTGGATCGAATAATGCACCCGTGACGGGCGATCATCAGTCGATCAAGATCGAAGCTAAGCGGGTGAAGCCGGCCCCGTGGGGAGCCACTGAAATCTGGCAGTCGAGTCGGCGGAGCTGGGGATTCTCGTGCAGCAGCCGCGGCCAACCAAAATTCCGTGCCCGGAGGTCCGAGAGGCGCGTCCAGTTCAGTGACGGCGTCCCAGGGCGCATGCCCAGACCCCACCCTGCCAGACGCGCTGCCAGCGGCTTGATCAAAGCTGCGCCGATCACAGCGATGGAGGGCCTCACGGGATCATGACCTGCAAGAGGCGGGACCGGACACTTCTCCCGGTGGAGGAGTCTATCGCGTCGATTGCTCATATCTACGGTCGCAATCCCGTGCCGCGCCAAGTCGAAGCGTAATGTCGAGTTCAGCTCAGTCCGCGGGAAGAATGGTGTGCAAGCGTTTCTTCGCGGGGATACGCGCAGCAGTTCAGGTGTGCTTCATCAGAACGGTGGTGCCGGCGCGTCCGACACGGGATGTTGCGGCGAGGCGGACAAACAGCGAATTTGCGCTGTGATGCCGGCACATTTGGATACGCCCAAACAGCACAGATGAGAGGATGAGCACCAGCGGTTGTCTTCAGGGAGTGCGACGGTGAACAAGGGAATTGTGGTTGCCGAGCAGCCCGACGCAGTTGAGGTCGGCGCTCGCATTCTGATGGCTGGCGGCAATGCCGTCGATGCGGCTGTCGCATGTGCTTTCGCACAAGGCGTCGTTGACCAGATGAACGGAGGCGTGGCCGGCTATGGATGCGCTCAGGTCTATCTTCCCGGGCGGGGCATCCATGATGGCTTGAACTTCCTGTTTCAGGCGCCCGCAGCTGTGGTCCCTGGCATGTGGAGCCATCTGCTGGAACGCGAGACCCCGGATGGTTTCGGTTTTGTGTTAAAAGGATACATCAACGACTTCGGCTATAAGTCGATTGCGGTGCCGGGCGCTGTAAAAGGCTGGCACGACCTTCATCGTCGCTTTGGGTGCTTGCCGTGGGGGGAAGTCGTCCAGCCGGCCCTGCGTCTCGCAGTAGACGGATATCGCATCACGCCTGCCGTGCGCGAACAATGGTTCGTCGTCGATGACGCGGGCCGGGCCGATAACATCCATCGTCTACGTCAGACGCCGGCTTACGCACATCTGTTCTTTGCTCCCGATGGTGGCGCACTGAAGACGGGTAGCGTGGTGCGCAATGCGGATTATGGTGCGACCCTCGAGACCATTGCCCGCGATGGCGCAGCCGGCTTCCACACGGGCCGCATCGCTGATGCTATCTCGGAGGATATGGCGAGAAACGGAGGCCTGTTGCGCCGTGATGATCTCGAGACCTATGAAGTCGAACCCGTAGCGCCGCTATGGGGCGAGTACCGCAGCCATCGAATCAGCGTGCTGCCGCCGCCGACCAGCGGGGCGATGCTGTTGCGTATGCTGGGCACACTGCAGCATTTCGACCTTCATGGGATGGGCCACAATACGCCTGACTACATCGCCACGATTGCCGAAGTCATGAAGCGCGCTCAGCTCGCAAAAGAAAAATTGATCGGAGATCCGCGGCATGACCGCGTAGACGCGGCGGCAATTTTCGATCCCGTGATCTGCCGGCAGGACGCAGACGAGATAAAACGCGGGGAGCGCGCGCGTATCGAACGTGTGGGTGACGGGGAGGCCAAGACGACCACCCATATTTCGGTGATAGATGCACATGGCAATGCGGTCACCATGACGCACTCCCTGGGAGCTCAGTCGGGTGTTCTGACCCCTGGGCTGGGCTTTATGTATAACGGCGCTATCGGAATGTTCGATCCTCGGCCCGGCAACTCCCGTTCCCTCGAGCCCCATCGTCGTCGCGTCACATCCATGACCCCCGCCATGGTTTTCGCCGGAAACCGATTGCGAATGCTCCTCGGTGCTCCGGGGGGATCGCATATTCCGATGGGCGTTCTTCAGGTGATTCTCAATGTCGTCGACCACGGCATGTCGATCTCTGACGCAGTCGCCGCACCGAGGTTTTCGGCACCCGGTGAGGTGATCGATCTGAGCGCCCGGATTCCGGCCTATGTTTCCGATGGGGTAGCAGCGCGCGGGTACCGCATTGCTCGATCGGCGCAGAGCTTCACCGTCGCGAAGGTTCACGCAATTCTCTGCGGCGATGCGGGCAAACCCGAGGGGGCGGCTGATCCCGGCGGGGGAGGGATGGCTCTGGCCGTGTAGGAAGCTGCAGTTGCCTGCGGATCCGGATTGGCAGCGCAGCTGCCTTACACCTGCTCCATCGCTTATTCCGATAGACCGCGCCCTGTAATTTGAATTTCCAAAGGCTGAGCCGGCTCCATAGGCTCGTCATGGTTTGAAACCCCGCCGGCTCCCAGGAGTGCAACATGGATAGTTCTCGCCGTTCTGCCGCGCCCGTGCCGTTTGGACGCCTCACTCGCCGCGGGGCTCTGCTTGGGGCGACGGCTGCACTGATCGGAGCTTCAATTCCTGCTGGAGCGGCGGCGCCGAAGACGATCCGGGCCGTCATGCACGCGCCGTTGCGTCTGATCGATCCGATCACGTCGACGGCCTATATTTCCCGCGATCACGGCTACATGATCTACGATACGCTCGTCGCCGCCGATGACAATTTTCAGCCCCAGCCGCAAATGGCCGAGTGGACGATCTCGGACGACAAGCTCACATACACATTCACGCTTCGCGATGGTCTGGCCTGGCATGACGGCCCGGCTGTGACTGCGGAGGATTGCGTCGCCTCGATCAAGCGCTGGTGGCAGCGCGACACCATGGGGCAACTGCTGGCGAACTATGCCGCCTCCCTCGAGGCATCCGATCCGCGGACGATCGTCCTGAAGCTGAAGCAGCCGGTCGGCTTCGTTCTCGATGCGCTGGGCAAGCCGTCGTCGAACGTGCCGTTCATGATGCCGAAGCGGGTGGCCGATACGCCCGCCACGCAGCCGATCACTGAAACGATTGGATCGGGGCCCTTCAAGTTCGTGAAGGAAGAGTTCCAGCCCGGAGTCCGTTCGGTCTACGTCAAGAACGAGAAGTACATCCCGCGCAAGGAAAAGCCCAGTTGGACCTCCGGCGGCAAGGTCGTGAAGGTCGATCGCGTGGAATGGATCGTCATGCCGGACGCCCAGACCGCCATCAATGCTCTGGCGAACGGCGAGATCGACTATATCGACGAGCCGCAGGTTGATCTGCTCAAATTGTTCGAGGGCAGCAATGACGTCGTCGTCAAGAATAACAACAAGTTCGGTCTGCAGGTCCTTGCGCGCATGAACTTCCTTGCGGCGCCATTCACGAACGAGAAGATCAGGCGAGCGGCGATGCTCGCGTTCAAGCAAGAGAATTTTCTCGCCGCTATGGTGGGAGATCCTTCGGGCTACAAGGTGTGCGGGGCCATGTTCGTGTGCGGCACGGCGCTGGCTACCGACACGGGCTCCGAATCGCTGGTCAAAGGCGACGGAATGGCCGAGGCTCGCAGGCTCCTCAAGGAAGCGAACTACGACGGGAAACCGATCAGGATCATTCAGCCCACCGACGTCAACACGCAGAAGGCGCAGCCTATCGTCGGGGCGCAAGCCCTCAAGGACGCCGGCTTCAATGTCGAGCTTCTGCCGATGGACTGGCAGACCGCCGTGGCAACGCGCGGCAATTCCAAGCTGGCGCAGGAGGGTGGCTGGCACATGTTCTTTACCGCCCTGGGCGGTGCGGAAATGTCCAATCCGCTGACGAGCGCGCCTTTGAATGCGATAGGCGCTGCCGGCTATCCCGGCTGGCCCGACGACAAGGAAATCCAGGCACTCCGGATTCGTTTCGCGGAAGCAGGAAACCTGGACGAGCGAAAGAAGGTCGCGGCGGAGTTGCAGAAGCTCGCCTACGAGCAAGTGATCTACATCCCGCTCGGCCAAATCGCGACGCCCGCCGCATGGAGTTCCAAGTTGACCGGCGTGCTGGATGGACCAGCCGTGCCTTACTTCTGGAACATGGATAAATCCTGATGGAGCATCGCCCTTGGGCGCTCGCTCTGCACTGGAAGGCGAGCATGCGCTAACGCCACCCGATGAAGGCTCCCATGTTTGGTTTTATTCTGCGACGCATCTTCGCCTCGATTCCGGTCATGTTCGTCGTGACGGTGACAATCTTCATGCTGCTTCGCCTGACACCCGGCGATCCCGCATCCGTGATTGCCGGCGACAACGCGACGGCGGAGCAACTTGCTCGCATCCGCGCACAGCTTGGGCTTGACCTGCCGCTGCAGCAGCAATTCTTCGATTGGATGTGGCGCCTGCTTCACGCCGATTTCGGAACCTCCATCATCTCCGGAACACCGGTTTCGACGCTGATTGCCGATCGGATCGAGCCAACATTCAGCCTCGCGCTGGCGACGATCACGCTGTCGGTCATCATCGCCGTACCGTTGGGTGCCTTAGCTGCCGCGCGGCATGGTACTTGGGTGGATCGAGCCGTGATCGCGCTTTCTGTCCTTGGCTTCTCGATTCCGGTGTTTGTCATCGGGTACGGCTTGATTCAGATCTTCGCCGTCGACCTTCGCTGGCTGCCCGTTCAGGGCTTTCGCAGTATCCGGTCCGGTTTGGCGGAGTTCAGCCTGCGTATGGTCATGCCGACGCTCGCGCTCACTTTCCTCTACGTCGCACTGATTGCCCGCATCACTCGAACGAGTTTGCTCGAGGTGCTCGGCGAGGACTACATCCGCACGGCGCGTGCCAAGGGCATTTCGGAGCGAACCGTATTCATGCGTCACGCGCTGCGGAATGCTGCGGTGCCAATCATCACAGTTATCGGCATCGGCTTCGCTCTCCTCGTCAGTGGTGTCGTCGTGACCGAGAGCGTGTTCAACCTGCCCGGTGTTGGTCGGCTGACGATCGATGCGGTCCTCGCCCGCGATTATCCAGTGGTGCAGGCCGTGATCCTCCTGTCGAGCTTGCTTTACGTGCTGATCAACCTGGCCATCGACGTTATCTACGTGCTGGTCGACCCGCGGATTCGATACTGATGAGCCTCAATTCGCACCTCGAACCAGTCGAGCCGAGGCGGTTCAGTCCGTTTTTCCTCGCGCCGGCGCTCGCGCAGGCCCCGTTGGTGGCGCTGTCCGGCGCCATCTTGATCGCGATCCTGGCCATGGCGCTGCTGGCCCCATGGCTGGCGCCTCACGATCCCGCCCTGCTGAGCCCGCTGATGCGGCTGAAGCAGGCGAGCGCCCAATATCCGCTCGGAAACGATGCCTACGGCCGTGATCTGCTCTCGAGAGTACTCTACGGCGCGAGAGTGTCCCTCGGTATCGGGCTCGGAGCTGCGCTGTGCAGCGTCGCGGTTGGACTCGCCATCGGGCTCCTTGCGGGATTCATCAGGTGGCTCGATTCCATCATGATGCGCGTGGTGGATGGATTGATGGCGATCCCGAACGTGTTGCTCGCAATCACCATCGTAACACTTTCGGGGGCGAGCCTGACGACGGTGTTGATCGCCATTACATTGCCGGAGATTCCACGCATCATCAGGCTCGTTCGGTCGGTCGTGCTGACGGTTCGCGAGGAGCCTTACGTGGAGGCCGCGATCGCGCTTGGCACCTCGACCCCGCGCATCCTGTGGCGGCATTTGATGCCGAACACGTTCGCGCCACTGATCGTCCAGGGTAGCTATGTCTGTGCATCGGCCATTCTCACTGAGGCCGTGCTCTCCTTCCTCGGCACAGGCATCAACCCGGTGACCCCCAGTTGGGGAAACATCATGGCCGAGGGTCGGAGCTATTTCCGCCTGCGGCCGGAGTTGATCTTCTGGCCGGGGCTGTGTCTGTCGCTGACGATCCTGTCGATCAACATTCTCGGCGACGCGTTGCGCGACAAGCTCGACCCTCGTCTGGTTAAGCGTGGGGAAGGACGGTGAGCGGCGTGTCACTACTCTCGTTGCGGAACCTGTCCGTGGCTGACGCATCAGGCCGGGTTGTCGTCCGCGACCTTTCGATCGACGTTCATCCGGGCGAGACGATGTGTCTGGTCGGCGAATCCGGATCGGGCAAATCGGTTACGTCGCTCGCGGTCATGGGACTGCTTCCGCGCGGCACACTGCGGCCCGTCGGAGGCGAAATCCTGCTGGCGGAAGAGAGCCTGCTTGCAGCCGGCGAGACGCGCCTGCGGGCATTGCGCGCGACAAGCATGGCCATGATCTTTCAAGAGCCGATGACGGCGCTCAATCCGATCGAGCGGGTCGGCAACCAGATCGACGAGGTGCTGCGCGCCCATACCTCCCTCGGGGCCCGCGAAAGACGATCGCGCATCCTAAGCATGCTGGAAGAGGTCCATCTGCCGGACGTCGAGCGAATTTGTCGTTCTTTCCCGCATGAGATGTCGGGCGGCCAGCGTCAGCGCATCATGATCGCGATGGCGCTGATCCTGCGTCCGCGGCTACTCATCGCCGACGAGCCGACCACCGCACTCGACGTGACCACGCAGAAGCAGATCATCGGATTGATCAAGGAGCTGCGCGAAAACCACGGAACCGCCGTTCTGTTCATTACCCATGACATGGGTGTCGTTCGCGAGATCGCGGACCGCGTCACGGTGATGCGCAACGGGGCCATCGTGGAGTCCGGGTCGGCGCAGGATGTCCTGGCGACGCCGCGCGAGGAATACACACGCCGGCTTCTCGCAGCCGTACCGAGCCTTGTGCCGCGCCAGCGCCGCCCCGAAACCGGCTCCAAGGTCTTGTTGCAGGTTCGCGGCCTTGGCAAGCGCTACGGGCTCCGTTCAATGTGGGGTAAGCCGCGTCAGGTCGTGGCGGCACGGGACGTCGACTTCTCGCTGCGTGCCGGACGCACATTGGGCATCGTCGGCGAATCGGGTTCCGGGAAGTCGACGGTGGCGCGATGCGCGATCAGACTGACGAATGCCAGCGAAGGGACGATCGACCTCGACGGTCAATCGGTGACCGGCGGGTCGCCGCGCGATCTCAGGCTGCTGCGCCGTCGTGTGCAGATGGTCTTCCAGGATCCGTATCGTTCGCTGAACCCGAGGATGCGCGTCGGCGACTCGATCATCGAAGGGCCGACCAATTATGGTGTTCCCCGCAGCGAAGCCATGATCGAAGCTCGCCGACTGCTCGAGCTGGTCGGCCTTCCGGCTGACGCAGTCAAGCGGTATCCGCACCAGTTTTCCGGTGGACAACGACAACGCATCGCTATCGCAAGAGCCTTGGCGATGAAGCCGGAGGTCCTCGTCGCCGATGAGGCGGTCTCGGCGCTCGATGTTTCGGTCCAGTCCCAAGTGCTTGAGCTATTGCGCGACGTGCAGGAGCGGTTTGGGCTCGGAATCCTGTTCATTACCCACGATTTGCGGGTTGCCGCCCAGATCTGTGACGAGATCATCGTGATGAAGAGCGGCAGTATCGTCGAGCAGGGACCGGCAGATGCGGTACTCGGCAAGCCGCAGGCGCAGTACACGCGCCTGCTGTTCGAGGCCGCTCCCGGCCGCCAGTGGGATTTCGCCAATTGTCGCCCGATTCAGCCGACGGCGCTCGCGGTGGCGGCGGAATGATCCGATCGACCGCCGGTCGCTCCAACCCAGCAGAAGGACTCCTTGTGTCCCGCTCGTATCGTATCTCGGTGATTCCCGGTGACGGCATTGGCAATGAGGTGATGCCTGAAGGCGTGAGGGTGCTCGAACATGTCGCGGCGCTGTTCGGCTTCTCGCTGAAACTGGACTGGTACGATTTCGCGTCGTGCGACTACTATCTCAAGCATGGCGCGATGCTGCCTCCCGATTGGAAAGAGAAGATCGGCGGCTCGGATGCAATCTACTTTGGTGCCGTTGGCTGGCCGGAAAAGGTGCCAGACCACATCTCGCTGTGGGGCTCGCTTCTTCAGTTCCGACGTGAGTTCGATCAGTATGTGAACCTTCGGCCGGTCCGCCTGATGCCCGGGGTTCCCTGTCCGCTGGTCGGCCGGAAGCCTGGTGATATCGACTTCTGGGTCGTTCGCGAGAACACGGAAGGCGAGTATTCCAGCATCGGCGGACGCATGTTCCCGGGAACGGACCGCGAGATCGTGATGCAGGAAACGGTCATGAGCCGCCAGGGCGTGGACCGTGTGCTGAAATTCGCCTTCGATCTCGCGTCAAGGACCTCGCGGCGGCATCTGACCTCGGCGACCAAGTCGAATGGCATCTCCATCACGATGCCGTATTGGGACGAGCGGGTCCGGGAGATGGCCGCTCAATACCCCGACGTGCGCTGGGACCAATATCACATCGACATTCTGACCGCGCATTTCGTTCTCAACCCGAACCGCTTCAATGTCGTTGTGGCGTCGAACCTGTTCGGGGACATTTTGTCGGATCTCGGTCCGGCCTGCACCGGAACGATCGGCATCGCCCCCTCAGCCAATCTCAATCCGGAGCGAGGCTATCCATCCGTGTTCGAGCCGGTCCACGGCTCGGCGCCCGACATCTTTGGTCAGAACATCGCCAATCCGATCGGACAGATCTGGTCGGGCGCCATGCTGCTGGAGCATCTCGGCGAGACCCAGGCGGCCCGATCCATCGTAGCCGCGATCGAACGGATACTGGTCGAGCCGGCGCTCAGGACACGAGATCTGGGTGGTCGCGCCAGCACGCAGGAATGTGGCAAGGCGATCAGCGAGGCGCTCGATCGCTGATTGTCAGGATGCCGCCAGGCCATCGAGCATCAGGTACTTCAGCTCGGTATATTCCTCGATGCCATGGCGGGATCCTTCCCGCCCGAGCCCGCTCTGCTTGACGCCCCCGAAGGGCGCGACCTCGTTCGAGATGGCGCCCGTGTTGATCCCGACCATGCCGTATTCGAGGGCCTCGCTGACGCGGAAGATCCTGCCGACGTCACGCGTATAGAGATATGCCGCAAGTCCGGAAGCCGTGTCGTTCGCAGCCGCGATAATTTCGGCTTCGGCCTCGAAGCGGATGACACCGGCAACGGGACCGAAGGTCTCTTCCTGTGTCATCTTCATGCCGGCTTTCACGCCGGCAAGAACCGTCGGTTCGTAGAAGGTTCCGCCGAGACCGTGCCTGCGGCCACCGGTCACGACCCGCGCGCCGGAGCGGACGGCGTCAGAGACGTGATCTTCGACCTTCCTGACGGCATCCATCGTAATGAGCGGCCCCTGGACGACGTCGCTGTCGAGGCCGTTGCCGACCTTCATCTGCCCGACCCGTTCCGCCAGACGAGACAGGAACGCATCGTGAATGCCGGCCTGGACATAGATGCGGTTTGCGCACACGCAGGTCTGTCCCATGTTGCGAAACTTGGAAACCATGGCCCCCTCAACAGCGGCATCGATATCGGCATCGTCGAAGACGATGAAGGGTGAGTTGCCGCCGAGCTCGAGCGCGACCTTCTTCACCGTGGACGCACACTGGCGCATCAGCAGCTTGCCCACCTCTGTCGATCCGGTGAAGCTGACCAGTCGAACGGCGGGGTGACTGGTCAGCACGCCGCCGATCTCTACGGCGTCGCCTGTAAGGACATTGAGGACGCCCGCGGGAAGTCCTGCGCGCTCGGCAAGCATCGCGAGCGCGAGTGCCGAAAGAGGGGTCTCTGGTGCCGGCTTCACGACCGCGGTGCACCCGGCCGCGAGCGCCGGCGCAACCTTTCGCGTGATCATGGCTGCGGGAAAGTTCCAGGGCGTGATCGCCGCGACGACGCCGACAGGCTGGCGGACGACCATGATGCGGGAGTTTGCGCGCGGCGAAGGTATGGTCTCGCCGTAGACGCGCTTGGCCTCCTCGGCGAAGAACTCGACGAAGGATGCGGCATAATCGATTTCGCCGCGAGCCTCAGCCAGCGGTTTTCCCTGCTCGAGCGTCATGAGCAGCGCGAGGTCGTCACGCGCGGCATTGATGAGCTCGAACCATCGCTTGAGCACAGCCGAGCGCGTCTTCGCCGTGGAGCGCGACCAGGCCGGGAACGCCTGTTCGGCTGACAGGATTGCTGCATCGGTCTCCGCCGCGCCAAACCGCGGAACGCGGGCGACGACAGCCCCGGTGGCCGGATTCATAATCGGGTCCGCCGCTTCGCCGCACCATTTCCCTCCGACGAAGCAACGCTCGGAGAGCAACGCCGGATCGCGCAAGGAGATCGAGGTCATGACGCCGGCGATGATTGGAGGACGTCACGCATGGCCGCAAGAAAGATGTCGGCATCGTCCCGTGAGAAGGGAAGCGGGGGACGAATTTTCAGGACATGGCCATCGAGGCCGGATGCACTGATCAGGATGTTCTTTCGTCGCAGGTCGTTGACGAGGCGCATTGCGATCTCGGGAGCCGGACTCTTGCTGTCCCGGTCGCGCACGAAATCCGCGCCGATGAAGAGGCCGGCGCCGCGAACGTCGCCGATGCAATCGTGCTCGCGTGCCAGCCGGCGCAATCCGGCCTTGATGTAGTCGCCGACGTCGAGCGCGTTACGCTGCAATTTCTCCTCTGCGATTACGTCGAGCACCGCTAGGCCAGCCGCACAGGAGACCGGATTGCCGCCGAATGTGTTGAAATAGCGTGCCGTGGCCGCGAAGTCGTGCAGGACCTCGGGCCGCGCGACCACGCCGGCAAGCGGAATGCCGTTGCCCATCGGCTTGCCCATGATGACGATGTCGGGCACCACCTTGTGACGCTGGAACCCCCACATCGCATCACCCGTCCGCGCGAAGCCAGGCTGGACCTCGTCCGCGATGAATACGCCGCCGGCGCGCCTGATTACGTCAACGGCGGGCGCGAGGAAGCCGGCGGGCTCCGACAGAATGCCATCACTCGAGAAGATGGTATCGGTCACCAGAGCGGCGGGTTTGATGCCGTGACGCTTGAGGTCGTCGATGGCGCGCTGCACGTGATCGGCAAATATCTCGCCGACCTGGGGACCCAATCGATAGGAATCCGGTGCCGGCACGGTCCGGACATGCTGGCCAAGCGGCACGCCCGCGCCGAGTGACGGTGAAAACTCCGAAACCGCGGCCGTGATGCCGTGATAGGCGTTCTCCGTCACGATGATCCCGGCGCCCTTGGTGAAATTCTTCGCGACCCTCACCGCGAGATCCGAAGATTCGCTTCCAGTGCAGGTGAACATCACGTTGGCGAGTTCGCTGGGAAAGGTGGCGATCAGGCGTTCCGCATAGGTGACCACGACCTCATAGAGGTATCGCGTATGCGTGTTCAGGGTCGCCGCCTGACGGGCGATCGCCTCGACAACGCGCGGGTGACAATGACCGACCGAGGGCACGTTGTTGTAGACGTCGAGATATTTCGTTCCGTCTGCGCCGTGCAGCCAGACGCCCTCGGCGCGGACGACATGCACGGGTTCCTCGTAGAACAATTTGTATGATGGCCCGAGGACGCGCTTGCGACGTTCCAGCAGCGCGGCGACATCATCGGCCAATTTTCCGGCCCGGGCCGGATCGAACGCGTTGACCATCAAGGGACGTGACATGGTTTCACCTGGTTGTGTTGGCGCGCAGCGCTCGCTGCGCCGTTTCAGGAGAGATGCGAGCGAGGCGGTCGAGGCCGTCCCATGCCGCACCATTGTTCTTGAGGATATACGGACTGTTATCGGGGTAGCGCTCGGCGCGCCAGCCGGTGATCAAGACAGTAACCAGCAGCCGGGTCGCAATCAAATCGGGCAACACCTCAATTTCTTCGGCCCGCAGCGGCGTGACGGCCTGGTACGCCTCGGCGAATTCGCTGGGGCCCTGGAGAGGGTCCGGGCCGGCGGCAATATGATAGGCGGCGCCGATCGCGACGTCGTTGACAAGTTGAGTGCGAACAATGTCGCCGAAATCGATTATTCCGGAGACCTTATTCGTGTCGGCGAGATCGACGAGGACATTGTGTGTATTGAGGTCGTTGTGGACGACCTGGGTACGAAGCCGGTTCAGGCGGGGCTTGACGATTGTCCGGAAGCGCTTGAGCGCAGTCTGCGCGAGAGCTTTCTTTTCCGCGTCTCGAACATATTCAAGCAAGGGCTGTAGCCGATCCGCATTCGCAATATCCCAGGCGAGCTCGTAGCTGTCGGACGGATGACGGAAGTTGGCGAGTGCACATGCAAGTCGCGCGAGCGCCCGGCCAAGCCCGTGGCGCTGGTTGATCGTCCCGCCGGTCTCTGAGAGCGGGAGGCCTTGAAGAAAGCTGAAAAGGCGCACCGTACGCCGCGTGGTCGCGCCGATCGAAAGGCGCAGCTCAACTGCGCCGTTTCGCGCTTTCTGGATGCGCTGGACCGGAAGTGCCGCGTCAACTTGCGCGATCCATTGCAACGCCGCCGTTTGCAAGTTGGTGACCTCCGGAGGTTCGGCGGGGTTCGTGACCTTCAGGAGATATTCGACGCCGGCAGCATCGCGAAGACGGAACATTTGGTCCCGCTCGCTTGCCAGCTTCTTCGCGGTCGTTTCCAGGCCGTAGTGCAGTTGCGCAATCTCGGTGGCCTGCTCGTCGGAGACGTCAGGAGACGGCGTGGACAGGATTGAGGACAGGATGGGGTCGTTGAAGATCCCCATTCGGTCGACGCTCACGATTCGACTCCAAATGCGACCCCGTCATGTCCCGGGTCGGCGCCACCATCGAGACGGCCGTCGACCAATCTGATGCCGTGAACGGCCGCGAAGCCAAACCCGTAGGGGGAGCGGATGATCTCGTAACCGTCGCCCTCCAGCTCCTTTGTTACATGCAGCGAGATACGGTTCGAGACGTCGATGGCATCGCTCGTCGACGAGAATCTCGGAGCGCTGACGGCCTCGGTCATGGTCATCCCGAAGTCGAGCACGTTGAGAATAGCCTGGAGCACGCCCATGGCGATCTGCGTGGCGCCGGGAGCGCCGACAACGAGGTAGGGGCGTTCACCGCGGAACAGGATGCTGGGGCAGATCGAACTGAAACGCGATTTGCCGGGCGCGATCGAGTTGGCGTGCCCCGGCCGCGGGTCGAAGACGGCCATGCAGCCGTTGTACATGAAGCCGAGGCCATCGGTGATGACACCGGACGGCTGACCCAGCGAATGGGTCATCGACACGCAGCATCCGTCCTTGTCGACCACGGACAGGTGGGTGGTGTCCTTGGTGGGGAAGCCACCTCGCAGGCGCGTAACGCTCGATCGCTTGCCATGTCGGATGTCGTTGGCAATGACCGACGCGTAATCCTTGCTCAGAAGCCGCTCAAAGGGAACCTGCACGAAGCCGGGATCGCCAACGAACTTGTCCTTGTCGGAAGTGGCCCGCTTCATGGTCTCGCTGACCGTCCGAAGGTAGGCGGCAGTGTTGTGGCCGAGCGAGACGAGATCGAAGTTCTCCAGCACATTCAGCATTTCGACCAACATGAGCCCGCCGCCTGGCGGATGGTTGGTCGAAACTCTGTAACCGCGGTAGTCACCCCAGATCGGCTGGTTCAGTTTCGGCTGGAAGGCTGAGAGATCGTCGAGCGCGATCAGTCCGCCCTTCGTCTTCATGTCCTCGGCGATCCGGTGCGCAATTTCACCCTTGTAGAAGACGTCTGCACCGCCTCTGGCAATCAGCCGCAGGACGTATCCAAGATCCCGGTTGACGACCTTATCCCCGACGCGCTTTGGCGAGCCGTCCGCGCGGCAATAGAGATCTCGCCCTGTCTTGCTGAAGGCGATGCGGGCATGATTGGGAGCGCGGCCCATTTCGCCGTCATCCGACCAGAACCAATGCACATGTGGCCGCACGGTCCAGCCGCTCTCGGCATAAGCGATGGCCGGCTGAACGATCTCAGACCAAGGCAGCCGTCCGTGGGCGCGGTGCGCCGCCTCGTAGGCACGTAGCGAGGCCGGGATTGCGGCCGAACCGTAGCCGAGATCGTTGACCTGCCCCTGCAAGACAAATCCGAAGCCGTCGCGCGTCTCGTCGACAATCAGATCGCTCCACATGTCGGGCCGCGCCGAAGCGGGCGCTGGTGCGTGAAAGTCGATGTAGCCGTGATGCTTACCTGGGGCATAGATCGCCATGCTCCCGAAGCCGGCAATACCGCACATCAGGGGATCGACGACCCCTTGCACGAAAGCACAAGCGATCGCCGCGTCGACGGCATTGCCGCCCATACGCAGGATATCCGCGCCGGCATCCGCCGCTTCGGGTTGCGGCGCTGCGATCATGGCAGTGATCTCTGACAATTTTGGCTCGCTCTGTTCGAGGGACATGCAGCTCAAAGCTCGGCTGCCCCGTGCTGCGCTATCTGACGGGAAGCTGAATTTTATAGAGATGATGGTCGAAAAAGCGACCGTCTGACCTTGCGGTGAAGTTTCCGGTTACGATGCCGCTGGCGCCATCGAAACGACCGCCGCCGCCGATAATCGTCCACGCGATCGAACCGGCGGCCGCGCCCCCGGGCAGGTCGACGCTGCGGCCAGGATGGCGGGTTTCAACGACCAAATGACTGCCGATGCCGGGAAAATCGACGCGCCCGGCCTCCCAAAACTGGCCGTCCTGGGCGAACACCATGGTGTCGAAACTGGCTTGCCCCGGGATGCATTCGATCCTGGCCTCGGCAGACAGTCCTTCATTTTGCACGTCGAGGATCGTGCCGGTGGCTTGCGATCTCACGAATCCCTTGGCATCAGGCATCGGAGCGCCTTCGCCTTCGAAGTGAACTAGCACGGTCAGGATCTTCATCTGCCTCGCCTCGCCAAACTGCTGCCTCAATGCAACATAGGCGACTGGCGATGCTGACAGGTTGTGAAAGGGCGGCGAATATCAGCTCGGATTCGCTGAATTGCTCGATAATATCAGCGGATTCCGCTGGCCTATTTTGACTAGCTTGACCCAGAAGCATATCGGGAACCAACAAGGTTCATCATGACGCAAGCATACGACGTTGCCATTATCGGCGCTGGCCACAATGGGTTGGTCTGCGCGAATTATCTTGCCCGGGCTGGGCTGAAGGTCGTGGTGGCGGAGGCCAGGCCGGTCATCGGCGGTGCCTGTACCACGGAGGAGCTCATCCCTGGTGGACGCTTCTCATCGTGTTCCTACATCCAGATGATGTTGCGCCACGAGGTCGTCGAAGACCTCGAGCTGAAGAAATACGGCCTCGTGTCCGTGGCGCCCGAGATGCAGGAGATGGCGCTCTGGAGCGACGGCGATCATGTCATGCTCTGGCAGGAGATCGACCGGACGCTGCGATCGATCGAAGCGCATAGCAAGGAGGATGGCCCCAACTTCATGCGCTTTGCAACGCAGTTGCGCCGCTTCGGCGACATCACGCAGTCGGCACTGCTCAGCGATCCGCCAACGGCCGACAGCCTGCGTCGCACCTTTAGCGAGGCCGGCGAAAACGAGCTGTTCGAGGAATTCATCCTGCTTTCGGCGGAGGAATTGCTCTCGCGCTACATCAAGTCGGACCGCCTCCGCGGCTTCATGATGTTCATGGGCATGGTCTCGACGTGGGGCAGTCCGACGACGCCTGGGACGGCCTACGTCTACGGATATCATGCGCAGGGCGAATTCGAAGGCCATTTCGGCCGCTATGGCCTGCCCAAGCAGGGCATGGGCATGATCGCAGAGGCGCTCGCGGCCGGCCTTCGCGCGCATGGCGGCGAACTCCGTACCGGCCTGCCGGTGAAATCCGTTCGCATCGAGAATGGCGTTGCGACCGGCATCGTGCTGGCCGATGGCAGCACAATCGCGGCCGCCACCATCGTCTCGGGCGCGGACCCGAAGCGATCGCTGGTCGATCTTCTGCCGGGTGGCGCACTCGCAGCGCCGGTGGCCGCGAAGGCAGGAAATATCGACCAGCGCGGCTCGATGGCGCGAATTCATCTTCTGATCGATGCCTTGCCCGATTATGTCGGCTTTCCGGCCGGGCAAGCAGGGCCCCAGCATCAAGGCCTTGCCATCCTGGGCCCGACGCCGGCGCTCTATGAGCAGGCATGGCAGGCGCAACAGCGCGGCGAGTTTGCCGATGACTACGTGATCGAGGCCTTGATTCCTTCGGTAACCCATCCGGAGCTCGCGCCCCCTGGTCAGCATACCTTGTCGCTGGGTGTCCAGCAGCTTCCCTTCGAGCTCGGTCGCGGCAACTGGAATAGCCGCAAGGAGGAATGGGCGGACCAAGTCATGGAGATGTACTTCCGCTATGCTCCCAATCTGCGGAACCATATTCGCGGTCGTCACGTCATCACGCCGCTCGATCTGGACCGGACCTACAACATTACGGGCGGCAACATCTTCCACGCCTCGATGGTCGGACTCGAAAACCTGTTCGAGCAGCGCCCGATCGCTGAAGCTTCGACGTATCGAACGCCGATCGCCGGTTACTATCTCTGCGGAGCCGGCAGTCATCCGGGCGGCGGGGTCACCGGCGCGCCCGGCCACAACGCAGCCCATCGCATCCTTGCCGACCTAAATGGCCAGCGTGACCAGCGCGTTGTTCGCAATCCCCGAGACTATGAAGCGGGTATGCTCGACGGCCTCTTGAAAACCGACATAGGGCAGAAGCTCGGATATCAGGTCGCGAAGTCACGGGTCTTTCGCTCCGTGACGGAGTTGCTCAATCGGAATCGATAAAGGCTCGGTCCGAAAGACTCAGGCCGAGCCGCGTGGAACAACCTTGCGATATTGCCGCCCATAAACTTCGTTCTCGCCTTCGTGTGCCGAGACGAGGGTATCGACAAAGAAGTTCTTGTCACTGCTCGTCACGATGGCGTCGACTGTGACCCTCGTCGACCAATCGGCACGGCCGAGCGTCCAAACGGCCGAGGTCGTACAGCACGCCGACAGCGGATCGTTCGCGACAATGCTGTAGGTTCGCTTCATCGTCGACCCGAATGTGAGGCCGTCCTTTTCCAGCCGGATCTCGCCATTATCTTCATCGACGACAGTTTCCAACAGCGATGATCCGACGTCGAAGCTACGGCGGCGCTCAAGTTTCGGTGCGCGCAGCACGGATGCAGCCAATGCAGGCGCATTCATCACGATGGAGGGAGCTGGCGGAGCGCAGCGATGGCCTGCCTTGCGCAGCGGCAACCTCAACTCGCATCTGGCGAGATCGAGGGTCAAGGTCGCATGGTGGGGGGCGGGCCAGATGATCGGGAAATAGCTCGTCGAGATCGCGAGCCGCAGGCGATGGCCCGGCTTCAGGCACCATCCGATCGGCGCGAGCGCAAGCTTGACCTCATAGCCTTGGCCCGGTTCGACCGTCACCGGATGCTCATCGCCCTCGCGGTGGCTTAGGTTGAGGAAGCCATAGGTGACCCGCGTGGACGTGCCATCGGGAGCCACGTCGCATAGCCGGGCAACGATCTGCCCACAGGGGCGGTCGGAACTGACCGCGAGAGAGAGAACGGGTTGGCCGAGTAATTCCGTATCGTTTACCACAGGCTCGCGGTCGAAGCAGAGCGACAGTCCGTCGGCCTCGCGCTGGTCTTCCGCAAGATGGGCGCCTGATCCTGCCGGATACCAGGGCATCCATTCCCCGGAGGTTGCGCCGACGGTGAGGGGCGATCGCACTTCCGCCTTGATATCCGAACGCAAATCAATTCCGAGCCGACCCGGCGCCAATCCATACCGTTGCATTTTGACCGAATCTGGCGGCCAAGCGCCTTCCTCGACCCAATAGCCTGGCCGTTCCATGAGGTCCGGACTTGGTTCATGCGATTCGATCAGCCAAGCCATGAGCCTCGGCCACTCCGAGGGCGTGCCCCCCTTCAGGGTATGGTCGAACCAGCGTGCGGCAAGCTCGACAAAATCGAATCCCGGCCCGGGGCGGGCGGTGTGCGGGAAGCAATGCCCCCAAGGACCGGCAACGACTGAGCGCGATATGTGGGATTCCCTGAGAAGGGTCGGAAGGGCGACCGCATAGCCGGTGTCTGCCCAGCCGACCGTTGCCAGAATAGGACAAGCGATCCGGTCAAAGTCGCGTTTTGCCGAACCGGCGTGCCAGTATGCACCAAACGTCGGGTGCGCGCCCCAGAGCTCAAAATAATTGCGGTAGGCCGAGAGCCGTTGAAGCCACATCTCGCGCCATCGCTCGCCGACGACCCAGGGCAGGGGAGGCCGCAAATGCATGCCGCTGAGCTGTGCGCCATGCCAGACGGCGTAAACCAGAAGGCAGCCGCCCTGATAGCGATTGAGGTATCGATCGTCGGCGCCATCGACCGGCAGAATCGCGCCTAGCGAAGCCGGCTGCCGCGTTGCCACCATCAGGCTTGCATGCGCGGGCCATGACAGGCCGGTCATGCCGGTCCGTCCGTTGCACCAGGGCTGTGCCGCAATCCAGGCCAGGGCTTCAACGGCATCCGTCCAATACGCAGCGTCGAACTGGTCCGGGTGCAATCCATCCGAATTGCCGGTCCCGCGAACGTCGAGCTTGACGCAAGCATATCCCCGCGATGCGAGCCGCGCGTAGATGGCCTCGTCCGCAGGGGCGCTGCCGTCCGAGCTCCGGTAGGGGTGATAGTCGACAATGGCGGGGACCGGGTCCTGGTCCGCTCCCGCAGGCCGCCATAGTCGGCCGGCAAGCGATATCCCGCTGGCGAGCGGGACGGTCAAATGGTCGATCCGCAGGATTTCTCCGTCCGGAGCATCTGTACCCATGGCTCACTCCTTGCTGCCAAAAAGTAGCAGGGCTGGAGGGCCAAACCTCACTATTCACTATCGGAAATTCAGGCCAATATGCTGTTTTGGGGTCGCAATCCGGGACCTTTGCAGCATGATCTGGAGGTGGATACACGCCGATGCATCTTACGTTCAGGCAGATCTCCTATTTTGTCGCGACCGCCGAGGCGGGCTCGGTGTCCGGCGCCGCGACGCGCCTGAACATTTCGCAATCCGCCATCACCGAGAGCGTCAGGGCACTCGAGGCGCAGACCGGCGCCGTGCTGTTCGATCGCAGCTCAAAGGGCGTCACTTTAACCTATCAGGGCCACCAGTTCCTGCGGCACTCGCGGCTGATCCTGGCTGCCGTCGCCGACGCCGGGCGTGTGTTGAAGACGGGATCGGAGGCTGTCTCCGGCGTTCTCAACCTCGGCGTGACGAGCCTCGTGTCGGGCTATTTCCTTGCTGATCTGCTGGCGCGATTTCGGCGCATCTTTCCCAACGTGCAGGTCAAAGTCGTGGAGGAGGATCGGGCCTTCATCGAACATCTCTTGGTCAATGGTGAGCTCAACGTCGCACTGATGCTCGTATCCAATCTGGAGGATCATGACGCGCTGGAGTTCGAGACGCTGGTGCGATCGCCGAACAGAGTTTGGTTGCCGGCCGGCCACGAACTGCTGGCGCAGGAGCAAGTCACGCTGGCAGCGATCAATGAGGAGCCGTTAATCGGCTTGTCGATCGACGAGATGCCGCAATCGAACGCCGCGCTTTGGCAGACCGCTCGTCTGCGACCGAACTTCGCGTTGACGACCTCGTCCGTCGAGGCTGTCCGCAGTCTCGTTGCCACCGGCGCCGGCGTAGCCATCATGCCAGACATGACCTTCAGGGCATGGTCGCTCGAGGGCGATCGTCTCGAAGCACGCTCGATCCAGGGGATCGAAGTTACCGTCGACGTGGGGGTCGCGTGGCGCCGAGGGTCGGTCATTTCGGACCAAGCCCAGATATTCCTGCACCTTGCGCGCGAATACAGAAGCGAAAGATAGCGCGACCGGCTTTTCCGATAGGAACCAGCCAGCTTTTTGTATTTCCCATAGCCTTAGCGCCTTGGCTAGGTTCAGCAACCAAACGGATTGTCAAGCTGGAGCCTGGCCGATGAACATCGCCCAACCGAACGTCATGACCAACCTGCTGATCGACGGAAAGCTTTTTCCAGGCGACGGGCCGGTCGAGACCATCATCAATCCGGCTACCGGCAAGATTCTCGGTGAGGTTCCGGAAGCCTCGGCCGATCAGATCGGCGCCGCGGTGAAGGCCGCGTCACGCGCATTCGAAAAGTGGTCGCAAACCACCCCGGCTTACCGTGCCGGATTGCTTCTGAAAGTGGCGGACCGCATCGAGGCGGAGGGCGAGGCGTTCGCGCGACTGGAATCGCTTAACTGCGGCAAGCCCTATCTCAAGATGCTGGGCGACGAGATTCCGGCAATCGTCGACGTCATTCGCTTCCTCGCCGGGGCGGCGCGCTGCATGACGGGAAGCGCCGCAGGCGAATATGTCGGCAATCACACCAGCATGATCCGCCGCGATCCCGTCGGGGTTGTGGGCTCCATCGCTCCCTGGAATTTCCCGCTGATGATGGCGGCCTGGAAACTGGCAGCGCCGCTGGCGGTCGGCAACACGGTCGTGATGAAACCATCCGAGCAAACCCCGCTCACGGCGCTGAAGCTCGCGATGATTCTCGCAGAACTGTTTCCGCCAGGCGTCGTCAACATCATTCCGGGCCGCGGCGACAGTGTTGGCTCGTCGCTGGTCAGTATGCCGGGCGTGCGCATGGTGTCGTTGACCGGCGATATAACGACCGGTCAGAAGGTGCTTCAGGCCGCCGTGAAAACCCTGAAGCGGACCCATCTCGAGCTCGGCGGCAAGGCCCCCGTCATCGTCATGGACGATGCCGATCTCGATGAAGTCGTTGCGAGCGTCAAGAGCGCGGGTTTTTACAACGCCGGGCAGGACTGCTGCGCGGCTTGCCGCATCTATGCGGCCCCCAAGATCTACGACCGCGTGGTGGCCGACCTCGCAAGCGCCGTGAAGACCATCAAGCTCGGCGCGCCGGAGGACGAAGCGACCGAGCTCGGACCGCTGATCACCGAGCGCCAGCGCGAACGCGTCGCGAGCTTCGTCGAGCGTGCGAGCCAGCAGAAGCACATCGAGATCGTGACCGGCGGGGCGCGTACCAATCGTGACGGGTTCTACTACCAGCCGACCGTTATCGCGAACGCGCAACAGACTGACGAAATCGTTCGTCGTGAGGTCTTCGGACCGGTCGTCTCGGTGACGAGGTTCAATGACGCGGAGCAGGCGATCTCCTGGGCCAACGACAGCGACTACGGCCTCGCGTCCTCGGTCTGGACCCGCGATGCGAAGACGGCGCTCAAGATCAGTTCGCGCCTCCAGTACGGTACCGTATGGGTCAACACCCACTTCACGCTAATCAGCGAGATGCCCCACGGTGGCTTGAAAATGTCGGGCTACGGCAAAGATCAATCGATGTACAGCCTCGAGGACTACACCGTCATGCGCCACGTCATGATGAACTTTGGCTGAGCGAGTGCCGCCATGGAACAGGTCTGCATCGGTTCCATACGGCAGCTTGCGGTTGAGGACACTCGACTACGGCTCGATCGTCTCGACATCAAGATCCTTGCTGCGTTGCAAAGCGACGGTCGGATGAGCAATCTCAAGCTCTCCGAACTGGTCGCGCTCTCGCCGACACCGTGCCTGCAACGCGTTCGTCGTCTCGAAAATGCAGGATTCATTGTGGCTTACGGCGCCACTCTCGATGCAAGGAAATTCGCTCCACATATCACAGTCCATACGGATGTCACCCTACGGCGTCGGACCGCGGAGTGCACTCAACGGTTCGAGCGCTACGTCCGTGACGAACAGTTTATCGTCGAATGCTATCTGGTGAGCGGCGGGTTCGACTACGTGCTTAAGGTGGTGGCTCGGGACGTAGACCATTATCGCGGAATTATGGAAGACATGCTCGCAGCCGAGGTAGGCGTCGATCGCTTTTCGAGCTTCATCTCTTTGCAGCAAATCAAGCAATCTCGCGGATTTCCACTTGGGCTGGTCAGCGCTCTTCCGACCACCGCCAATCGCAAGACGCGAGCCATCAGGCGAGGCTAGTGAGGCGGGAGCTTGCAATCAGGCGCGATGGATCCAGGATTCTCGCGGCAGTAAACGCACGACTTAAGTTCCCTCCGTCTACTCTACGCTGCCACTCTGAATCATTTTGCGCTTGCCCGCAAGCACCCGCACTTGACGCTAGAGGGCACAACGATTTCAGCGCGGGTGCAATCCTGCGTAGCGATTGCGATGAGCCAATGCAGATCCCCGCTGGCGTTGCGCGGCAAAATGATCATGCGCAGTCCATCGAATGGACAATCTCTTTCATGTCTGCATAGCGGAGATGGCCCACATGCCTCTCATTGCGTACACGTGCCGGAGATTGGTCCCGCGCCTTAATCGCATCGGCAATTCTAGAGTGTTCCCTGATAGTTGCGGCTTTTCCAGAGAATAGGTCAGCAGGTACCAGGCTCGAACGAACTGTTGAATTGTTGAAGCGATTTTTGTGAAGATGGCAAGCGCGGCGCGACGGTGGCGGCCCCACCATCAGTTGCTGGACGCGCTGCCAGATCCCAGGTCGTTGGCGGGTTAGTCAAAGCTATGCCTATCACGGCGATGGAGGGCCTGAGTGACCGGCAAGAGACGCGTGCGGAGTCACAAGCCAATCAAGACCCGGGACCCCGCGCGTACAGGCCGAGAGCCAGTAATGAAAACGCGCTCAGCACGACGCCCAGCGCCAACATGGCTTCATGTGACGCCGTCGCAGCAAGCCATACGCCGATCGCGGCGTTCATCATCTGCCAAAAGCCCAATAGCGCCGAGGCCGCGCCGGCCTTGTCGCCGAATGGAGAGAGCGCGCGGGCGGTGGCCAGTGGACCGACAATGCCCATGCCAAGGAGAAATACGCTCATCGCGCCGAGGAACGGCAAGAAAGTTGGGTTGACCATCGAGATGACCAAGATCGCAAGGCTGCTGGCCGCCGTCGCGCACAGCCCGGCTCGGATCGGGCCATCGAGCCCATACCGTGCTGCCAATCTTGTTGCCAGCACGCCCGCGGCGAATACGATAAAGACGGTACCGGCGAAGAACAGGCCGAGCTGGATCGGCGTGAAGTGTAGCGCTTCGATGAATAGGCGCGGCGCAGCCGAAAACATCGAGAACAAGCCGCCGATGATGAGGCTCGAGGTGGCTGCCGGGATTGCGAACCGTCGATCGCCAACCAAGCCCCTGTAGATTTTGGCAATGGCCACCGGATTGAGCGGCGCGCGGATCGAGTGGTGGGTTTCCCCGAGAAGGACGCCATAGGCAACGGCGCCGACTGCGGCAAACGCGGCGACGAGCGCGAACTCGGAGCGCCAACCAAAGATGTGATCGAGTGCGCCGCCAAGCAGTGGTGAAAAGCCGGGGGCTGCGGACATCGCGATCATCATCAGAGCCAGTGCCCGCGCCAAAGCAGCCCCGCTGAACATGTCCCGGGCTACGGCACGAGACAAAACTGACGTCGCGCACGCGCCCGCTGCTTGGACTGCGCGGCCAACCAAAAGATTAGGTAGATCGTTAGCCAAACCGCACCAGATGCTGCCGCCGAAGAACACCGCAAATCCGATCAAAACTGGCCAGCGTCTTCCGTAGCGGTCCGAAAGCGGTCCGACGACGAGTTGGCCCAGCCCGAACACCGTCAGAAAGATAGTGATAGCGGAAGTGACTGCCGCGCTCGTGACATTCAACGAGATTGCAATCTGCGGCAGCGAAGGCAGCAAAATGTTGGTCGCAAGGGTTCCCATAGCGGCCAGAAGGGAAAGGATAGCGATCGGTAGGGCGCTAGGGATCCTAACACTCGGCCGCGCGGGCTCGATTGCTTCGCACTGGTCAGCCATTTGAACTTTCGCGGTGACAGGGATCGGCGGGCTATGCGGCGGACGCCGCGGTTCGCGCTGCCCGCCGATCTTTTTTTTACGGGGATTGTCCGTTATCGGCGGATGACGCGCTCGACCGCGATGGCAGTGGCTTCACCGCCGCCGATGCAGAGTGCCGCCACACCCCGCTTGAGGTTTTGTGCCTCGAGTGCATGCAACAGCGACACGATCAATCGCGCGCCGGTGGCGCCGATGGGATGGCCAAGCGCACAGGCGCCGCCGTTGACGTTCAGCTTCTCCCTCGGGATGCCGAGATCCTTCTGCGCCGCCATCGCCACCACGGCAAAGGCCTCGTTGATCTCGAACAGATCGACGTCCCCCGCGCTCCAGCCGACCTTGTCCAACAGCTTGCGAATAGCTGGGATGGGCGCCGTCGTGAACCACTGTGGCTCTTGGCTATGGGTGGCGTGGCCCTTGATCTCGGCGAGCACTGGGAGGCCGTCGCGATCCGCGCGCGAGCGCTTGGCCAGAATGAGGGCCGCGGCGCCGTCGGCATTTGCGGAGGAGGCGGCCGGCGTGATGGTGCCGTTGGCGCGGAACGCGGGTTTCAAGCCCGGGATTTTGGCGGGATCGACCTTGAGCGGGTGCTCGTCATTGGCAATGATCCGTGACCCGGCTTTCTCCGTCAGCACAATCGGCGCGATCTCGGCCTTGAACGCTCCGCCTTCGACCGCCTTGCGGGCGCGGGTCAACGTCTCCATCGCATACGCGTCCTGGTCTTTGCGCGTGAACTGATAGGCTTCTGCCGTGGCCTCGCCAAAGTCGCCCATCGAGCGGCCGGTCTCGTAGGCGTCCTCCAGACCGTCCATCATCATGTGGTCGATGATGCGGTCGTGGCCAGCGCGGTAACCGCCCCGCGCCTTGGCCAGCAAATAGGGCGCATTGCTCATGCTTTCCATGCCGCCGGAGAGAACGATCTCGGCGGAGCCCGCATTGATGATGTCGTGAGCGAGCATGGTGGCCTTCATGCCGGAGCCGCAGACCTTGTTGATGGTGGTGGCGCCAGTGGCATCCGGCAATTTGGCGCCGCGAGCGGCCTGGCGCGCCGGCGCCTGACCTTGTCCGGCCGGCAGCACATTGCCCATGAACACTTCTTCGATCTTTTCAGGCGCCAGCTTGGCCCGTTCCAGAGCTGCTCCAATCACGTGAGAGCCGAGCTTGTGTGCGCTGAGGGTCGAGAGCTCGCCCATGAAGCGGCCGAGTGGCGTACGGGCGGCGGAAAGGATGGCGACGGGATCGGAAGCGGCAGCCATAGCGAATTCTCCTCTTGATCACTGTTGTTATATGACGATAGTCATATAAGATAGTCGGCATTGCAATGAAATGTTGCCGTGGTCTGCAAAAGCACGGTTCAAGAATTGCAGGGAGGGGATGGGAACGGTTTTGCGGCCGTTCCCCCAAGAGCTTGCACGGAGCGGCGATGCGTTACGTAGAAGACCACAGGCGTCAAACTCACAGCCGGATCGTTGAAAGCGCGTCCTATGGTTTGCGCCAAAACGGTGCCGAAGGGCTTAGCGTTGTGGAACTGATGAAGCTCGCGGGTCTGACGCACGGCGGGTTCTATAACCATTTCGATTCGCGTGCCGCACTTGTTGGCGAGGCAATCGCGTTTGCGATGGACCAAATGGTCGAGCGGTGGAAAACGCTGGCGAACGGGAAAGGCAACGAGGATCGCATCGCGGCGTTGATTGCCGATTACGTCAGTTCCCGCCACCGCGATAATCCTGGAGGAGGTTGCGCGCTTCCAGCCCTAGCAGCTGATGTCGCCCGCTCGAGCCCGAGCGAGCGGCGGGCCCTTGCTTCCAAACTGGAGAAGATGATCGACATCCTTGTCGAAATGCTTCCCGCTAAGGGATCCCAACAGGCGCGCCAAATCGCGACCGGCGCCATTGCAACCATGGTTGGATCTATCGTGCTGTCGCGTGCTGTCGGCGCCGGAAAGCTTTCCGACGATATTCTCGACGCCGGACGGATGACTGCCGGCGGTCGAACTCGCAAGCCGCAGCGCAGAACGACAAAGGCGATGAGCTGCGGCAAACCACAATTTGGGAGGTCACCATGACGGCCGGCAAGTGGCTCAAGACAGCCTGCAACCTGTGTTACATAAACTGCGGCATTGAAGTCTGGGTGAATGATGGGCGACTCGAGAAAGTGCGAGGCGACCGATCAAGCCCGAAGTCGCAAGGCTATCTGTGCAACAAAGCGACCCGTATTCCCTATTATGCGCATCACAGGGATCGGCTCACGGCCCCGTTGCGTCGTCGCGCCGATGGTGGCTTTGACGAAATCGAATGGGACGTGGCGATTGCAGAGATCGCGGAGCGCCTTCGAGACATTGTCCACAGGTATGGCGGCAAGAGCATTGCCCTTTACGGCGGTGGCGGGCAGGGCAACCACGCCGGCGGCGCCTACGCCAGTGGCCTGTTGCGCGCGCTGGGTTCACGCAGCGTCTTCAACGCTCTTTCCCAGGAGAAAACCGGGGATTTCTGGGTCAATGGCCACATGTTCGGCAGCCAAACCTGTCACACCGCAGAGGACGTGCATCATTGTGATCTTTTGCTTGTCATCGGTGCAAATCCCTGGATCGCGCACGGTTTCCCCAATGCGCGCGACCACCTCAATCAAATCCGCAAGGATCCCGCACGCAAGCTAATTGTCATTGACCCTCGACGAACCGAAACCGCCGACATGGCGGATTTGCATCTCGCAGTTCGGCCCGGTGCCGACGCATTTCTTCTTGGTGCGCTGCTGGCCATGCTTGTCCGTTCTGACCAGATCGACCATGCGTTCATTCACGAGCACACGATCGGCTACACTGAAGTGAGGCAAGCGCTATTGAACATCCCCATTGCAGAATGGGCGGCCGCTGCCGATATCTCGCTTCCTGATCTGGAACGCTGCGCCGCGATGATTGTAGCGGCGAAGGCCATGGTGGTTCGGGTCGAGCTTGGCATCCAGCAAGGCATTAACTCAACACTCAACTCCTATCTTGAGAAGCTCTTGATCATGCTTTCCGGCAATTTTGGCCGTAAAGGCACCAATCAATTGCATAGTTGGCTTCAGCCACTCTGGGGTAATTCTCCGAACCAAAGATTTGCGCCGACCGGCGACGCCATTATCGGGGGATTGTTGCCGCCCAATATTTTTCCCGAGGCAGTGCTCAAGGACCATCCCGACCGGCTGCGCTGCGCCTGGATCGACAGTTCCAATCCCGCCAACACCGCCGCAAACACCGAGGCGGTGGAACGCGCGCTACAATCGCTCGAGCTATGCGTTGTGGTCGACGTTGCGATGACCGAAACCGCACGGCTCGCGCATTACGTTCTCCCGGCCTCCACACAATACGAGAAGACCGAATTTACTTTCTTCAACTTCGAATTTCCGACGAACTATTTTCACGTTCGCGCCGCGGTATTGCCGCCGCTCGCCGGCACCTTGCCGGAGCCCGAGATCTACACGCGGCTTGCCATCGCCCTGGGGCTTCTGCCGGGTGACAATGTGCTCGCGCCGCTGCGCGAAATAGCACGGCGCTCGCGACCTGAATTCGCCGCGGCCTTTCGTGCTTTCATAGCGGAAAACCCTGCGACAGTACCTGCCCTGGTGCTCTACCATACGCTGGGGCAGACGCTTCCGGATGGTACGGCGGCCGCGGCCCCTATGTGGAGCGCGGCCTTGGCTTGCGCGAAGCGATCGCCCCAAGCGGTACGGCGGGCGATCGGCGCATCCGACGAGGTAACGGACCAGCAGCTGGGAGATCTCCTGTTCGACACCATTGTAGCGACCCGGCAGGGCGCGGCGGTTACCCGGCACGAGTATGACGAGGTCTGGTCAATGATCAGCCATTCGGATCGCAAGGTTCGGCTGGTCGTGCCTCAGATGTTGGAATGGCTGGCGCGTCTCGATCCGCGAGCTGCGGGCGCTCCAAAGGAGTTCCCGTTCATGCTGGCGGCTGGTGGCCGCCGCATGTTCAATGCTAACCAGATATTTCGCGATCCCGCGTGGCGTCGCGAGGATCCGGACGGCGCGCTGTTGATCAATTCGAGTGATCTGAGCGAGTTGGGCGCCAAGGATGGCGACTGGATCGCCGTCGAGTCGGTGGTCGGGCGGCTTGTTGTTCGCTGCAAGGTCGATGACGCCATGCGGAAAGGCCAACTGGCTTTGCCGCACGGCTACGGTCAGGCATATCCCACAGCCGACGGCGAGCGCCTGATCAACGGACCGCGCATCAATCTGCTCACCGAGAGCGGCAACCGCGATCCCGTTGCCGGCACGCCGTACCACAAGAACGTCGCGGTTCGTCTCGCCCTGGTGCCCGCCCACGAGGCTGCCGTCCATCAGTCGCAGTCCGAGCGGATTCATATGCGAGCGGCCGGGCAATAGTCGAAGGGACCATCATATGACCGAGAAACCAATCGCGATCGTGACCGGAGTAGGCCCGGGCACCGGAGCTGCCATCGTCAAGCGCTTCTCTGCCGGCGGCTTCCGTGTCATGGCGCTTGCTCGTTCGCCCGAGCTCATCAATAACCTCGCGCAAGAGCTTCCCGATGTCCACGCGATGACCTGCGACGTTACAGACGAGAGCCAGGTGCGGACCGTTGTCGCCGACGTTAAGCGCCGTTTCGGCGCGGCCGAAGCTCTCATCCACAACGCGGTCGGAGGGGGCTGGGGAAACTTCCGCGAGATCGACCCGAAGATGCTGAAGGACAACTTCGAGGTCAACGTGATGGGCTTGTTGTACCTGGCGCGCGAAGTCGCTCCTGACATGATCGATCGCGGCAAGGGCGCAATCCTGGTCACCGGAAACACGTCTTCGATCCGGGGGAAGGCCAATTTCGCCGGCTTCGCGCCGACAAAAGCAGCCCAGCGTATTCTGGCCGAATCGATCGCGCGGGACATGGGGCCTCTCGGCATTCACGTCTCCTACGTTCTCATTGACGCCGTGATTGATACACCCCGGATGCGCTCAAGGATGAGCGACAAACCGGATGAATTCTTCATCAAGCCTGCCGCGATCGCCGATGAACTGTATCATCTGTACGGTCAGGACCGGTCGGCCTGGTCGTTCCTTACGGAATTGCGACCGTTCCACGAAACCTGGTGAGGTCTGGCCGGCGAGAAACATGGCCACGGCATGCACGCATAGTCATTTTGGAGAGCTCTGCAAATGCAGGTCTTGAAGGGTCAGAACCATGAATGATGGATCAATCTCGATCGACACAGGGACGGACGAACTGCTGTGCGCGATCCGAGATCGCGTCGCAGTGATTACGTTGAACCGACCCGAAGCGCGAAATGCGCTGTCCGACCATCTCACGCCGGCGTTGCGCCGGATGATCAAGCGCAATGGTGAGGACCCGAATGTTGGCGCACTGCTGATTACCGGTGCAGGCACCGCTTTCTGTTCGGGCGGCGACGTCAAGGGGATGGGCGGCGGCAACTCCGCCGCACCCGCCATGTCATTCGAGGACAAGGTTGCGCGATTGCGGGAACGTCAGCGAACCCTGACCGGCGTGCTCGTCTCGGTCCGTAAACCCACCATCGCCGCGTTGCCGGGACCTGCGGCTGGCGCCGGGCTTGCGATCGCGCTCGCCTGCGACATTCGTATTGCAGCCGAATCCGCCATCATGACGACCGGTTACGCCAGGATTGCGCTGACCGGCGATTACGGCATTTCGTGGCTATTGACCCGGCTGGCCGGAACGGCGCGTGCGCGTGAACTGATGTTTTTGTCCGAACGGCTCGATGCACGCCGCTGCGAAGCGCTGGGGCTGGTAAATCGCGTGGTGTCCGATTCTGAACTGCAACACGAAACATTTGCAGTGGCGAGGACGTTGGCAAACGGTCCAGGAAGCGCGTTTGGCTCCATCAAGGATAATCTCGATCTTGCGCTTTCGGTTGACTTCCTGACGTCATTGGATCAAGAGGCCGAGAGGATGGTCGTTGCGGCGGGCACTGCGCAGCACGCCGAAGCCGTCCGGGCTTTCATTGAGAAACGTTCTCCCAAATACGGGTGAAACGAGATGGGTTCATTGCCTTGAGGGCCGAGTGGTCCGTGCTCGCAACGCACAAGGTCCAAGTCGATCATTCGGGTGCGGCGATACGAATGGAACGTGTTCCGATCGGAGCGCCGGTCGCGCGGTCGATGGTGAGGGGATCGATCTCCGTTCCGTTCTCGGCGTCGAAGAACCGGATCGTCTTGCCTCCGCCGCGATGCTTTCGTCCCCACGCGCTCATCGCAAACAGCACCGGCAAAAAGTCCCGCCCGGCTTCCGTCAGCACATACTCGTCTCGCGGCGGACGGTCTGAATAGCGACGTTTCTCCAGCAATCCCTCGTAAACCAGGGCTGCAAGCCGACCCGCCAGCATCGTCGGCGCGATACCGAGACTCTTACGAAAGTCGTCGAAGCGGGTCAGCCCCCCATGGGCGTCGCGCATGATCAGCATGCTCCATGCATCCCCGACAAGCGCGAGGCTGCGGGCGATCATGCAAGGCTGGGTCGAAAGTTTATTCATGTAAGTCTCATTTTAGTACTGACTTAGTACTAAATTGATAGTAACAGGCTATTCGTCGATGTTCGAGGACAAATTGAGAAAGCCGGAATGAGCAAGGCGCAACGCAGCATGGCCGAGCCCCGCACTTCCGACAGCATTGGGCAGGTGTCGGTGCCATGTGCATCTTGTGGACCGATGTCCTTCCATCTTTGGAATTCCGGTTTCAGCCGAATTTTGGAGTAGGTGATGTCCAATTATGCAGGCCGCGCCGGATCGGTGGTGCGCTATGTCGATGCGCCAAATCTTTCGATCGGTGCTGCAGGAACCACTTTTGCCTATCGCGACATCGGTCCACGTACCGACGTGCCGGTGATCCTTCTCAACCATTGGGGTGCGGTTCTCGACAATTTTGATCCGAGGATCGTCGATGGGGTCGCCACTAGGCATCGCGTGATCGCAATCGATTACCGAGGTGTCGGCGCTTCAAGCGGGAAAGCGCCTGTAACTGTGGGCGAAATGGCGCGAGATACGATTGCTCTGATCTCCGCTCTGGGCTTTGTAAAGATCGATCTGCTTGGCTTTTCCCTCGGCGGGTTCGTGGCGCAGGATATTGCGCTGAAGGTGCCGGGTCTTGTGCGAAAACTCGTTCTGACCGGCACTGGCCCGGCAGGCGGCAAAGGTATCGAGAAGGTTGGGCCTGTATCCTGGCCGCTGATGATCAAGGGCTTGCTGACTTTGCGAGACCCAAAAGTCTACCTGTTCTTCACGTCCACGGCCAATGGCCGCAAAGCCGCAAACGCCTTTCTGGCAAGGCTGAAGGAGCGCAAGGTAGATCGGGACAAAGGAGCCACACCAGAGGTTTTGTTGCGGCAACTGAAGGCAATCAAGAGCTGGGCACAGCAGACGCCTCAGGATCTCGGCAGCATCCGCATTCCTGTACTTATCGCGAATGGCGACAGCGATATCATGGTCCCGACCGCAAACAGCATCGATATGGCGCGCCGGATCCAAGGTCCACAATTGATTATCTACGAAGATGCCGGGCATGGCGGAATTTTTCAGCACTACGCCGACTTTGTTCCGAAGGCCTTGTCCTTCCTTGAAGCCTGAGACCACGGCAATGCTTCGAATGGAGAACACCATGAAGGCGTTCGTGGTCGACAAATACAAGAAGAAAGGCGCTCTGCGCTTGGCCAATTTGCCGGAGCCGGAGATGCAGGACGACGATGTCTTGGTTCAAGTTCGTGCAGCCGGCGTGAACCCTCTGGACTCCAGAGTAAGGGACGGAGAATTCAAGCTCATACTGCCGTATCGTCCGCCTTTCATTCTGGGGCACGATGTTGCTGGGATAGTCGTCAGGGTCGGCCGCAATGTCAGGCGGTTCAAGGTCGGCAACGAGGTCTATGCTCGGCCGCGCGATCATCGGGTCGGAACATTCGCCGAATTCATTGCCGTGAATGAAGCGGACGTGGCGCCAAAGCCCAAGAACATCAGCATGGAAGAGGCCGCCTCTATCCCGCTGGTTGGGCTGACCGCCTGGCAGGCGCTGGTCGAGGTGGGCAAGTTGAAGCCTGGCCAGAAGGTCTTCATCCAGGCTGGCTCCGGTGGGGTGGGGACTTTCGCCATCCAACTCGCCAAGCATCTCGGTACATTCGTTGCGACGACGACAAGCACGAAGAATGTCGAGTTGGTTAAGAGTCTCGGCGCGGACTTGGTCATCGACTACAAGACCCGGGATTTCGAAAAGGTCTTGTCGGGCTACGATCTGGTCCTGCACAGCCAGGAGACCAAGACGATTGCAAAATCCCTACGCGTGTTGAAACCAGGCGGCTTGCTCATCTCGATCTCCGGGCCGCCCGACCCCGAATTCGCCAAGGAGCAAGGTATGAACCTCTTCCTGAAACTGGTGATGCGCTTGCTGAGCCGCGGTGTGCGGAAAAAAGCCAGAAGCCTTGGTGTGCGTTTTTCATTCCTATTCATGCGCGCGCAGGGGCAGCAGCTGCGCGAAATCACCTCTCTGATCGAGTCCGGCCCGATCCGTCCGGTTGTGGACAAAGTGTTCCCGTTCGAAAAGCTTGGCGATGCGCTCGCCTATGTCGAGGCCGGGCACGCAATGGGCAAGGTCGTCATTGCAGTGAAGCAATAGGTCACCAAACGCTTCCGAGGCAGCAACATGACTCAATCTAACCGCGACACCCAAACGTTCACCCAAGGCGTTGCTCTCATTGTCGGCGGCGGACCGGGCATCAGCTCGAGTTGCGCCAGGCTGTTCGCGGAAAGTGGCATGCGTGTCGGTGTTGCAGCCAGGAATCCCGAAAAAGAGGTCCTTCGAACTCTCGAGAAGGCGTATGGCGTGCGTCGGTACGCCTGCGATGCAAGCGAACCGGCAGCCGTGGCACGGCTGTTCGAGGATGTCGTTCAAGACATCGGGACGCCGAGGCTTGTTGTGCACAACATCGACGGCCGGGTTCCCGGCATCTTCCGCAAGAACATTATCGAAGCGGACCCTGCCATGGCGTTCGAAACGCTTCGAAATTCGGCGTTCAGCGCGTTTTTGGTTGGGCAACGAGCAGCTCGTCTCATGCTCGGAAATGAACCAGATGCCAATGGTGCGAGAGGAACGATCATCTTCACGAACGCCAGCGCATCGCTCAAAGGCTTTCCGTCAAGTGGCGCATTTGCAATGGCATGTCATGCCAAGTCCGGACTCGCACAAAGCATGGCGAGAGAACTGATGCCGCAGGGCGTTCACGTAGCGAATGTGCCGATCGACGCCGCGGTCGGCTGGACGCAGGAGGACGGGACCCGCTCGCACCGGTTCGCCGGAACGACTGTCGACGACGATATGGCGGACCCCGTCCATATCGCACACACCTATCTGCACCTGCATCGCCAACACCGGTCGACTTGGGCGTTCGAAGTCGTGCTCCGGCCGTGGGTCGAGAAATGGTGACTCTCACTTAATTCAATGCCGACCTGCGTAGCGCCCGATCTCGCTTTCCCGGTTGCCAGCTTCAGCCAGTGTTCGCGCGACATTGTGGCGCGCGGCGGTTGGTGCGAGCCAGCGAATGATTTGCGTTCTGGGTGCGCGAACGCTCAAGTCATCTTGACAGTTCTATTTTAGAACTATTTACTTTCATTGTCGCGCCGGGCGTCACGATCGACACGGGCTCGGAAAGCGGCATGGCGTACACGCAGCTAAAACTGCAGCGCTGGAATGGGACCATTTGGGAGCAATTCGGCAACGTACTCAGCGCCGAGGGCAAGTGAACTGGCCGTTTGAGGTGCAATGCAGGTGATCTGAGTCCGCAAAGCCGCCAACTGAATCATAGAGGGCAAATGTCCGGCGACGTACTTTTTCGACCTTTCCGGCTGAAAGAACTAAACTTTCCGAACCGGGTCGTTATGGCGCCGATGACGCGCTCATTCTCTCCGGACGGAATTCCGAGCGAAGACGTCGCCCGGTACTACCGCCGCCGTGCCGAAGGAGCGGTCGGGTTCATCATCTCGGAGGGTACGGGTGTCGATCGTCCGGCATCCCTGAACGATCCAAATGTTCCTCGCTTTCATGGCGCGAAGGAGCTGGCGGGGTGGCGGCGTGTGGTTGACGAGGTGCACGCCGCGGGTGGCCTGATGGCACCGCAGCTATGGCACGTCGGAGCCGTTCGCGGACGCGCTCAGAATTGGTCTCCTCCCGGTGCCTACGACAGTCCGTCAGGCCTGTCGCGACCGGAGAAAAAGTTCGGCGAGCCGATGAGCGACGAGGACATCGCAGACGCCATTCGCGCTTTCGCCGATGCGGCGCTCGCGGCGAAGCGTTTGGGGTTCGATGCAGTCGAATTGCACGGCGCGCACGGCTATCTGATTGATCAGTTCTTTTGGGAGGGTACCAATCGCCGCGAGGACGCCTATGGAGGCAAGGATCTGCCCGGCCGGGCCAGGTTTGCCGCTGATATCGTTCGCGCGACGCGCAAGTCGGTCGGAACGGATTTTCCGATATTGCTCCGGATCAGCCAGTGGAAGCAGCAGAACTATGAAGTGAAGCTGGCCGATACGCCTCGCGCATTGGAAGCCTGGCTCAAACCTCTGGTCGACGCAGGAGTCGACATTTTGCATTGCTCACAACGGCGCTTCTGGGAGCCCGAGTTCGATGGCTCCGATTTGAATTTCGCGGGGTGGGCCAAGAAGGTGACGGGAGTGCCGACGATTTCGGTCGGGTCAGTCGGTTTGACCGGCGAGTTCATTGCCGCATACAGCGGCGAGAGTTCCCGTCCGGCATCACTTGACGAGCTGATCCGCCGCCTCGATCGCGAGGAGTTCGATCTCGTCGCGGTGGGCCGGGCACTCCTTCAGGATCCGCACTGGCTATTGAAGGTACGTGACGGCCGGACGGAAGAACTGATGGCTTTCGAACGGACCGCGTTCGCGGCGCTGAGCTGAGCCTGCGAAAAAGACAATTCAACCGGGATCCACCATGAACCTCTCAAGAATCTGCATGCAAGGGCTGGTGCTGACCGCGCTTGCCGTCGGCGCGAGCCCCGCCGCCAGGGCAGAGGGCTACCCAAATAAGCCGATCACGATCAAGGTGGCTTTCCCCGCCGGCGGCCCGGCGGATGTGTCGATCCGAGCTGCGAATATCGTGCTGCAGCGCAATCTCGGCTCTTCTCTGATTACCGAGAACGTTCCTGGCGCCAACGGGTCGATCAGCGTCATGGCTGTCCTCAGGGCCGGTCCTGATGGTTACACGCTGCTCGGCACAGCAGGCACGGATTTCCTGGTCGCGCCCTTCATGGTTGCCTCCGCGAAATACCAGGCTGACAAGTTCCGCCTGCTAGGAGTGGTCGGGATCTCCGATTTTGTCCTCTTGTCCAGCAACGCTCATTCCTTCAAGAACGTCGACGAAATGATCGCCTATGCGCGCAGGCCCGGCAGCAAGGAGCTGACGCTGGCTCATTGGGGCACCGGTTCGACATCGCATATCGTTGGCGCGGATTTGCAGCAGCGGACCGGCGCGAAATTTCTGGAAGTGCCCTACAGGGGCGTCGCGCCGGTGCTGGCCGACATGTCGGGTGGACACATTGACCTCACCTTTGCGCCACTAGGCGGCTCGACGCTCAGCCTGATCCAGACCGGCCAAGTCAAGGCGATCGCCGTCGCCAGCGCGAGTCGCAATCCAGCCCTGCCGGACGTGCCGACGATTGGTGAGAGCGCATGGGGCAAGAATTTCGAATACAGTCTCTGGTCGGCGCTGTTTGCGCCGCCCGGCACGCCGGATGAGGTTGTCACTCGGTTGAACGAGGCGATGAATGAATGGACCACAAGCGAAGATAACCTCGCACGGATCCAGAGGGATGCCTCCCGACGACTGGAACCAATGAGTGTCGATCAGGCCGAGGCCTTTCTCAAAAGTGAGCGCGAAAAATACATTGCCATGGTGCGCGCGCTAAATCTGCAGCCACAATAGCGGTAATGCCGGCGCAGAATTTCCATTGCCAAATTTTCGAACCAACGTGCGTCGGCGTTAACATCCGGGAAGTCGAAGCCAGAGGCGCCAGTATCTGCGATGAATGGGAGTTCTTCGAAACGTTCTTGGAAGCCCTCAGCCGCCACTGAATAACGCTTATCCAACGTTTTTTGCCCGTGTTCAGACTGTCGTTTCAGAGTGTCGGGTTGAAATCTTGAGTGGACGAGACCGTGGCCAGGGTTCACTGAGCCGTCGAACTGTTTGCCTTGAAAATGCGGGAGGTTGGCTATGAGCGAGAAAATCCAGGTCGGGCAAATCCGCACCGAGGTGCACGGTCACGTCTTCAAGATTATCATCGACAACGTGGCGAAGAAGAACTCGTTCAGTCCGCAGATGATGGCGCAGATGTCGGATGCGATGACGCTTCTCGATCGGACGGACGATTATTGGGTCGGGGTGCTCTGTGCCGAAGGCCCGGATTTCACGGCTGGGCTGGATATGCCGAAGTTCTTCGGACCCAAAGCCGAGAATACCGAGATCAAGCCTGGCAGCATCGATGCGTTCGCACTGAAAAGCCGGTGCCGCAAGCCGATCGTGACGGCGGTACAGGGGATCTGTTTCACGATCGGAATCGAAATGATGCTGGCCGGTGATATCGTCGTGTCGGCCGATGACGCCCGGTTCTGCCAGATGGAATCCAAGCGCGGGATTGCACCGCTTGGTGGCGCGCACTTTCGCTATCTGACCCGGGCCGGCTGGGGAGACGCGATGTATCACTTGTTCCTGTGCGACGAGTTCGATGCGGTCCGGGCTCACAAGATAGGGTTTGTTCAGGAGGTCGTTGCACCCGGCCAACAGATCGCGCGTGCAATGGAGATTGCGAACCTGATCGCCAAGAACGCTCCGATCGGCATTCAGGTAACCAAGGAAGCTGCGCTGAAATACATCGAGGCCGGCGAAAAAGCTGCGATCGACTACATCCCGAAGATCAAGGAACGCGTCCTTAGCAGCGAAGACATGAAAGAAGGCATCCAGTCTTTCGTGGAACGTCGCTCTGCAATATTCCGTGGGAAATAGAGGTCCCGTCGATCTCACGTGGCCGCGCAGCTGCGAAGCGGGACACAGCCGGCGTCGTGCGCGTGAGAACCGGCGTCTCGATTTTGCTTCACGTTGTCGCGCTGGTCGATACCACGCTCGGCAACAATAAGATCAGGGCGGGTGATAAGGTCATCATGTGGTACATCTCGCGATGATGAGGAGCGAGAGTGACGGCAGCTTCATCATCGATCGCAAAAACCTGCGGCAGCACGTCTCGCTTTGGCGAGCGTGAAGGACAACCTTTGACCATGCCCTGACCGTCGATCTTCTGGATTCGATGTACCAGGAGGCGGAATACATGGTCCGGTCGGCGCGAACGACCAAGAAACAAAGAGGTGGCGCGTGCCTTCGTTCACAAGCGCAAGCCCGTGCTCAAGCAATAGCTTGGATTCAGCTTGGATATCAGCCTCTCTCACCGGCGTTGAGTTCATCGGCGCTGGTACCGTGGGCAACGGCTGCGGCCTCGAACGTGTCCGGTATCTCAAGCACGAGGATAGCATCGAGCTCGAGTCGAGAACACCGGCGTCTTGGAAAATCGGGTCGAGCGCCAAGGCAGTTGATTCAGGAATGTAGCTTGCAAAATGCAAGTCATGATGTAACTATGCGTTCATAGCCAAAATACTGCGGTCGCGAGAGGCCGCAGACAAAGGAGGCAGCTTTGTCCGAGGAAGCATTTGTGACGCGCGAAGAGCGCGGCAATATCTCTGTCTTGACCATGGTGTACCGGCCGTACAATCTGCTCGGCCCCAAGCTCATCAACGCGATCGTGGCGCAGGTGGAGGAGGCGCAAACGGCCGGCAGCCGCGCCATCGTCATCCGTAGCGGACTGCGGCATTTCTCCGCCGGTGCCGATCTCGACATCTTCGATAAGCGGGTCGCGGCGGAGAGCATCGATCAGGATGGCGAGAATCGGCGGCTGAACGGTGTCGAGTTTCTGCGCTTCATGGAGCTATTGCCGATTCCGCTGATCGCGAGCGTTCACGGCGTCTGCCTGGGTGGCGGGCTCGAGCTTGCGCTGTCGTGCGACTATATCATTGCGGCCTCTTCGGCGAAGATCGGCTCGGTCGAGGCGACGCTTGGGCTGCATCCCTTGCTGGGAGGAATCCAGCGTCAGGTGCAGCGGATCGGTGCGCAACGCGCAAAGGAAATGTCGATGCTGGCGCGACGCTATGATGCGCCGACGCTGGAGAAGTGGGGATTGATTAATCTTACTGTCCCGGAAGAATCGTTGGAAACGGCGACGATGGCCATCGCGGAGGAGTTTGCGCAAGGACCGACCGTGGCGCATGCCGCGACCAAGGAACTCGCGCATATCGCGGTTAACCAAGGCGTGGTAGCTGCGGACGAGGCGATGGCAAGAGTACAGGCGCCGATCTGGGCCTCGGAAGACCTCAAGACCGGTCTTGCGTCATTCCGCAAGAACGGGCCCGGTCTCGCCAAGTTCGCGGGACGCTGACATGAGTGGCCCTCTCAGTGGAATCCGTGTGGTCGATTTCTCCCGCGTGTTGGCCGGCCCGCTGTGCGCGCGGACGCTGCAGGATCTTGGCGCCGAGGTGATCAAGATCGAACCGCCAAGCCCCGATGTTTCGCGCTTCGCGTTTCCATCGACCGACGGCATGTCGGGCTATTACGCCCAGCAAAATGCTGGCAAACGGAATGTCAGTATCAATCTCAATATTCCGGGCGCCTACGAAATGGCGCTGAAACTATGCGACACGGCCGATATCGTGGTCGAAAATTTCCGGGCGGGCACGCTGGGTTTCTTCGGCTTGGATTACGCGACGTTGTCGAAACGCAACCCGCGCCTGATCTACGCGTCGATCACCGGCTATGGGCAGGGTGGACCATGGCGGAGCCGGATGGCTTATGCGCCGACCGTGCAGGCCGAGGCCGGCTTCACCGAAAACAGCGTCCGTCACTATGGCAGCGCGCTGACGGAGCCGCGTACCGACAGCCTGTCGCATGCCGACGTTTACGCCGGGTTGCAGGCTGTGATTGCAATCCTCGCAGCCCTCAACAGTCGGCAGAAGACGGGGCAAGGCCAGTATATCGACGTCGCCATGGCGGCGACGCTGCTCGCGGTCAACGAACGCGCGCATGTCGATCTGTCCGACGACGACATCGGTGCGGAGCCTGCGGTGCTCGGGGCGACCGATTGCTCGTTCTTCACAGGGCCGCAAGGCGAGCACTTCACCGTCGCGACCAGCATCGTCGGCAGCCGGACCTTTCCGTCGTGGCTGCGCGCCATGCGCCGGGTCGACCTGATGGATGATCCGCGCTTCTCCAGCGCTGCCGCGCGCCGCTTGAATTTCGGCGTGCTGCACCAGATCATCCAGTCCTGGATCCTAACCTTCCCCGATATGGCGAGCCTCGACGCCCAATTCGACGAGGCCAAGATCGCCATGGGCGAGATCCGCTCGATCAAGGAGCTCACGGCGTCCGAATGGAGCGATTACTGGGGCGCTGTCCAACGCGTCTCGGACCGCAGCGGCGGCGAGTACCGGTTGCCGGGCCGGCCGTGGCATTTTTCCGCGGAAGAGTTGACTCCGATTGGTACGCCTGCCTTTCAGGGCGAGCACAATTTCGCGGTCTTCAGCGAACTCGGCGTCAGCGAGGCAGAATTGAAGCGTCTAACCGAAGCTGGCGTGCTCGTTTCGCATCGGCGTGTGCTACAGCCCGAGATCGTTGCCAAGCCGGAAGCCGAGCCGGGGCAGGCCGCCTGATTGATCAAACGCCGAAGGGCGCACTGGACATGCACGAATCCAGCTCAATATGATATGAGCCGAGTTCGGGGTTGAAAAAGCTATGTCCAGTGTCAAGCAAAGCCGTCTTGCGAACAAGGAATGTTCCATGGCGCGCGCTATGGAGGTGGTCGGTGATCGCTGGTCGATCTTGATCCTGCGGGAGGCCTTCTACGGCGTCAAACGTTTCGACGAGTTCGAATACTATGTTGGGATTGCTCCCAATATCTTGAGCACCCGGCTGAGGAAATTTGTCGATGCCGGCGTGATGACGCGGGTGCCACTTCCCGAACACGCGGGTCGATACGAGTACGTTCTGACCGAGAAGGGACGCGATTTCTTTCCGGCCTATCTCGCGTTGAAGAAATGGGGGGACGACTGGCTGGCGGAGCCGGCCGGGCCGCAGGTTGTGTTCCGCGACCGCATTGCCGGGCGCCCGATCGAATATCCGGAATTGCGGACGACTGGCGGCAAGCCGCTGCGGCTTGAGGACGTCGAAGTTATGGCGGGTTCTGGCGCCGTCCAGTTCAATCGTAAGCGATTTGGCGGTGGTGCTGCTGATCGCGATGCGGCTGACGCAAGGGCGACGGTCAAGCGAGGAAAGCGCAAGTAAGAGCGCTCCGGCGTCATTCCCAACGCCGAAAGATGATGCTGGCGTTGACGCCTCCGAAACCTAAGCCATTCGAAATCGCATGCTGCATTGTCATGCGCCTGGCCTCACGCGACACGAGGTCGACGCCATCGGCGGCCGCGTCGCTATTTTCGAGATTGAGAGTGGGTGGTGCGACTTGGTCGCGTAGCGCAGGATCGTGAAGATTGCTTCCGCTCCTCCGGCTGCGCCGAGCAGGTGACCGGTCGCCGATTTTGTGGCGCTAACGGCAATTGTTCCGTTGCGGCTGAACACCGTTTTGATCGCTTCCAGTTCGGAAACGTTGCCAACCGGCGTCGAGGTGGAATGGGCGTTGAGATGCTGGATATTCACCGGGCTTGAGGCCGGCCTGGCGCAAGGCACCTTCCATGGCGCGGCTCGCGCCGTCGCCGTCCTCCGGTCCCGACGTGATGTGGTAGGCATCCGCCGTCGTGCCATAGCCTGCGATTTCGGCAATCGGTTGGACACCACGGCGGAGCGCGTGTTCCAACTCTTCAATGACGAGGATACCGGCGCCTTCGCCCATGACGAAGCCGTCGCGGTCGCGGTCGAAGGGGCGGGATGCGCGAGCTGGCGTTTCGTTGAATCCGGTCGAAAGGGCCCGGGCAGGGGCGAAACCGCCGAGGCTCACGAGATCGATGCACGCTTCCGAGCCGCCGCAAACCGCAACGTCCACTTCTCCGGTTCGGATGAGGCGTGCGGCATCGCCGATCGCCTGCACGCTCGCGGCGCAAGCGGTGACCGGTGTACCGACGGGACCTTGAAGTCGTAGCGGATCGAGATATGACCGGCCGCGAGATTCGCGAGAAAAGACGGCACGGTGAACGGCGAGAGGCGCTTGATCCCGCGCTGATCCGTGGTGCGGACCGCCTCGACGATTGCCGGAAAGCCCCCGATGCCAGATGCAATCACGGTCGCCGTGCGCTCCAGCGAATGCGCGTCGGAAGGGGTCCAAGCTGCCTGCGCAATGGCCTCGGCCGCGGCGACCAGTGCGAAGAGGATAAAGCGATCCATCCTTCTTTGATCCTTGGGCTATACGGGTTTTGAAGGAAGGTGCTGCGGCACAAACCGGGCTGGAGCGTCAGGCTCGTGGAGGCGCAAAACAGCACTTGAGCCTCTGATCGCTGGAATGTTCCCGGTTGCATTCGCGCTTCCGAAAGATTCGTCGATTGCCGCATCGACGCGTGCGCTGTCGTTCGTTCTTCTCAGTTCTGTCGGGCGTCGAGTAATTTCGCTCAAGCATTTTCCTGGGTTTTGTCGACGCAGTCTAATTTTACGCCGGGACAGGGATACCCCAGAAAGCTCACTCCTGCCTCCGCAAACGCTCTCCTTATTCGCTCGACAGTGTCGAAATGAGCGCAAATCTTGCCTTCCAAAGCCTCCAGTCGGCGAATGGTCGATATGCCCAGACCGGTTTTTACAGCAAGTTCGTACTGCTCCCACCCGGCCAGCACTCGCGCGGCCTTGATCTGCCGTGATATGACCAACATTGATTTCGTCCCCAGGGGAAAATGGTCATTCTAGCGATGACCTTGGCGTCGCTGATAACGGCAACGTACTAGAATTTGGTCGGATGCTATCAGTTAATTTAACAGCGTCAACTATTCAGGGGAACTGCGGCCGCTAAAAACTCTCTCGGGGCGTAGCACGTTGTCACGCTCGCGGCTTCGAACGTCGCATCAGGTGTACAAGGCGAAGCGAAGCTCGATCCGCTCGAATTGCTACGCGGCGTTGTTACGGAGCAATGGCGGAGATGTTGCTCCGCGCGTGGTTTTGGTGTGAATCACCCAAGATGCGCGGTAACTAAGGCGCGCACGCGTGAAAATGATCTGACGCGAAGCTCCCGCGCATGTCGGCCTCTATAGGCCTTTGATCAGGCCAAGTCCGCGGCGCGCCGGAAACTGGCTCTGTACTGACTGGGACTACAGCCTTGCACACGTCGGAAACTTCTGGCGAAACCAGCTTGATCGCTGAAGCCGACTTGCTCTGCGATTTTGGAAAGCTGCATGTCCGAGCTGCGCAATAGGCGGCAAGCTAACTCCTTGCGAGCATCGTCGAGCAAAACGTTATAGCTCAACTTCTCCGATTCCAGCTTTCTGATCAGAGTCCGTTTTGACGTGGCGAGCTCATCAGCCACTTCCTGCAGTGACGGCCATGCAGGTGCTTTTTGCCGAAGCAGCTCGCGGACCTTGGCTGCCGTGCCGCCTATCAATCTGGTAAGCTCGTCTTCACCGGCCATCTTGAGCCGTTCGCATAGGTCAGGATCGGCGCTCGCTGATGGCTCCATCGCCATTTCCAGCGGCACTCGAATGCTCAGGAACTGTTCGTCGAAGCCGAAGGTGGTGGGCACCTTATCTGAAATTCGCAGATTGCTCGGCATCTCCCACGGGAAGGTGAGGCGAGTTGAGTCGGATGCCACGTCTTCCGAGATGGCCCGCAAAATATTGTAGAGGGCGAGCACGGTAGTGTACCCGAAGAACTTCTCAAAACCACCCAGATGCAAACGGGGCCAGAATTCGAGTATCGCCGCATCGCCCTGCTGAAAACATCGGCGATCGAACATGGCGTTGCGAACCGGCGTGTAGCGCACGATCGTCACCATCGCGTCCCAAAGGGTGTCGCTGCACAATGCGGAAAGACCTGCTGGTCCGTGTGCAAAAAAGGGGATAGCTAAGCCTAACTCGATGCCCCCCTCGGGTCGCTCGATGGCACGGAACGCCTCAAGCAAAGGTAGAAAGTCAATGAGCGGCAGCAGTCGGGGCGGCCCGGTGATGACAGCCGGATGGGAGGCAATGAGCTTGGACGAGATACGGAAATAGGCGGAGTGGAGACTAGGTTCGAACCATGACGAGCGGAGCTCGTTGGAGATTGTGCGCGCTGCCCTACTGGCTCTGCTCATGGATGATGCCCCGCCGAGATGGCAACCTAAGACAAATTTTTGGCAACTTCAACAATCGCTCATCGGCGTCGGTCGCACTAAGCAATACGCACCGGATCGCTGCAATGAATCCGTAACCAGGAAATGTCCACGAGGAAACATTGACGCGCCAAGGAACGCGAAAGCGGCCTGGAGGCAATCGACGAGTTCTCTTAGCGCTTGAGCCAAGTATCCTGTCAGGCCCGCCGGAAAAGCCGGCCGAAGTGTCTCGCCTGGCCGGCTCGCCTTGAATGGCGGACCATTCACCTCATCGAAGTGGAAGAATCCGAAGCCGGAAAACCCGGCCGTTGCGAGCCCAACCACGCCTGGCTCGGCGGGGGGGCTGAGAAGTGGGGGGTGTTTTGAGGAATACGAATTTTGACTACGATTGGCTCGTCATAGGCTCCGGGTTTGGCGGCAGCGTCTCGGCGCTACGCCTCGCGGAGAAGGGCTACCGTGTCGGTGTGCTGGAACGAGGGAGACGCTATCGCGACCAGGATTTCCCTAAGTCCACCTGGGATTTCGGCAAGTTCGTTTGGGCTCCAATGCTGGGCTTGAAGGGCATATTCCGGATGGCATTGTTCCGACACGTCTTTGCCCTCAGCGGCGCCGGCGTCGGTGGCGGCAGCCTCGTGTACTCCAACACGCTCTATCGCGCCAAATCCGAGTTCTTCGAGAATGCGCAGTGGTCTGCGCTCGGCAGCTGGAACGAGATTCTGCAGCCCCACTACGACACCGCAGAGCAGATGCTTGGCGTGACGCCCGTGCCATTCGACTCGGTCAATCAGCAACTGATCCGCGAGATGGCGCGTCACTTTGGAACCGAAGGCACGTTCACCCGCACGCCTTGCGCCGTGTACTTTGGTGAGCCGAACAAGACAGTCGAGGATCCTTACTTTGGGGGAGAAGGGCCCGACCGGACCGGGTGCACGCGTTGCGGCGCCTGCATGGTGGGTTGCCGCGTCGGCGCTAAGAACACGCTTGTTAAGAACTACCTGTGGTTCGCCGAAAAGCGCGGCGCGAAAATCCTGGCAGAGCGAGAGGTCGTTGACGTGACCCCGCTCGGTGCGGCCGACGGTAGCGAAGGTTACCGCGTGACAAGCGAGCGCCCTGGTGCCTGGTTCGCTCGCGGCCGGCAGACCCATACGGCGCGGGGCGTGGTCTTCGCCGGCGGCTCACTCGGGACCAACGAACTGCTGGCTAACTGCAAGCACGGCGGCTCTCTGCCAAAAGTCAGCGATCGTCTGGGGGAACTGGTGCGCACCAACAGTGAATCGGTTCTAGCGGTGCGCCTGCCGGAGGATCGCAAGACATGGAATGACGTCGCCATCAGCTGCAGCGTGCACGTCAACCGTGACACCCACATCGAGTTTATCACCTATGGCCGCAACGCCGACTTCATAGGCGGGCTCTACACGGTGTTGGTTGGCAAGGGAACACCTGCAACGCGACCACTGAAATGGGTGGGTAGTATGTTGATGCACCCGATTCAGGGGCTCAGGACGTTGCTGCCCCTGGGCTGGAGCCGGCGCGCGGTGATGCTTCTGGTGATGCAGGCGCTAGACAACGCGATCACGCTGCGCGCCAAGAAACGCTGGTTCGGCCGTGGCTATCGGCTTGCTACCGCACAGAACCTCGACAAACCTAACCCGACCTACATCGAGAGCGGCAATCAGGCGGCCCAATGGCTGGCCGATCACACGGGCGGCATTGCCCAAAGCAACTTGCTTGAGGCGCTGGGCAACATTCCGACCACAGCGCATTTACTCGGCGGCGCCGTGATCGGCGCCGACGCCGCGAGCGGCGTAGTCGATCGTCAGCTCCACGTCTTCGGTTATCAAAACCTGCTGGTGTGCGACGGCGCGGCGATGCCGGCAAATCCCGGAGTCAATCCATCGCTGACGATCACGGCACTCGCGGAGTACGCCATGGCGCGGATACCAGCGGCGCGTTCGGAGCAACTGGAGCCGGCGTTAGTAACCGCCTAATCACGACGCTATCGACTCATCATGAGCGGACACGAGCATTGCCGTAGCGACGTGCTGCCAGAGCTAATCACCATACGCCAATAGCTTCATCATGTCGCGCGCCCGCTGTTGCGCAGCTCCACCGCATGTCGGCGAGCCAGGCTCGTGCTTTGATCTGCTGTCGTTGGCAACATTGCCTGAGCGGCGTTGCGCCGAGCTTAGGTACGCGCGGCCGCGCTTTCAATAAAAGTTGCTTTCCTTCTTCAACAAAATCGGACTTCACAAGAAGAGATGCAAATCTCCAATTCGAGAATCATATCTTCGCAGCGAGACTGACAGACGGTGCTGCTACCGTCGTCGGCCAGATGCGGACCCGGATAACTTTGACTACGCCATCTCACGATGAGATCTGAAGTACCAAAGATGATATCTGAGCAACAACTACTTGAAGAGTCGTGCTCAACGAACAACAACACAACTATTACTCATCGGATGCATTGCAATCTCTCCAGCCTCGCTCGATCCTCACTTGCGGTGAGGCTCGGGATACTCGAGTCCATATTCTTTGAGGGGGCGATTGATCATGAAGAGACTGTTGGCGACGAGTTTCGCTGCTATGACGTTTTTCGGTTGGACGCAGGCGCGCGCGTTTGAGTTCGGTTATCCAGGTTACACGCAAAAGCCCGGAATCACCTTGGGCGGTGGCTCCGCAGGAACGCCGCCACCAGGCTTGTATATGTTTGATCAGGCGTACACTTACCAAGCCAACATAGTTGGTCCCGGCGCTCCGAACGTCGGTGGCGCGCCGACATCGGTAAAGGTGGCTGGCGTGGCATCTGGCTTGCTGTGGGTGCCCGGATGGGAAGTTCTAGGCGCACAATACAATGCGGTAATCGTGCAGCCTGCAGCAATGGTGTCGATCGGAGCCCCGCTGGGTACGTCTGTATCAGGACTTCAGAATACCTACATTGTCCCGGGGGAATTGAGCTGGCGACTTGGAGATAGCGGCTTCTTCGTAAAGGCCGGCTTCGGAATGTACGTGCCGGACGGGACTGTCGGGAATACTTGGTGGACCTACCAGCCCGAATTCGTCGTTTCCTATCTCAAGGACGGTTGGAATCTGACCGCGAACCTATTCATGGAATTCAACGCAAGAAATCCGGCAACCAAGTATCAGTCTGGTGATGTCCTACATGCCGAATTCACGGCGACCAAACAGTTTGGAAATTGGACAATTGGCCCCGTCGGATACTATGTCGGTCAAATCACCGATGACCGTTCGAGCGCCTTCTATGGCAACGCGATCAACACGAACAGATACGACATTTGGGCGGTAGGCGGACTTGTCGGCTACAACTTCGGCCCGGTTCAGCTCAACATTTGGGCGACTGACGAGATATCCGCCAAAGCATCCGGCGGCACCGCCTTCCCTGGGGCGGACACGGCGGTCGCAATAAAGGGGTGGAGCGTTTTTGGTCAACTAAGCTATCGGCTCTGGGGACCTGATGCGCCGGCCGCCGCGCCAAAAAAGCTGGTTTACAAATAGTATCTTATAAAGATCATAGCTCGCTGGCTTTCGTTCGCACGACGTTGGACATTTTAAACCGAGCTCGAAGACTTGCGGACCCGGTGACGGGTCCTTTCTTTTCGCGAAGGACGAGTAGCGAAAGTCGAGCGGCAATGGTTGCCCGAACTTGCCGGAAGCGAGACGCCTGCATGCTCATCCGGATTGATCCCGGCGGGTTCGAAGACTCCGTCCGGAAGAGACCCGGAGGGACGGTCCGGACATTGATGTGGTTTTCCGCGTGTCTGGTATGTGGGGAGACCGACCTAATGATCATGCGTTCTTGCCTCGTGTCCAGCAGTTCGACAGGCTATCGAGCCAGCTCGGAGAGGTCGTCGAGATGGTGCCTGGCGCCGGGTGAGGGGCACTGCTTTCACCTGGTCGCACGTAGCGTCGGCCCCGCAAGCGCGTCGGCGCTTCAGCGCACGCTCAGCCGACAATGGATCACCTGCCGTGTTCCGTCGGCATCGGATGGAGTGTGAGAAAGAAGCGTAGAGTGGATGTCGGACAAGTCGAGTGTCTGCGTCTCAGGTGCTTCTCGGAACATCTGCGTGACTTCACGAGGCAGGTTGAGACCGCGAGCGGTCAAAAAAAGGGGGCCGCGTATGCGGCCCCTAGAAGTGCATGTCGGGAGGACATGCAAGGGAGTGAACAAGTGGTCACGAACCCCGCCTACCTAGATAGTTTTATTTACAGTGTCAATTTAATTGTTCGCGATGATAAACTTGACAGTGTTAACTGTAAGATCCAGATTGCATCAAAAGGTAGGAGGTCATCGCAAGAGCTCCGTACAGTCTCAGGGCTTTTAAAAAAGGGGGAACATTGACGGCTCAGCTGGATAAAGCGGCGATTGACGGGGACATAGCGCAAGTCTCGCTAGGAGTCGTTGCGATAGCCATCGACCGGAAACGCAATGCTTTTGACGTCGCCGTGAGCAAGGCCCGTGCAGGATTCCATTGTTCGATAGAGCAATCGATCGAAGCCGAGGTTGGTGGGCTATGCAGCTCAGTTCGCGTCTCGGGTCGTGGAACTCCGAGCGGATCGTTGGTCGGGAAAGACTTCGGAAGAGAGCGATGGCCGTCAGCCTCCAAGATCGCTGCTCGCCGCAGGTCGGGTGGGCTGTGGGCATAGGGGCAATGCCACGGCCCACCCGCTCTGAGCAGCGTCTTGAGAGCGGGCGTTTCCAGAAGTGGCTGGAACGGGAGTCTGCGGTTCGCGGCACCGGCGCAATTGTCCCCACAAGAAATTGAGAGATCGTTGCCCGCTTTTGGGGGTGCCACTCAATCGAGGTTAGAGCGCGGAGATCGGTTCGGCAATGTTGGACTTGACGGCGGGCATAAAGCCGAAAGTGGATCAGCTGACCAATTGTCTCGCAGCAGCGTTAGCTCTTGAGCAGGATTCGCAGTTGCGCGCGCATCTATCGACCATCGCGAGACGACCTGAAGCGCTTGCTCTCTCAACTAAAACAATGACTGTGCCCGTCGAGATTGCATCGGAGCGCATCGAGCTCGCCTCCGAACACGCAACCAATGCCGCTCTTGACGGGATCGATTTTGAGGCTAACAGCGCCTTCAAGGAGCGGTTGCGAGCTCAGATCGCGAGAACACGGAGGCAAGCCGAACAACTGCTCTTTCCATTTTTTTCGCACACCAGTGTGCCTTCGCGTTCGGAATTCGACGCTTTGTGCAAATGGGCGCCCACTATGGGAATTGCCGCGAACGAGCTTGGCCAACAGATAGTTGAGATGAGTGATTGCTGGCGGGAGCCAGCGCTGAATGAGTGGGCGCACAGCGGACCATCACGTTACGGCGCTGCAGTTCGGTACTCGGCCCTCTTACGCATGCAGGCTCATCTCGTGCTGTTGCGCAGTAGCGTGCGAGCGTCTGCAGGAGCGGCAACAGTGCCGCGTTCGTTTCCTTTGACAGACCACTCGCCGACTCTCTTTCTAACGCGGGAAAGAGTTGTTTGGCTCGCTGCCGCGGCGGCGCGATGGGCAGCATCGCTTGGTACAAGCCTCGTTGAGGGCTATTTGCGAGTGCTGGGAAGCGCAAGGCACGAGATCGAGGTCTTCGATGCGCTTTTCGGCCTGGTTTCGATAGCGCTGGCGCATAAAGAGAGCAGAGAGGATATCGCGAGGATACTCGAGATGAAGGGTGCTGCCATTGTGGAGGCGGCACCTACAAGGAGCGACTACGTTGCTGCCGCATTTCGATCCGCTTTGGGCATTCTGCGGCGACCGCATATTCGTGTGGATATTTCCTCGCTTACCCGTCTAGGTTGGAAGGCCGATCCGAGCGGAGACGGGTTGGCGTACCCGGAAGCCTTCCGCTTGGATCCTACGGAAATCGGCTCGCAGGGGCACATGCTTGGGTTTGCCGTTTTACCGATTATTCTAGGTGCCGACGTCAGGCTGCACTACCCGCGGTCCAAAGCGCGAGTCTCGCGGCTTGTTCCTCCGCCGGGCGAACTTTGTACACTCATCAAACGAGCTTGGTCTTCCGACTTGGCAAGCGGCTGCTCGTGCTTCTGACGCGCCCCGATCCCCAGGACCGATCGACGTCAACGCGATCACGCCACGTGGTCAGATTGGTGTGCTGCCGTGGCGTGATTCGAGGTCGATTGAGCGGGATGAGCACCAGGTCCGAGGTGCGCGACGACGTCTTTTGCCGACAACGGCTCACCACATTCCGAGCAAACCATGACAGGATCGAAAAGTTTACCGCACTTCTTGTGCTCATGAACGATCGGACGACCGCGCTCGTCCGCCAGGTGCGTGTCTCCCCAATGGACGAGTGCCATCATAATTGGATGGAGATCCAGACCCTTCTGCGTCAGAATGTACTCATAACGTTTAGGAGATTCCTGATACGGCACGCGACGTAAAACACCGTTCCGCACAAGCTTCTTGAGGCGCTCGGCAAGCAGGTGCCGTGTGATACCAAGTGCCGATTGAAATTGCTCGAACCGTCGCTTGCGCAGGAAAGATTCCCGAAGAATGAGCAGAGTCCACCGGTCGCCGATCACACCGATAGTGCGTGCCAGCGAACAGGGCTCCTCTTCCAGAGTGTCCCATTTCATTCCAATTACTCCAGCATAGCTTTCCCGATCCGTCGGTCGGAGTCGTGGATTCCGTGAATCCTCATTCTAAATGGGTACTGTGGAAAAGCAACGCCAGCCCGTTGAGCCCATCAGATTGGGAGAGGCAAGCGAATGTTGACAGTTCTATTTTGGAACGATAAGTATAAGTTGCTACCTGCCTGCGACACTCGATGTTGCTGCTGTCAACTAGGAGAGAAGACCCGTGCCAGATTCGCTGAAGGTGGAATTTTTGTTCGATTTCGGCAGCCCGAACGCCTACCTCGCAGAGAGGGTCATTCCCTCAATTGAGCGTCGGACGGGGGTGAAGTTCCAATATGTGCCCATCTTGCTCGGCGGGATTTTTAAGGCCACCGGTAATATGTCGCCCTTCGAGTCGCTGCGCGGCATCAAGAATAAGCCGGAGTACAATACGCTCGAAATGAAACGCTTTTTCCAGCGGCACAACATCACGAATTTTCAACAGAATCCATTTTTCCCGGTCAATACTTTGATGTTGATGCGTGGCGCGGTCGCCGCCCAATTGGAGGGCGTGTTCGAGCCTTACTTTCGCGCGGGGTATCACCACATGTGGGAGAACCCGAAAAAGATGGACGACGTCGAAACCTTCCGCGCCGCATTCAAGTCTTCCGGCGTCGATATCGACCGGTTGATGGAGCGTGCGCAGCATGACGACGTCAAGAAGCGACTGGCCGACTTGACCGCCGACGCCGTTAACCGTGGCGCCTTCGGATCTCCGACCTTTTTCGTCGGCAAGGAGATGTTCTTCGGCAAAGACCAGCTTCGGGACGTGGAAGAATCGATTCTCGAGCAGATGCAGAAGCGCGCGCCCCAGCCGGTATAAAATTGCCGCGAACGCGTCGCTCTTAGTAGAGGATAGTTCAAGGGCGGACAAATGCATGTCGGCGCCGCCTAGGCGGTAGGTTCCTTGAACTGACGGGGATGGTCTCAGGGCCATTCACGACGATGCCTTCTGGTGGATCAAGGAGCGGACGTAATCAAGATCGAGCCGGTCGTCGGGATATTTCTCGACGGAGCCGCGCCCTGGTCGGGTTTCCGGGCTTTTTCCCAAATCGCTGCTCACTCGCGATCGACATGCGCGAGGAAGGTCGTGAGGTGATCGAGAAGATGGCTGGCCAATGCGGCATTCTAGCCCTGAACTTCCGGGCACGATGGCGGGCTTCGCCTAGGGCGCCGAGCACACGGAATCTTCTGCCTTGGATTCAGCGCCGCGTATTCCGCTGTTTTAGGCCCGATGAAATGGCTTGGTTTCGCGGCACCTCGCTGCTTTCATGCGTGCGCGAATGGCTTAGCAGTCCGGTATCGATCATAAGGTGCACGACGTGGATGTTCGTCGGCCCAATTCACGCCCGATAGGTCGCAAAACCGCTCCCATCTCGAAGACTGGTGGCTGCTTCTGCGAACATGATGATGAGGCGGCTCGGATATCATATGGTGAGCGACTCGCGGCGGACCAGAAAGCTGGCGTAGCGAACGGACTTCCATGCCATGAGGAGCAGTCTTCGGTGGTCTCGTGCGACGGCTTGGCCCGTTCGCGCCTCCATTGAACGGGCAGATCTCACAATTTATCGACGTGCACCTGCAATTTTGCAGACTTGCGTCTGCAGATGCAAACGACATAGCAGCCTACCGCGAGCCGCCAAGCCACCGCAGCTCCGATGAGCTCTTCGCCTCCCGAGAATTGCAACCCCGCTCCTCGACACCGGTTCAATCGTTCTAATTTAAAACTCACATTTAGCTGAGAAAGCTTCTCTGTAGGTCAGCCTTTAGGGCCGCAAAGGAGGTCTGGTTTGAAAATACTCATTGACTAGTTCTAAAAAAGAACTGTACTTATGCCGCAACGAGATCGAGAGGAGCAGTGGCCGGCGCAGCGGGGGAGCTCGAAAATGCGTCGGTTGGCGTGCCTCGGTGACCTCGCCCGGAGCTCGGGGGAGCGGTCGTCGGAGACCGGCAGAACCCATCAGAGGAACCTCGCCGAGATCGCAAAGATCGAGCCGCCGGTTCAGCAAGATTTCAGGTCCAAGAGGAGAGCAGCATGCAGAAGAGAAATGCCACCGTGGCCGTGATCGGTGCCGGCGACTACATCGGCGGGGAGATCGCCAAGAAGTTTGCTGCCGAAGGCTTCACCGTATTCGCTGGCCGTCGCAACGGCGATAAATTGGCTCCCTTAGTCAAGGAGATTGAGGAAGCAGGGGGCGAGATCCATGCCCGCTCGCTCGACGCTCGCAAGGAGGAGGAGATCATTTCCTTCCTCAATGACGCAGACAAGCACGCGCCTCTCGAAGTTTGCATTTTCAACATCGGCGCGAACGTCAATTTCCCGATTCTGGATACTACCGAACGTGTATTCCGAAAAGTTTGGGAGATGGCCTGCTATTCCGGTTTTCTGGCAGGGCGTGAGGCTGCGCGGCTGATGTTGCCGCGCGGTGGCGGCAACATCTTCTTCACCGGCGCGACCGCTTCGCTGCGCGGGAGCTCCGGCTTTGCGGCCTTTGCGAGCGCCAAATTCGGGCTGCGTGCAGTCGCCCAGGCTATGGCGCGTGAATTGGGGCCAAAGAACATCCACGTTGCGCATCTCGTTATCGATTCCGGCGTCGACACCGAGTGGGTGCGGCAGCGTCGGATCGAGGCGCTCGGGCCGAATGCACTCGACGATCCCGAGGCGTTGATGCCGCCATCATCGGTCGCTGCGTCCTACTGGCAGCTCTACCAACAACCGAAGAGCGCCTGGACGTTCGAGCTAGAAATCCGTCCATTCGGCGAGAAGTGGTAGGAGCGCTTCCGATGGAATTGGCTCTCTCGCCGGAAGATGCGGCGTTTCGCGAGGAAGTACGCACCTTCATTGCAGAAAACTATCCGGCGGAGATGCGAGTTCCGAATCCGGAGACGGACCTGAGCAAGGAGCAGTCGCTTCTCTGGCATCGCATCCTTCACGACAAGGGGTGGATCGCGCCACTCTGGCCGAAGGAATATGGTGGTCCTGGGTGGTCGATCACGCGCCAATTTATTTTTGATCAGGAGACGTCTCGCGCCGGCACGCTCCCGCCGTTGGCCTTCAGTATTACCATGGTTGGCCCGGTCATCTACACGTTCGGAAATGAGGCGCAGAAGAAGAAGTTTTTGCCGCGCATCCTTTCTGGGGAGGACTGGTGGTGCCAGGGCTATTCGGAGCCGGGTTCTGGTTCGGATCTCGCGACCGTTCGCACGAGGGCGGTAAGGGATGGTGACCACTATGTCGTCAACGGTCATAAGACCTGGACCACGCTGGCCCAGAACGCGGACTGGATCTTCTGCCTTGTTCGTACTGATCCGACGGCCAAACCGCAGTCCGGCATCTCCTTCCTCCTGATCGACATGAGGTCGCCGGGCGTCACAGTGCGTCCGATCATCACGATCGACGGTAGTCACGAGGTAAACGACGTCTTCTTGGAAAACGTACGCGTTCCCGCCGAGAATCTAGTTGGCGAGGAGAACAAAGGCTGGACCTACGCCAAATTCCTGCTCGGCAATGAGCGCACCACAATGGCCGGCATCGGTCGTTCGACACGCTATATCAACAAGCTGAAGCAGATCGTGAAGGCCGAGATCCCGGCCGACGATCCTGCGCATTTCGAGTTTCTTCGCGACATCGCCCGCGTTGAGCTTGACGTGTTGGCGCTTGAGGCGACCCAGCTCCGCGTCGTCGCACAGATGTCGCGCGGAATCGATCCGGGACCTGCGGCATCACTGTTCAAGATTCGCGGTACCGAGATATTCCAGAACATCACCGAATTAACCCATCGCGCGATCGGCAACTACGGGCTCGCTCTTCGCGAGCAGCCGATCAGCGACAACCACTTCATGCCGGGTCCCGCCTACGGACACACCGCATCTGAGAAATACCTCAACTCGCGCAAGCTCAGCATCTTCGGCGGGTCGAACGAAATCCAACGCAACATCATTGCCAAAGCGGTGCTCGGTCTCTAGCCGCAGCTTATCGAGAGGATCGGATGGATATCCAGTTCACGGAAGAGCAGGAATTGCTGCGATCCAGCGTGCAACGCTTGCTGCGCGACCAGTACGATTTTGAAGCGCGTCGCAAGATCGTCGCGAGCGAAGAAGGATTTAGCCGGGAGCAATGGAAGGCGTTTGCTGAACTCGGCCTGCTCGCCGCACCGTTTTCCGAGGATGTCGGCGGCCTCGGCGGCGGGCCACTGTCCACCATGATCATCGCGCAGGAATTCGGACGCCATATCGTCGTCGAGCCGTTTATCGAGACGGCGGTGGTGGCTGGTGGCCTGATCGAACAAGCAGGTACTGCCGAGCAGAAAGAAGCTTTCATCGCCGATATGATTGCCGGGACGAAGATCTGGGCGTTGGCCTGGACCGAAAAAGGGTCGCGCTTCGATCTCGCCAATGTCGCGACCACCGCGCTGCGGAACGGCAAGGATTATGTCCTGACGGGCGAGAAGGCCGCCGTCGTCGCCGCGCCCTGGGCGGACTATTTGATCGTTTCAGCCCGAACCTCCGGGCACAATCACGATCGCGGCGGCGTCAGCCTGTTCGTGGTCGAGCGCCGGGCCGCGGGTCTTGGCCTAAAGAGCTTCAAGACGATCGACGGCCGCCGGGCCGCCGAAATCAGTCTGCGCGAGGTTCGCGGGCATTTGCTCGGTAACGCGGGGGAGGGCGTCGCGGCGCTGGAAGCCTGTCGAGACCGGGCGATCGGAGCGCTGTGCGCGGAAGCTGTCGGTGCGATAGGCGAGTTGAATTCGGCGACGCTCGAATATTCCAAAACCCGGAAGCAGTTCGGGACCACCATCGGCTCTTTCCAGGTGTTACAGCATCGAATGGTCGACATGTTTATTGCGCATCAGGAGGCGCTTTCCCTGATGCAGCATCTCAATCTTAGTCTCAGCACCGGCGATGCCGTGCTGTCTCGTATCGCCTCCGGAGCCAAGTCGAAGGTCGGCTATGCGGGCAAATTCGTCGCCGACCAGGCGGTGCAAATCCACGGCGGCATGGGCATGACCGAGGAGTTGAACGTTGGTCATTACTTCAAGCGAATTTCTTCCATCAACATCCAGTTCGGCGATCCCGCCTACCATGTGCTGCGTTACGCGCAGCTCGGCGCCGTCGCCTAAAAAAAGAGGCCACCATGACCACTGAAGCAGTAATCGTTTCCACCGCGCGCACGGGCGTCGGCAAGGCATATCGCGGAGCGCTCAACTATACCGAAGGGCCCACATTGGCCGGCCACGTGATGGCGGAGGCCGTCAAGCGCGCGGGCATCGAGCCGGGCGACGTCGAAGATGTGGTCATGGGCTGCGCCATGCAGCAAGGCACCATGGTGATGAATGTCGCCCGTAAGGGCGCAATCCGCGCCGGCCTTCCCATTACCGTCGCCGGCACCACGATCGACCGGCAATGCGCCTCGGGCCTTCAGGCGATCGCGGTCGCAGCGCGCTCAGTTATGCTCGACGGCGTCGAAATAGCGATCGGCGGCGGCATCGAGTCGATCAGCCTTGTGCAGAACGAGCACATGAACAAGTTCCACGCCGTTGACGATGAGCTGATGGCGATGAAGCCCGAAATGTACATGTCGATGCTCGACACCGCCGAGGTCGTCGCCGAACGCTACAAGATCGGCCGCGACAAGCAGGATGAATATAGCCTCGAGTGCCAGCGCCGGATCGGAGCCGCGCTACAGGCCGGCCGATTCAACGACGAAATCGTGCCGTTCACTACCAAGATGGCCGTGGTTGACAAGGACACCAAGCAAGTTTCCTTCCATGAGGTGACGCTGTCGAAGGACGAGGGGCCTCGTCCCGACACTACGGCCGAAGGCCTGGCCAAGATCAAACCGGTTTTCGAAGGGAAGACCATCAGCGCCGGCAATGCCAGCCAGCTCTCCGATGGTGCCTCGGCTTGCGTCATCATGAGCGACAAGATCGCAGCCAAGAGAGGCCTCAAGCCGCTAGGCATCTTCCGCGGCTTCGTCGCCGCCGGTGTCGAGCCCGAAGAGATGGGCGTCGGCCCAGTGGCCGCAATCCCGCGGTTGCTCAAGCGACACAATTTGAAGATCGACGATATCGATCTCTGGGAGCTCAACGAGGCCTACGCGGTGCAGGTGATCTATTGCCGCGACAAGCTCGGCATCGATCCCGCGAAGCTCAATGTCAACGGAGGTTCCATCGCTATCGGTCATCCCTACGGCATGACCGGCGCACGATTGACGGGCCACCTTCTGATCGAGGGACGTCGGCGCAAGGCAAAATATGGCGTGGTGACAATGTGCATCGGCGGCGGAATGGGTGCCGCGGGCCTATTCGAAATCTTGCACTAGTGCGGGTGTCCAAGGCGGCGGTTCCGTCGCTTCGGCGAAGTCAATAAACGAACCATTCTGGAGGACCAGGTGAAGACAGCGATTACTGAACTTTTCGGCATTGAACACCCCATCGTTCAGGGCGGGATGCATTACGTCGGATTTGCCGAGATGGCCGCGGCAGTGTCGAACGCGGGCGGTTTGGGGCTCATTACTGGACTGACACAAAGGACCCCCGAGCTACTTGCGAAGGAAATCGCGCGTTGTCGCGATATGACCGACAAGCCCTTCGGTGTGAATTTGACTTTCCTGCCGGCGCTCAGCTCACCTCCTTATCCGGAATACATCGCGGCTATTCGTGAGGGCGGCATCAAGGTCGTGGAGACTGCCGGCCGCAGCCCGGAAGCCTACATGCCCGCCCTAAAAGCTGCGGGCATCAAAGTGATCCACAAATGTACGTCCGTGCGGCACTCCTTGAAGGCTGAAAAGATCGGCTGCGACGCAGTAAGCGTCGACGGCTTCGAATGCGGTGGCCATCCTGGCGAAGACGATATCCCAAACATGATTCTGCTGCCTCGCGCGGCAGATGAACTGAAGATCCCCTTCATCGCGTCCGGCGGTTTGGCCGATGCAAGGGGTCTCGTCGCGGCGCTCGCGATGGGCGCCTCCGGCGTGAACATGGGCACGCGATTCGTTGCAACCAAGGAAGCTCCAGTGCACGAGAACGTCAAAAAGGCGATCTTGGCCGCCAACGAGCTTGACACACGACTTGTCATGCGCCCTCTCCGGAATACCGAGCGGGTGCTCAATAACGCCGGCGTCGAACGTCTCTTGGAAATCGAGAAGGAGAGAGGCGCCAGCCTCAAGATCGACGACATCATCGAGGAAGTCGGTGGCGTGTATCCCAAGGTGATGGTCGACGGCAACATGGATGCGGGCGCCTGGAGCTGTGGGATGGTGGTTGGGCTCATCAACGACATTCCAACCGTCAAAGAACTAATCGATCGGATCATGCGCGAGGCTGAAACGATCATCCGGGGACGCTTGGGCGGTTTCTTGGATGGCAAGCCTGAGGCAGCGCGCAAGCCGGCTTTGGCTCATCTGTAATTCGATTGGATTGGATCTATATAGGGCAGGAGTCGGAATGACCGAGCACGTTCGTTGCGAAGTATCGGGCGGTGTCATGACACTGACTCTTGCCCGTCCAGAAAAGAAGAATGCCTTGAGTTTGGGGATGTATGGGGCGCTCTCGCACGCGCTAGAGGCAGCCGAGAGGGAATCCTCTATACGTGTCCTTCTCATCCAAGGTGAGGGTGACAGCTTCACCGCGGGGAACGACCTTGCGGATTTTCGATCCGCATCCGACCACCAGGAAGGGCCCGGAGAAGCATTTCGATTTATTAGCAATTTGGCACACGCGAGTAAGCCGCTGGTCGCAGCCGTGCAGGGGAATGCAGTAGGGGTGGGCACCACGATGCTGCTGCATTGTGATCTCGTGTTCCTCGCCGAGAATGCCAAGCTGGCCACACCGTTCGTCAACCTGGCGCTGGTCCCGGAAGCCGCATCGAGTTGGTTGTTGCCTGCGCGCATCGGATATGTCCGAGCGTATGCCATGTTCGCCCTCGGCGAGCCACTGGACGCGTCCTCTGCACTCGTTTACGGTCTCGCGAATGCTGTGGTGCCCGTCGGCGAGCTCCGACAGAAGGCCCGCAACGCTGCTGAGGCATTGGCGAAGCAGCCGGCCGGAGCCCTTCGCCACACCAAGGCGCTCATGCGGGAGACGCAGCGGATCGCGTCGCAGGTCAGCCTGGAGAGCAACCTCTTTCGCGAGCGGCTCCGATCTGCCGAAGCGCGCGAAGCCTTCTCAGCCTTGGCCGAGCGGAGACTGCCCGACTTTTCCAGATTGTCGACGTGAGTGCCAAGTGGATTGCCGTTCGAGGTGAGGAGCCTACGAGGTAGTGTATGAAGACGGCGGTCGTGATCGGGGTAGACTCGGACCAGGGCCTTGGAGCCCAGCTGTGCAAGCGATTTGCCGCGAATGGTCTGAGGATCGTTGTCGCGGGGACAAGTAAATCGGCCATTGAATCGGTCGCGCTCGAGGTTCTGTCATCCGGCGGCAAGGCTCTTGCCTTCGTCGCCGACCCGACGAACGAGGCCGACATCATTGCGCTCTTCAATGTCGCGGGACCGGCGGTCGACCTTGCGATCTACAATGCCGGAAATCGCGTGCCACGCATCGTATCGGCGATTTATAGCGAAGCCGAACAGTTCGAGCAGGTCTGGCGGGGCGGCTGCTTTGGCGGTTACCTATTCGGCCGCGAGGCCATTCGCCGGATGCGACCGAACGAGCGAGGTACGCTTCTGTTCGCCGGAGCAAGCGCTTCCCTATCTGGGCTCGCAGGTTACGCTCCGTTCGGTTCAGCAAAAGGTGCTCTGCGGGTGCTCGCGCAGGCATTGGCCAAGGAATATGCAGGCGACGGAATTCATGTCGGTCACGTGATAGTGGATGGCGGAACGCCGGATGATGTTCATCCTGCAGGCAACGTTGTTCGCGGCGACGATACGATCAGCATTAACGTATTAGTTGATGCATTTGCACACCTCTACAACCAGCCGCGTTGGGCTTGGTCGTTCGAGTTGGACGTGCGTGCCTCGAAAGAGAACTAGTAGCAATCAGTTGCCCGTCGAACCCTCCTCAGAGGATCCACGAGACAACACCACATCCAAAAGCAGTGTCTGCCGGGAGTTTGATTTCATGGCGGACCGGACAGCATCCATCTTATCCGGACATGAAAGCCCACATCGTTCGAATTAGGAACTATAGATCCAATATGGAAAGTATTAGGCGGCCGCACTGGACATATTTTCAACTAAAATTCTGGCAACTCGTCCGAACGAATTGACAGTACCAAAAAAGAACTTCATGATCTTGTAATAACAGTCTTAGGGGAAGCGCGTACTGCTGAGCAATCTGAGGAGCCGCACGTTCGCCGCGCTCACGCGTGGGAGGTCGGTCCCAGAACTCAGTGGCAAGCTGGAGAGCAAGCTGCACATGACCAACGCACCGTACATGGATGTTCACTTCCTGAAGCCGGAGCTGGATGTCGACCGCCGAGGCGACGGGACCTTACTTCTCCGCTCACGTCATCCACTGACCGGTGTTGGACGAACGGTTTGCGATCAACTTCCAAAATGGGCCTCGGAAGCCCCAGACAGAATTTTCATTGCTCAGCGCGCCAGCAATGGCGAATGGGATAGCGTGCGATACGAGAGTGCCTGGCAGATGGTTCAGTCATTTGGCCAGGCCCTGCTTGATCGTGGCTATAAGCGCGGCGACACAATTGCCATTCTTTCCGGCAATTCTATTGAGCATGCGATTGTCAGTTTCGGTGCGATGTGCGCGGGCTTGGTGGTGGCGCCGATATCCCCGAGCTATAGCTTGATACCGGGCGGTCTGGATCGCCTCGCCCACATCGGGAACGTGCTTCGGCCTTCGCTTGTGTTTGTCCAGCAGGTCAATCCTTATCGTAAGGTCATGGAGCTCGAGGGTTTCAAGGACGCCGAGTGGATTGCGGCCGAGCCAGCCGATGGTGTGGTGTTGTTCGGCGGGCTTTTGGAGGTCAAGCCTGGCCCCCACTTCGCGAAAGCGTTCGAGGACTTGTCTCCGGATGATGTGGGGAAGGTTCTGTTCACTTCCGGCTCGACAGGGCTGCCAAAGGGGGTGCCCAACACGCACCGCATGATGGCATCCGCGGTCGCCATGTCCGCTGTGGAGTTGGAGGAGCCGCCGGTACAGCTTGAATGGTTGCCGTGGCATCACACGATGGGTGGAAACTTAGTGTTGAACGGCGTCTTGAATAACGGAGGGTCGCTATTCATCGATGACGGGCGGCCGACGCCGGACGCGATGCATCGCACCGTTGCCAATCTCAAGGTCATCTCGCCTACGACGATGATAAATGTGCCCCTTGGCTGGTCGATGCTGGTCGATGCTCTCAAGTCGGACGCGCAACTGTGTGACAATTTCTTTCGCCGCTTGCGCCGTTGCACCTACGCCGGCGCCGCCATGCCGCGGGCGACGCTCGACGCGCTGCAAGAACTTGCAGTCCGTGCAACCGGGCGGCGTATTCCCTTTGGCTCGGGCTACGGAACGACAGAGACAGCACCTGGGATTTCCACCACGCAATGGCCCAGCGAAACGTCTGGCGAACTCGGGGTGCCGCTGCCGGGAGTCGAGCTCAAGCTCGTACCGGTGCGCGACTGCTACGAGGTTCGCGTGCGTGGTCCCAACGTTATGCGCGGCTATCTAGATCACGAGGCGACGCAGGCAGCGTTCGATGAGGAGGGGTACTACCGGACTGGGGATACGGCCACTTTCATAGATTCCGAGGATCCCAATCGTGGGCTGCGTTTTGCCGGTCGTCTTTCCGAGAGCTTTAAACTGAGCAATGGGACCTGGGTGGTGGCCGGAGATCTCCGACTCACCGTGCTCAATGCCTGCAGGGGGCTTCTGCAGGACGTGGTTATCGCAGGCGAGAATCGGGATTCGGTGGCGGTGCTCGCCTGGGTCAATCCGGAGCGAGCGGCTCGCGTGGCGTCCGACCCAAGCTGCGGGTCCGATGCGCGGCGCCTCTCCCGCGATCCGTCTGTTATCGAGCACATTCGGCAGGAACTGGAAAATTACAATCATGGCGCGAGCTCGAGCAATCGCGTCTCTGCTTTCACTCTGCTCGAGGATCCGCCTTCACTTGGCAAGGGCGAGATCACCGACAAGGCATATGTTAACCAACGTGCGGTCCTCAGCAATCGTGCCGTGAACGTCGAAGCGCTCTATGCACCAGAAACGCCGCCCGGAATTTTCGTTTGCCGGCCGAAGGTGAGGGCGGAGGTAGGCGCATAGCTGAAGGCTCTCAAGATGGGAGCATAGCGAAGTTCTCGGAGTCCACGATGCCTGTGGTTGATTTCTACTTCGATTTTCGGAGCCCATATTCATATCTTGCGAACAGTCAGGTAACGGCGATTCCAAATATCGAGATTACTTATCGCCCGATGGATGTGGCCGCAGTGATGCGACAGGTTGGCAATACGCCGACGACGATCGTCTGCGCGGCAAAGGGAAAGTACGCAGGGGTCGACCTTCAGCGCTGGGCAGCGCACTACGGAATAGCCCTCAAACGCCAGAAGGATCCCAAGGCGATCGACGGTCGGCGACTGTTGCGCGCTGCGATCAAGGCGTTAGAGGGCGGAGATGGAAGCAGGGCGATTCATGCCATTTTCAATGCAATGTGGGTGACAGGCGCACCACTTGTCACTCCTGACGATGTGGCAGCCGTACTCACTGCCGCCGGTATGAACGCAGCTTCGATGGCGGCGTCGTTGGATGATGAAGACCTCGATAAGCAACTGACGGAATCGAGCAGTCTGGCGGGTGATCTGGGCGTATTCGGTGCTCCGACCTTCATTATCGGTGGCGAGATGTTCTTCGGCAACGATCGTCTCGACTTCCTGCGGAAGCATCTGGAGAAACTACAGTGAGTAAACTGGCGAGTCCGATTGCCGTTGTGACCGGCGTTGGCCCAGGCACAGGTTCCGCTCTCGTACGTCGATTTGCTGCCGGAGGTTATCGGGTCGCCATGTTGGCTCGCGATGAGCGGCGTCTAAAGGATTTGCAGGCGGAGATACCAAATGCCGCGTCATTTCCATGCGATGTTGCCGATCCAGTCGCATTGGAGACGACACTCACCCAAATCGATCGTTCCCTTGGCACTCCGAAGGTCGTTGTTCACAACGCGGTGGGAGGGGCATTCGGCGGATTTACGGAGATCGATCCTGGCATTCTTCGCACCAACTTCGAAACGAACGTGATGGCTCTTCTGCACCTCGCGCGCCATGTGGTTCCCCCCATGGCGGCGGCCGACGGTGGTTCCCTGATCGTTACCGGCAACACATCGGCACTACGGGGCCGCCAGCGCTTCGCAGGTTTCGCGCCGACGAAAGCCGCGCAACGCATCCTCGCTGAATCGATTGCGCGCGAGATGGGCCCTAAAGGAGTGCATGTCGCGTATCTCGTCATCGATGCCGTCATTGATGTGCCCTGGGCGCGCGAGAGGTACAAGGACGCAGCGGATGACTTCTTCATCAAGCCCTCTGCCATTGCCGAGGAGGTCTGGCATGTCGCCCATCAGGATCGCTCGGCTTGGTCCTTCCTGACCGAAGTCCGTCCATACCGCGAGACTTGGTAGCTGACGAAGTGACCCGCTTTTGGAGAGGCCCGTCGCTCGGAGAGTTGCTTTTCGAAAGTGAGACGTGTGTCCGATGAGAAAAGTTCTCGCCGCTAAACTGCACGGCATTCACGTTACCGAAGCCAATCTTCACTATCACGGCTCGATCACTCTCGATCCGGACCATTGCCAAGATGCGGGCATTCTGCCGATGGAGTTCGTGGAGATTTGGAACAAGAATTCCGGAGCTCGTATTTCAACGTATGTCATTTTTGGCGCTCGCGGATCCCGCTGTTGCGTGCTCAACGGGGCCGCAGCGCGGACCTGCCAGGTCGGCGACCAGATCATCGTCTGCAGCTCGCAATACTTGGATGGCGCGCGCATCGTCGATCTGAGGCCCAAGATCCTGGCATTCGACCGCGATAACCGCGTCGTCGATCGTCTGACGTACTCGGTCAAGGCGGACTCGGTCGGAGGCCATCATTTCGAAATAGCGGATGAGAAGGGCGATTTGAAGCCTGTTCCGCTCCGTGCTGCGGAATCTAACTGAGCTCCATCGGTAAACAAGGAGATGGAATGAGCCATATCTCGCAGCCGCATGCTCAGCGCGTCACGATTCCGATGCTGCAGCGTTGGAAGGCGGAAGGGAGGCGCATGGTTATGACGACCGCCTATGATACGGTTTCGGCACGGATCGCGGACCCGGTCGTGGATATCTTGCTGGTAGGCGATAGCGTCGGCAACGTGTGCCTGGGTTTCGAAAACACGCTCTCGGTCAGCGTGGAAATGATGAACCACCACGTGGAAGCCGTAGCTCGCACGAAGCCTCGTGCGTTGCTGGTCGCCGATATGCCCTTTCTCAGCTTTCACATCAGCGTCGCGGACACAATACGCAATGCCGGCGGGTTTCTTCAGCGTGGCGCAGCCGCAGTAAAACTGGAGGGCGGCGCGAGGCGCATCGAGATGCTGAAGGCCCTTGTCGACAGCGAAATCCCCGTAATGGGCCATCTGGGGCTGACCCCACAGAGCGTCAACGTCATAGGTGGTTTCAAGGTGCAGGGTCGGACGGCGAGCGAGGCGCTGCGGCTGCTGGATGATGCACAGACGCTGCAGGAAGTCGGCTGTTTTGCGCTGGTGTTGGAGGGAATTCCGGCCGAGCTTGCCGCTCGTGTTACCGACTCGTTGACGATACCGACGATTGGTATTGGTGCAGGAGTAGGGTGCTCGGGGCAAGTTCTTGTATTCCACGACGTGCTAGGCTTGACCGATGAGCCGCGACCAAAATTCGTTCGAACTTATGTCGAAGGGGTCGACACGTTGCGGGACGCGCTTTTGCGTTGGGCCGCGGATGTCCGCAGCGGCGCCTTCCCTGGGGCGCAGGAATCGTATCGTCTGCCCGGTGACTTGGCCGATGCCATCGCAAATTGGGCGCCCCTCAATTCAAAATGACTTGAGCCGTTCCATGCAAACGATAACGAATGTTGCTGAACTTCGGCATGCGGTCGCGCGTGAGCGTCGGAGTGGCAACCGTATAGGACTTGTACCGACCATGGGGTACCTGCATGAGGGGCATATGTCCCTCGTCGATGCCTGTCGGGCCGCTTGCGACGTTACGGTCGTCAGCATCTTCGTCAATCCCACCCAGTTCGGACCGAACGAAGATTTGAACGTGTATCCGCGCGACTTCCCGCGCGACGAGAAGCTGTGCAGTGAAGGCGGTGTCACGATCCTGTTTGCTCCTGATGCACGCGAAGTCTACCCCGCGCAATTCCAGACGTTCGTCGAACCGGGAGACCTCGCGACGCCCCTATGCGGTGCTTTCAGACCTGGGCATTTCCGAGGGGTGGCCACCGTCGTGTCGAAACTGTTCAATATGGTGCAGCCGGATGTCGCCTTTTTCGGCGAGAAGGATTTCCAGCAGTGTGCGGTCATACGCCGTATGACCACCGACCTCAATCTTCCGGTTGAGATCTTCACAATGCCCACCGTTCGCGAGGCTGATGGCCTAGCGATGAGCAGCCGCAATCGCTTTCTCGACGATGACAACCGCCAGAGGGCTTTATCGATCAGCCGTGCGCTTCTTGCAGCGGAGGCCGCATTCCGAAAAGGCGAGCGCGATGTAGAGAAGCTCCTTGAACTCGCCAAGCGGCATTTGGGAGAGGTAGATCGGCTTCAGTATCTTGAGGTCGTCGATGCCGAAACGCTCAAGCGACCTGAGAGCCCGTTGCGTCGTCCCGCTGCGCTTTGCGTCGCTGCCTATATTGGATCGACCAGGCTGATCGACAATGTGGCGCTGAAGGGCGGGCTTACATTGCGCAGCGTTGCTGGCTTGGACACAGCGGCGCTCGAGCGCATCGATCGAGGTATCACGGAGGGGAGGGGCAATGCGCGCAAGAGTAGGTGATTTGTCACCCGTTCGCGACGTGGGCGTTTCCTCCGTCAAAGCGCATATTGGGAGGGCGCGTTCCTCGAGATTGCCTTGCGAGTCTCCGTCTACCGCGATTGAGTATGCGCAGATGTCACGATATTTAAGGGCATTACCTTCGAAATGGCATATTGCCCCGCGTTCCGGCGGCACGCTGAACGAGAGCTTTTGGATCGTCGCTCCCGCCATCGGCGTCATGGTGTTGATGGCGTCAATAGTATTTCTTCTTGGGAGGTAGGCAGCCGCGCAATGCAGGCACTGCGGGCATCGAACATTCCTGACCCGTACCCTGGCCTTGAGAGAGGATAGCTAAGCAGTCTCCTGAGTTGACAGTTCGATTTTAGAACTATACCGGATTGCGGGCAACAGAGAGAGGCTCGATGAAGGTCTTAGTGCCGGTAAAGCGGGTGGTCGATTACAACGTCAAGGTCCGCGTCAAGAGTGACGGGACGGGCGTAGAGCTCGCCAACGTCAAGATGTCGATGAACCCGTTCGACGAAATCGCCGTCGAGGAAGCGCTGCGGCTGAAGGAAACCGGCAAGGCGACCGAGGTGGTAGTGGTGTCGATCGGCCCCGCGCAGGCCTCGGAGACCATCCGCACCGGTCTTGCGATGGGCGCCGAACGCGGCATCCTGGTCAAGGCCGAAGGCAATGTGGAGCCGCTTGGCGTCGCCAAGATTCTGAAGGCGGTGGTTGAGGCGGAAGCGCCCGGACTCGTCATCCTCGGCAAGCAGGCGATCGACGACGACAGCAATCAGACCGGCCAGATGCTGGCCGCGCTGCTCGGCTGGTCGCAGGCGACGTTTGCCTCCAAGCTCGAAGTCGACGGTGCTGATTTCAAGGTCACTCGCGAAGTCGATGGCGGCCTGCAGACTGTCAAGCTGAAGGGACCGGCGATCATCACCACTGACCTCCGCCTCAACGAGCCGCGCTATGCGTCGCTGCCCAACATCATGAAGGCGAAGAAGAAGCCGATCGACGACAAGAGCGCAGCCGATTATGGCGTCGATCTGACGCCGCGTCTGGAAGTGCTGAAGACCGCGGAACCGGCGGGCCGCAAGGCGGGCGTCAAGGTCAAGGACGTCGCCGAACTCGTGAACAAGCTCAAGACCGAAGCCGGGGTTCTCTGATGACGACGCTGCTGATTGCTGAACACGACCACGAGACCCTGAAGGACTCGACCAACAAAGCGCTGACGGCTGCAAGCCAGCTCGGCGGTGACGTGCATATGCTGGTCGCCGGTGGCGGCCAGGGCACCAAGGCCGCGGCGGACGTCGCCGCCAAGCTCGCCGGCGTTGCCAAGGTGCTGGTGGCCGAAGGTGCTGCCTATGAGCACGACCTCGCCGAGCCGCTGGCTGCACTGATCGTCTCGCTGGCCGGTGACTACGATGCTTTCGTCGCGCCCGCGACCTCGCGCTTCAAGAACGTGATGCCGCGCGTCGCAGCCCTGCTCGACGTGATGCAGGTCTCGGAGATCATCAAGGTGGTCGCGCCCGACACCTTTGAGCGGCCGATCTACGCCGGCAACGCGATCCAGACCGTGAAGTCGAAGGACGCCAAGAAGGTCATCACCGTGCGCACCTCGACCTTCGCCGCGGCCGGCGAGGGCGGCAGCGCGTCGGTGGAGAGCGCCACGGCTGCGGCCGATCCGGGCCTGTCCTCGTTCGTCGGCGAGGAAGTCGCCAAGAGCGACCGTCCGGAACTGACGTCCGCAAAAATCATCGTCTCCGGTGGCCGCGCCATGCAAAGCCGCGAGAACTTTGCAAAATACATCGAGCCGCTCGCCGACAAGCTCGGCGCCGGTGTCGGCGCCTCGCGCGCCGCGGTCGATGCCGGCTATGCGCCGAACGACTGGCAGGTCGGCCAGACCGGCAAGGTGGTGGCCCCGGAACTGTACGTCGCGGTCGGCATCTCCGGCGCGATCCAGCATCTGGCCGGCATGAAGGACTCCAAGGTGATCGTCGCCATCAACAAGGATGAGGACGCGCCGATCTTCCAGGTTGCCGATTACGGCCTGGTCGCCGACCTCTACCAGGCGGTTCCGGAGCTGACGGCCGAACTGGACCACTAACCAACGTACAGGGCGTTACGCCGCCTACGTGCGAGAATCTAAGAACTCGGCGTCGATCAAATCGAATTGCAAGAGCCTTCGCTGGAATGGCGGTATGGAGGATATGATGAGCAATGTCGTAAGTTTGAAATCGCACGATGAAGTTGGCCTCGTTACGATCGACAGCCCTCCCGTTAACGCGCTAAGCGCTGCGGTTCGAGGCGGCATTCTGGACTGCGTCCAGCAAGCCATTGCGGATCCCACCATCCGAGCGATAGTATTGACCTGCAGTGGACGGACCTTCATTGCAGGAGCCGATATCACTGAGTTCGGTAAGCCTCCGAAGCAGCCGGGTCTCGATGAGGTGTTGGCCGCGCTCGAGAGCAGCCCCAAGCCGACAGTCGCAGCAATCCACGGGACAGCGCTCGGTGGCGGGCTCGAAGTCGCGCTCGCTTGTCATTTCCGGGTGGCGGATAAGAACGCAAAGCTCGGCCTGCCAGAAGTCAAGCTGGGGCTCCTGCCTGGCGCTGGCGGCACGCAGCGTCTTCCGCGCGCCGTTGGCCCGGAGCTGGCCGTCAAGATGATCGTCAGTGGCAATCCCATCGGTTCGCAGGAAGCACTTCGGAGCGGGTTGATCGAGGAAGTAGTCGAAGAAGCCTCTGCCGGCGGTGAGACGTTCGCCCGCAAACTCCTGGCCGAAAAGCGTGCTATTCGCAGGTTGCGCGATGACGATACGAAGCTCGCCGCGGCTCGAGCCGATCGCTCCATTTTCACCACCGCAGTAGCCGCAACGACGAAGAAAATTCGCGGGCTCGAAGCTCCATTGGCAGCGGCGGACGCAATCGGCTACGCGATCGATTTACCGTTCGATGAAGGGCTCAAGAAGGAGCGGGAGATATTCCTCCGATTGATGAGCAGCGATCAATCGAAGGCTCAGCGATATGCCTTTTTTGCCGAGCGAGAGGCAGCGAAGATTCCAGGAGTTCCGAACGGGATCCAGCCGCGCCTCGTCGAGCGCGTCGCGATCATCGGGGCTGGGACCATGGGTGGCGGTATTGCCATGTCTTTCGTCAACGCAGGCATTCCCGTTACCCTGGTCGAGACTGGAAGGGAACAGCTCGATCGCGGACTAGACATTATGCGGAAGAATTACGACGCGACCGCAGCGCGAGGCGGGATTCCCGCAGATGCGCCCGAGAAGCGTATGGCGCTGATCAACGGTACCGTCGGAATTGAGAACATAAAGCATGCCGACCTCATCGTAGAGGCGGTATTCGAAACCATGGCTATCAAGAAGGATGTCTTTGGTCAGATCGACCAATTCGCGAAGCCCGGTGCCATTTTGGCGACCAATACCTCCTTTCTCGACATCAATGAGATCGCCAAAGAGACCAAACGGCCTCAGGACGTCCTTGGGATGCATTTCTTCAGTCCTGCGAACGTCATGAAGCTCTGCGAAGTGGTTCGGGCTGCGGACACTGCCCCCGACGTCTTGCAAGCCGTCGTTTCAGTGGCGCGCAAGATTGGAAAGGTGCCGGTCGTGGTCGGTGTCTGCGACGGATTCGTAGGCAACCGCATGCTCATGGCCAGGCAACGTCAGGCTAGTCAGCTACTTTTCGACGGCGCACTTCCGCAGCAGGTCGATGCCGCTCTTACGAAGTTCGGGATGCCAATGGGTCCATTTGCCATGGGAGACCTCGCAGGATTGGATATCGGGTGGCGATCGCGGAAGGATCGCGGCATTAAATCGGAGATCGAGGACGCGCTTTGTGAAGCTGGTCGTTTCGGACAAAAGACCGGGAAAGGCTTCTTCCGGTATGAGGAGGGCTCCCGCGCGCCCCTTCATGATCCAGAAGTTGAGAAGCTGATCGATGAGACGCTGAGCCGCCTCGGACGCAAGCGGCGTGTCGTCAGTGATGAAGAAATTATCGAACGGACGACATACTCGATGATCAACGAAGGTGCGCGGATCCTCGAAGAAGGTATCGCGGCGAGGGCGAGCGACATCGACGTCGTATGGCTGTACGGGTACGGCTGGCCGATCTACCGCGGCGGTCCGATGCATTATGCAGACCATGTCGGACTTCAGCGGCTCGCTGATCGGCTGTCATACTATGCAAGAGAATCTAACGATGCTTCGCTTCAACCGACCCAGCTGCTGATGGAGTTGGCAGAACAGGATGGGAAATTTGGCGCGCGCGGCTGACCTACCTAGCTTGGCCCGAACGGGCCAGGCTTTTTCTCGAGACCGTTTTTTCGTTCCGGCCGTCAGGCGGCCCCATCTTCAAAATCCGAAGGTCTCCCAGACGGTCGGCGGTATTATCTTCCTGCTTTGCCGTTGGCCTAGAGACGATCGAGGGAAAACTGGCTGCTGCGCCACCGCTCGGTCGCTGCTCGGCAAGGCGAGTATCCCATCCGTATCGCGCGCAACTGCATCTTACATGACTAGGACCTGCACACGACGGGCTGCTGGGGCTTCCATCAGATCCCGTCGCCTAGAAGGCGCCGAAACGTCGGCTCTTCAGGCAGTCGGCCGGAGGGCGCATGCGACTCCAAACCAAGAAATTCAGGGTATATCGATCGCCACGCCGATAAAGTTGACAGCGTAAAACAATGATGCATATTGCCGCTCGTTCAACGTGGAAAGCTGCCCATGACCGATATCTCCAGCCTGAAAGCCACACTTCGGCTGCCCATCATCGCATCGCCGCTCTTCATCATATCGACGCCAGAGCTGGTGATTGCACAATGCAAGGCCGGAGTGGTTGGCACATTTCCGGCACTGAATGCTCGCCCAGCGCACGTGTTGGAAGATTGGCTCAAGCGCATTACTAACGAACTCGCCGAGCATGATATCCGCCATCCCGACCGGCCGTCCGCGCCATTCGGCGTGAACCAGATCGTGCATAAGTCGAACGAGCGGCTTCATCACGATCTCGAGGTCTGCACGAAGCACCAGGTACCTGTCGTGATCACCTCGTTGGGGGCTCGGCCGGAAGTCAACGAAGCGGTCCATTCGTACGGCGGATTGGTGTTGCACGATGTCATTAATCAGACGTTCGCGCGTAAAGCCGTCGAGAAGGGGGCGGACGGATTGATCCTCGTAGCAAGCGGTGCCGGTGGACATGCAGGTACGCTGTCGCCGTTTGCGTTCGTCAACGAGACCCGACAGTGGTTCGATGGGCCGATCGCGTTGTCTGGATCCATCGCAAGCGGACAAGCGGTACTGGCCGCCGAGGCGATGGGCGCCGACCTTGCCTACATCGGCTCCGCCTTCATTGCCACCGAGGAAGCCAATGCGCCGGCCGCCTACAAGCATGCCGTGACGGAAGCCAACGCGTCGGACATTGTGTATTCAGATCTCTTCACCGGGGTGCACGGCAACTATCTTCGAAAATCGATCCTCGACAGCGGTCTGGATCCTGACAACCTGCCAGCAGGCGACATTTCGACGATGAACTTCGGATCTGGTGGAAATATGAAAAAGAAGGCGTGGAAGGACATTTGGGGAGCGGGGCAAGGTGTTGGAGCGATCACCGCAGTCGAGCCGGTGGCACGATTCGTCGATCGCCTGGAGAATGAATATCTCTCGGCGCGCAGTAAGATTGCCGCTTGATCGCGACGGCCTGCTGCGGTCAGTGCCGTTGCCGCGATCGTGCAGGAAGGGTTGCCGAGGCGCCTGTCCGCGGGCGAGCGGGTTAGGCGAACGGCAGCATCTACTGCGATGCAGATCTGCGTCGTTGAAGTGCTGCTTCGCTTGGATAGTTGGTGAACGCTTGGAGCGGTTCTGCACCGCACTCGGGAGGCCAAATGCAACTCTTCATCAATGGCCAGACCTATCAAGTTGATGTCGAAGACGAGATGCCCCTTCTATGGGTCTTGCGCGACGTACTCGGAATCAGCGGGCCCAAGTATGGCTGCGGAATCGCGGCGTGCGGAGCGTGTACCGTGCGCATAAGCGGTGAGGCGGTGCGATCCTGCTCCCTTCCGGCCGTAGACGTCAAAGGAGAGGTCACCACTATCGAGGGATTGGGCACGCCGCAAGCCATGCATGTCGTGCAGAAGGCCTGGGTAACGCACCAGGTCGCGCAATGCGGTTACTGCCAGTCCGGTCAGATCATGTCAGCGGCCGCGCTATTGGGAGTCAATCCGAACCCGAGCGACGACGATATCGACCGAGCCATGTCGGGCAATCTGTGCCGCTGCGGCACCTATCCGCGCATCCGCGCAGCAATCAAGACAGCGGCGCGCGAACTGAAGGGACGCGCGACATGAGCAGGCTTGGCAAGATCGCGCGACGTACATTCCTGATCGGGTCCGCCGCGATCGCAGGCGGCGTCGCGCTCGGTGTTTATTCTTACGAGAGCGAGCCCGAGAATCCGCTGTTAAAGCACCTCGGCGACGGGCAAGTCGTGCTCACGCCCTACGTTCGCATCGACCAAACCGGAGTGACCATCATCACGCCGCGCGCCGACCTTGGGCAAGGCGTGGCGTCCGTGCTTGCGGCACTGGTTGCGGAAGAGCTTGATGTCGCATGGAACGACATCAGGATTGATTTCGGACCACCGAGCGCCGCTTACTATAACGGCGCGGTGACTGCGGAAGGTTTGCCATTTGCAGCGACCGACGATGGCTTGATTGCTCGCGAAGCGCGCGTCGTGGGCGATGTCATGGGCAAATTTTTGAGCCTTCAAATCACCGGTGGATCGTCGACCATTCCCGATGCCTATGAAAAGATGCGCGTCGCCGGCGCGGTCGCGAGGGACATCCTGCTGCAGGCAGCGGCAAAGCGGACGGGCATCGCCAAGGAGCAGTTGAGGACCAGCGATGGCAACGTGATCACGCCACGCGGCGAGGCGCTTAGCTACGCATCTCTGGCCCCAGACGCAACCCGGCTGGGGCCGCCCAAAGATGTTCGGCTCAAGCCTGAGGCTGAATGGCGCTATCTTGGTAAGACGATGCAGCGCATCGACATCGTCGCGAAGTCGACAGGTACCGCGACATTTGGCATCGACATCAGGATGCCGGATATGGTCTACGCCACGGTGCGCACCAATCCGCGGATTGGCGGTGGCATGAAGAGCTTTGATGCCAGCGCAGCTGAGAAGTCGAGAGGCGTCATCGCGATCCTGCCGATTACCGGTGGCGTGGGCGTGATAGCCGACAACACCTGGCGAGCCTTCAAGGCAGCGAGCCTGATAAAGTGCGATTGGGGGCCATCGCCCTATCCATCGTCAAGCGCAGCCATGTTCCGGGCGGTCGCGGGTTCCTTCATGCCGGATCGCCAGGACAGCCGGCTAAAGGACGAAGGCGATGTGGTGGCGGCGCTGCAGGGCACTGAGGTGCTCGAGGCTGAGTATAAGGTGCCATATCTTGCGCACGCGCCGCTCGAGCCCATGAATGCCGTAGTGCAGTTGAAGGACAGCCGTCTCGATATTTGGACAGGAACGCAGATTCCGCTGTTCGTGGTTGCAATGGCGGCGAAGGTCACAGGGCTTCGTGCCGAGGATATCCACCTGCATTCTCAATTTTCAGGCGGCAGTTTTGGGCGGCGCCTCGAACACGATTATGTCCGCCAGGCGATTGAATTGGCGAAGGCGCTTCCGGGGCGCCCGATCAAGATGACCTGGACGCGAGAGGAGGACATGGGTCACGATTTCCCTCGTCCGCTCGCCATGGCGCGCATGCGCGGCGCGGTCAAGGATCGCAAGGTCGAGGCCTATGATTTCAAGGTCGCTTGCCCTTCGGTCAACGCCTCGTGGTTTGGCCGGCTGAGTGTCCCGACGTTTGGACCCGACACTGCCATCGTGGCGGGCGCCTGGGATCAGCCGTTTCGAATTCCACACTATCGTGTTACGGGCTATCGAGTCCCGGAAATGGTGCCGGTCAGCTCATGGCGTTCGGTCGGCGCGTCTGGCAATGGCTTTATGCACAACTGCTTTCTCGACGAACTGATCCGGGCGGCGGGTGCCGATCCCCTGAAGGAACTGATCCGGCTCTGCTGGCATGAGCCGTCGCGCAAGGTGCTGGAAGCGGTGGGCGAGATGTCCAAATGGGATGGCGATCCCGGCAAGGACCGCGGGCGCGGAATCGCTTTTACGCTGTCGTTTGGAGTGCCCGTAGCCGAAGTCGTGGAGATCACCAGTACGCCGCGCGGTATCAAGATCGATAAGGTGTTCGTTGCGTGCGACGTAGGGAAAGTTCTCGACCCTGCGAATTTCGAGAACCAGGTCCAAGGCGGCGTTATCTGGGGACTCGGCCACGCGATCAACTGCGAATTGACCTACAAGGACGGAGCACCGGAGCAGACCAACTTCGACGCGTACGGGGGCTTGCGTCTCGACCAGGCACCTGCGATCGAGGTACGCGCAATCGACAGCGGCAGCGCCATCCGAGGCATCGGCGAGCCTCCGGTTTCCCCCGCCGCCCCAGCCCTTGCCAATGCTATCTTCGCCGCCACCGGCAAACGCATCCGCGAATTGCCGCTGAGGAAGCACATCGATTTCGTATGACCCCCACGTGCTGACCTTCCACCGTCGCAATTCAACTTAGCTCGCGCGAATGAGTGCGCTTGTCCCGCTTCATCAGAGGCCTCATGAAGATTGCCGTTGCCAAGGAAATCGACCCGTCGGAACCGAGGGTCGCCGCTTCGCCGGATACGGTGAAGAAGTTCAAGGCGCTGGGCGCCGAGATCGCCATCGAGCCCGGTGCCGGCATCAAGTCGGGCCTGCCGGATTCCGAGTTCACGGCCGTGGGCGCCACCGTCAGGGCCGATGCGCTGAAGGACGCCGACATCATCATCAAGGTGAAGCGCCCCGAGGCGTCCGAGCTTGGCCAGTACAAGCGCGGCGCGCTCGTCATCGCCATCATGGATCCCTACGGCAACGAGGCCGCGCTGAAGACGATGGCCGATGCCGGCGTCGCCGCCTTCGCGATGGAGCTGATGCCGCGCATCACGCGCGCGCAGGTGATGGACGTGTTGTCATCGCAGGCCAACCTTGCAGGCTACCGCGCCGTGATCGAGGGCGCCGAGGCCTTCGGCCGCGCCTTCCCGATGATGATGACCGCCGCGGGCACCGTTCCCGCCGCGAAGGTGTTCGTGATGGGTGTCGGCGTTGCCGGCCTCCAGGCGATTGCGACCGCGCGCCGCCTCGGCGCCGTCGTGACCGCCACCGACGTGCGTCCGGCGACGAAGGAGCAGGTGGAATCGCTCGGCGCAAAATTCCTCGCCGTCGAGGACGAGGAGTTCAAGAACGCGCAGACCGCCGGCGGCTACGCCAAGGAGATGTCCAAGGAGTACCAGGCCAAGCAGGCCGCGCTCACCGCCGAGCACATCAAGAAGCAGGACATCGTGATCACGACGGCGCTGATCCCGGGCCGGCCGGCGCCGAAGCTTGTCAGCGCCGAGATGGTCAAGTCGATGAAGCCGGGGTCGGTGCTGGTCGATCTCGCCGTCGAACGCGGCGGCAATGTCGAGGGCGCCAAGGCCGGCGAGGTCGTCGAGACAGATGGCATCAAGATCGTCGGCTACACCAACGTCGCCGGCCGTGTCGCGGCCTCTGCCTCCAGCCTCTATGCGCGCAACCTGTTCTCCTTCATCGAGACCATGGTCGACAAGAAGGAGAAGAAGCTTGCCGTCAACTGGGACGACGAGCTCGTGAAGGCAACCGCGCTCACCAGGGACGGCGCCGTCGTCCACCCGAACTTCCAGCCGAAGGGTTAAGGAGATCCGTCATGGAGCATGCTGCACAGGTCGTCGATCCCTTCGTGTTTCGGCTGTCGATTTTCGTGCTGGCCGTTTTCGTCGGCTATTTCGTGGTGTGGTCGGTGACGCCTGCGCTGCACACGCCGCTGATGTCGGTCACCAACGCGATCTCCTCGGTGATCGTGGTCGGCGCGCTGCTGGCCGGTGGCGTCGCGAACGTCTCGAGCGGTTCGGGCTGGGCCCGCGCGTTCGGTTTCGTCGCGCTGATCTTCGCCTGCATCAACATCTTCGGCGGCTTCCTTGTCACCCAGCGCATGCTGGCGATGTACAAGAAGAAGTCGAAGTAAGCGGCCACCTCGGGCTGATGGGATCAATGGGGACCTGAGATGAGCGCCAATCTCTCTGCATTCTTGTATCTTGTGGCGGGGGTGCTGTTCATCCTGTCGCTGCGCGGGCTGTCGAGCCCGGCGTCGTCGCGCCAGGGCAATCTGTTCGGCATGATCGGCATGGCGATCGCGGTCGCCACCACGCTTGCCAACCATCCGCCGGCCGACGGTCTCGCCTGGGTGCTCGTCATCGTCGGCATCGCGATCGGTGGCGTGATTGGCGCGGTGATCGCCCGCCGCGTGTCGATGACCTCGATGCCGGAACTGGTCGCCGCCTTCCACTCGCTGGTCGGCATGGCCGCGGTGCTGGTCGCCGCCGGCGCGTTCTATGCGCCCGAAGCCTTCGACATCGGAACCCCCGGCAACATCCATCCGCAGAGCCTGGTCGAGATGTCGCTCGGCGTCGCCATCGGCGCGCTGACCTTCACCGGCTCGGTGATCGCTTTCCTGAAGCTGTCCGCGCGCATGAGCGGCGCGCCGATCATCCTGCCCGGCCGTCATATCATCAATATCGCGCTCGCCGTGGCGCTGGTGTTCTTTATCGTCCGCCTGGTCCTGACTGGCGGTGCGCTCGACTTCTGGCTGATCGTCATCCTCGCGCTGGCGCTCGGCGTGCTCATGATCATCCCGATCGGCGGCGCCGACATGCCGGTCGTGATCTCGATGTTGAACTCCTACTCGGGCTGGGCGGCGGCCGGCATCGGCTTCACGTTGGGCAATTCCGCGCTGATCATCACCGGCGCGCTGGTCGGCTCCTCCGGCGCGATCCTGTCCTACATCATGTGCCACGCGATGAACCGGTCCTTCATCTCGGTCATCCTCGGCGGCTTCGGCGGCGAGACCGCCGCGGCCGGCGGTGGCGGCTCGGGCGAGCAGAAGCCGGCCAAGCTCGGCTCCGCTGACGATGCGGCCTTCATCATGAAGAACGCCTCCAAGGTCATCATCGTGCCCGGCTACGGCATGGCGGTGGCGCAGGCCCAGCACGCGCTGCGCGAAATGGCCGACATGCTGAAGAAGGAAGGCGTCGAGGTGAAGTACGCCATTCACCCGGTCGCGGGCCGCATGCCCGGCCACATGAACGTGCTGCTGGCCGAAGCCAACGTGCCCTATGACGAGGTGTTCGAGCTCGAGGACATCAACTCCGAATTCGCGCAGGCCGACATCGCCTTCGTGATCGGCGCCAATGACGTCACCAACCCGGCGGCCGAAGAAGACAAGACGTCGCCGATCTACGGCATGCCCGTGCTCCAGGTCTGGAAGGCCGGCACCGTGATGTTCATCAAGCGATCGCTGGCCTCGGGCTACGCCGGTATCGACAATCCCTTGTTCTACCGCGACAACACTATGATGCTGCTCGGCGACGCCAAGAAGGTGACGGAGAACATCGTCAAGGCGATGTAAGAAGACTGCAGGTAGCGCGGCGTCGGATCAGTGACTTTTGCGAAAGGGCCATCGTTCTTCGGCACAGGGCGACGTTCCTGAAGAACGTGCCGGGCTCTTTTCCATGGTGATCATGGCGTTCATCGTGAGAATGACGTGGGCAACCTCCTGCGAGGACCAGAACCCATTCCTGCCCGTGGACGGCCCTCGATGAGCTCCTAGCAGGAAGTCCGGAACCGCCCCATAAGCGGGCAGCTCTCTAGCTACCCCGGCGGGCCCTAGAGGTGAATTGCACGTCTTGGCGGTGGCATGTCGGCTGACTTGTGCAACCCCGGCTTGGCCGACTAGAAGCTTCTGCATATGCTTGCATAAGGGGCGCGCGGGCCTGTCCGGTCAGAAGACCGTCGGATGGGCTCGGTCTTCCTGGACCAATGCTATCTGAATGGTTGCGATTTTTAGGCAGGAACATGCGTAAGCCGCTGACGGATGAGGAGATCGAAGCGTTTAGGGAGCGGCTTGTCCGCGTGGCGGAGAAGCTTTTCGCCGCCCATGGAGTTGACGGGGTAACGATGCGACAGATTGCGAAGGCGCTGGGTTACAGTCAGACCGCCGCCTATCGCTATTTCGCTGATAAAGACGAAATTCTTGCGGCTGTCCGTGCCGCTGCTCTAAGACGATTCTGCAGCAGATTAGAAACCGCATTGAAGCCTGGCCGGGACGCGCGGGAAAACGCTAAGGCCGTCGGCCGCGCGTACCTGCAGTTTGCGCTGGATGATCCCGATTCGTACCGCCTGATATTCGGCTCGAAGGCTCCAGAAAGGGACATACCGGAATATTCCCGAACCGTCCACCGTTTCAATTCATCGATGACAGACTACGTCCGGGATCTTGTCAACCAGGGTTATCTGAAAGGCGATCCGGTGGAATTGGGGCGGGCATTCTGGGTGGCCGCCCACGGTATCGTGATGATGCACCTCAGCGGCTTTCTGAATTCCGTGAGAGCGCGAGACGAGCTGCACAAGATGGTAATGCAGCTGATCTACCGCGGCGCACGAATAGAGGTTGAGCCGAATTCTGGGGGCAAGCGTGCGTCACGCGCTTCGAAAACTGTAGTTCGCACTACGGCTCGCACGAGATCCTAGCTCCATCTTCAAAAGGGTGCTTGCCGGTCTTTGGGACCTCTATGCCGGACCCCTCGCTTCACTGCGAGCTAACCTGCTGGAACGAACCATTAGTTCTTTATTAGAACTTGCCCCTTATAGCCTATTAGGCTTTCCAGGAGTCCTGAATGCTGAAGCATGTCACTCTGACGGCTGTTCTGATGACCGCGATCTCCCTAGTCTCTTCAGTGGTGACTGTGGTGCTCTCCGTGGATGCATTGGATTCCTATCGAAAGCTACGCACCGCTGAGCAGGTCTCTGGGATCGCTCAAGCCTCCTCAAGCGCCTTCCGAGCTATGCACAATCTGCGTACGGCTCGAAGCATTACGCCCCGCGCTTTGGATGGCCCTAAGCCAATCGAGACCGATCTTCAAGCTGATCTTGCGAAGATCCGTTCCAAACTTCGCCAAGCCTTGGCCGAACTGATTTCGGATCTCCAGGCGGTTCATTCCGGATCGCAGGACCCGGCGATTTCATTGTCTGCTGAAATCGATGCGTTCTCGCGCCTCGATGAAAATGCCTTCGAGGCGATCAAGAAGCCTCCGGCTGAGCGCCCGGAAGGTATCGGAAGAGAATACACAGATGCGAGCTCGCTCTTGATGAGCCATCTCGAGAGCCTCTCGACCGAACTTGCCTCGCAAGTGAGATACAAGGACCCGCTAGTGGATCGGCTCATGGCGTTAAAGCAGCTCGCTTGGCTGCTGCGCAATTCTGGTGGCGAAGCGACTGTTCTCGTCGCGCAAAATCTGGAAGTGTTCCAGCAAGGCCCTGCGACACGGCAGACCTATGCGCGCCTGCTTGGGAAAACGGAGGCTGTGTGGTCTTCTATCGAGAGCCTCGTCTCGGGCGGCGAGCTGCCCGCATCCATTAGAGCGGCAATTGATGCGACAAAATCCGGCTACTTCGGGCAGGAGTATGTTACACCGCGAGATCGGCTTTTCGAAATGGCTTCTAGAGGAGAGAAGGCCGATATGAGTGTCGCGCAATGGGTAAACTTCAGCCTCGCGCGGCTCTCGACGGCGGTTAATCTCGCCGAGCGCGCGCTTGAGGCCGCTCAGCAGCACGCGGTCGAGCGAAAAGGATCGGCGCAGCGCAGTTTGATATTCCAGCTGACGCTACTTGCCTGCGCGATAGCACTCGCGGCTGGGTGCATGCTGGCGGTCCGACGCTATGTGATCCTTCCTCTCAGATGTCTGCGCGACGCAACCATCGAATTGGCGAACGGCAACACCGTCGTTGAGACCCCGTTCGCCGAGCGGAATGACGAAATCGGTCAGCTCGCAGGTGCGCTGCAGACATTCAAGGAAAATGCAGTTGCAAAAAAGCGCATCGAAGAGGAGCAGCAGCAACACGATTTGAGGGCCGTAGAGCGGCAGCATCACATAGAAAGACAAATCGGTGAGTTTGAACAGCAGATGGCACGCAGCCTTGCATCGCTGGCAGCCGCATCCGATCAGATGCGAAACACCTCCGCCAATATCTCCTTGTTATCGTCCGATGCGAGCACACAGGTGCAGTCTACCGAGCAGGCCTCGGAGCTGGCATCGTTGAACGTCCAAAGTGTGGCGTCAGCTTCGGAGGAGCTTAGCGCGACCATTAACGAAATCAGTCGACGCGCGGCGCAGGCTGCGGACATCGCAGCACGTGCGGTGGAGCAAGCCACCAAGACGGACATGACGGTGCAGGGCTTGGCCGACAGCGCGAGCCGTATCGGAGAAGTTGTGGAACTGATCACCACCATTGCTGGCCAGACAAACTTGCTTGCTCTGAATGCGACTATCGAAGCCGCGCGTGCCGGAGAGTCGGGTAGGGGCTTTGCAGTAGTGGCATCGGAAGTGAAGTCACTTGCAAATCAAACGGCGAAGGCGACTGAGGAGATTGCCGGACAGATTTCGGCCGTTCAGGGTGTAGCAAGCCAAGCGGTCCACGCGATCAAAGCTATTGAGGAGACGATCGGACAGGTGAGCGACGTGGCCTCCTCCATCGCTATGGCGGTCGGGGAGCAAGGGACCGCGACCCGCGACATTAGCGCCAACACTCAGCAGGCTGCTGAGGGGACTCGAAAGGTTTCGCAGAACATCGCGAGGGTAAGCAAGGCGGCCGAAGCGACTGGCGTGGCTGCGCACGATGTCGCGTCGGCAGCGAAGGTCCTGGACTCGGAGACGCAGGAGCTTCGGGTCCAGATCAACACGTTCTTGAGCGGGATCCGAGCTGCTTAGTCTGGTAAAGCACCCTAGTGTGCGCCCGGCGTTGCCGGCAGTCCAGTCGATTGACAATAAATGTCGAGACGATCCGCATGGTCTGCGGCAAAACGATAGTCGTCATGATGGCAGCTTTTGGGCTTCAGGTAAACGCTGCCGATCTCAACGACCAGCTCGACCTCGTTTCGAGACCCGCGACGGATACATCACACGGCGCCATTTCGGATTCGAGTGCCAGGGCTTCTGCCGGGCTACCGGTGACCCGCCGCTTGCAACTAACCCGCGCTTCGCCGCCCGCATCCGAGGCTCAACGCTTCGGATCCCGGAGGCCGCCTTCCCGGCGGCATCGCGGTGCGGAGCTCGGCCGACGCCGGCGAGGCGGGCTCATTGTCCGGCCCGCCAGTCCAGGTCAACTCAAGCGAGACAGTTCGGAAAAACGTCAGTTGATCGCTGAATCAACACGATATACCGGATAGCCAATCGATCGGCGAGTACACCAATGCTGAGCGGTTGGAGCGGCTCGATATTGCTTACGTGCCGTGCGCGCCGATCACGCGCTGCCCGAGATCATCCACAACGAGCAGGCGGTGGTGGCACGGGGCATCGTCAGCGAGCCCGAACCCGGAACGTTGGGCGTATACGACAGCCAAGGCCGGTCACCCGCTTCGAGGTTAACGAGGCCACAATCGGCGGTCCGGCGCGCGCAATGGCAAGCATTCGATGGAAGTGCAGTGCGAGCTCGGCTATGACGATTGCGCCATCGGTAAAATGATCGGCGACAAGGCGGCTCGCACTGTTGTTTGGACCCTCAAAGCTTCAGCTCGCGCCCGCTGCGGGCACGATCGGTGCGGCCGGAAAGTTCGCAGCCGCACTGCTCTGGTAGGCCGTTCGCTGATGCATGCGTTCAAGATATGGGTGGGCGTTATCGCAGATATTGATGCCATATGCGACTGCCCAGTCCAGACATGTCGTTAAGAGAATATCGGCGCTGGTGAATCGGTCGCCCATCAGGTAAGTGCGACCGTCTCCGAGCGCCACCTCCACATGGCGGAGCTGTTGGCAGAAATATTCGGCCGCCTTCGCAACTACTTCGGGCGCCACTCCGTAGATCGGGCCCAGTGCATTGGCACTGTGGCGACGCATTACGTAGAGGCTCGTCGAATCAAGCTCGGTCACAATGAAGAAACACCACTCGAGCCAAGCCGCGTACTCGCGCTGTGTCTCCGGCATCAGAGTCCTACCAGGTGCGGGATACGTGCGCGCGAGATAGGCTACGATCGCCGCGCTCTCCCCGATGCAGAAGTCGCCGTCCTGCAGGAGCGGAATCTTTTGGCGGGGATTGAGCTTCGTGTATTCCGCCGTCTTGGTTTCACCAGTTCGTGGGCCGATCGGCTTCGTCTCGTAGGGCAAGCCCAGTTCGTGCAGTGCCCAGTGTGCACGCACCGTCCGGCTTGTGCCAACGCCCCACAATGTCAGCTCTGGAGATTGCATCATCACCATTTCTCCACTGACGGGCGCAGATCCAATTCATGTGTCCAGCCGTCTCGACTTTGCTGATGCACGAACAAGTAAGCGTTGGCGATCGACGTAGTTTTTGCCAGGCTGTCCGCGGGAATATCGCTTGCCTCAATCCCGGCGGCCGCCTTCATCCGCTGATGGATCGCTGGGCTATCGACGCCAGAATCGATGATCAGGTGCGCGACATGGATATTCTTAGGGCCCAACTCTCGGGCCATCGCCTGTGCGACTGCACGCAAGCCAAATTTAGCAGACGAGAAGGCTGTAAAGCCGACGCCGCCGCGGACGCTTGCAGTCGCGCCGGTGAAGAGGATTGTGCCGCGTCCGCGCTCCACCATGTAGCGTGCCGCTTCACGCCCCACCAGAAAGCCGGCGTAGCAAGCAAGCTCCCAAGCTTTGAAGAACAGCTTTTCGGTGGTCTCGAGGAGGGGTTTGTTCACGTTGGAGCCGGCATTGAACAAGCAGACCTCAATGGGTCCGATTTCCTTTTCCACCCGTGCGAAGAGGGCCTGCACCTCTGATTCCTGCCGCGCATCGACGCTGATGGCATGTATATCGTGGCCGGCAGCCTTCAATTCATCGACAAGGCCCTGCGATTTGGTGCCGTCGCGACGGCAGATACAGATCGTATACCCGCCCTCGGCGAAGCGCCGAGCTACGGCCGCTCCAATCGCATCGCCCGCACCCACTAAGATCGCTACCCCGCGGCTGGTCGCCATAGTTCCTCCGTTAGTTCTAATTTGATACGGAAGCAATAATACCCGCATGCCCGCCTGTAAACCCGCAACTTAACTAGTTTGCAAAAATCGCGAAGCTGACAGGCCGCTTGACAGTTTGAAAATAGAACTACTATGCTGCAGCGGCTGGGCACCTGATTGGGCAGCCTAGCTCTAGTGTCCGGGCTTCGAGCTGGATGGGCCTTTGCGCTCCACCAGAGGGCGTCGCTTTCGCCATTCGCGGGGCCGGCGAAAGTAGCGACGACTAACCAAAACAAAGTGTTGCCAAGGGAGATTTCATGTCCAGGACACTTGCGCTCACCATTTTGCTTTCGCTCTCGATGGCGAGCTCAGCTATGGCTCAAACGCCGGGCGTGACTGAAAGCGAGATCAAGATCGGAGCGACTTACCCATTCAGCGGACCTGCCTCGTCGCTCAGCAACACCGGCAAAGGCATGATGGCGTATGTGAAGAGGATAAATGATGATGGCGGCATCAACGGACGCAAGATCAACTTGATCCTGTACGACGATGCCTACAGTCCGCCGAAGACTGTGGAGCAAACCCGGAAGTTGATCGAAAGCGACGAGGTCGCTTTTCTGTTCGGGCCGCTCGGCACGCCGGGTATCAGCGCTACCATCAAATACGTGAACGCGAAGAAGATCCCCCATCTATTCGTCGTTAGCGGAGTTACTCGGTTTACGAATTTCAACGAATTTCCGATGACGACTACGGCGATAACCAGCTATTTCACCGAGGGAAGAATATACGCGAAATATATCTCTCAAGTGCGCCCTAACGCGAAAATCGCGGTCCTGTATCAGAACGATGATCTGGGCAAAGATTTCGTTCAAGCGTTTAGGAGCCATTTTAAAGATGAGTTCGATAAGAAAGTCGTTCTGTCGTCCTATGAAGTTTCAGAGCCGACAATAGATTCGCATGTAGTTACCCTCAAAGCCTCAGGAGCGGAGGCTTTGCTACTTGCGGGCACGCCCAAATTCGCGGCCCAAGCGATCAGAAAGGCAGACGAGATTGGCTGGAAGCCACTCATCGTTCTCAACTTTGTCTCAAGCTCGGTCTCTTCCACCATTGTACCGGCAGGGCCGGAGAGGGCGACGGGGGTCGTCGCAGCGACCATGACGAAAGATGTGGCAGATAAGCAGTGGGCCGACGACCCTGGCATGAAGTGGTATCGTGAGTACTTCGCCAAGTATCTTCCAGGGGCCGACATCGGCGACGGGAATTACGTATTCGGCACGCAACTTGGTCAGCTCCTTGAGCAGGTGCTCAAGCAGTGCGGAAACGATCTGTCACGCGAAAACATCGTGAAACAGTCGCGAAGTATCCACGGCCTCGTCTTGCCGACCGTGTTGCCTGGCGTAGTCATCAATACGGGCCCCGACAATAGCATGGCTTACACGCAAATGCGGCTGCAACGTTGGACTGGGACCAGCTGGGAACAGTTCGGTGATGTGATGACTGCCGATAGCAACTAGCATAGCGATGCGCATCATCAGGATTGGACGAGGCGCCTCCTAGTACGCCATTTTCATGCGAACTGTTGCTGAAGCGATCAGTGTGGCGATCGATTCCTGTGACTACCGCATGCGAATACTCTGCCGCCGGGCTGCGTGGCGCCTTGCAATGAGATAGGCGCTCGTGCGTTGACGCTCGTTCTCCTTCGCGCTGGAGCAAACGAATCAGTCGGAGCGCGGCCGCTGAAAAGTTCTTCCGGGAGAAACCCGGCTTTTGCAGGCCCAACCACGCTTGGCGCGACTGCGGTTGAGCTGAAAGTGGGGCGTTTTGAGGAATACGAAGTTTGACTACGATTGGCTTGTCATAGGCTCCGGGTTTGGCGGCAGCGTCTCGGCGCTACGCCTTGCGGAGAAGGGCTATCGTGTCGGCGTGCTGGAACGAGGCAGGCGCTATCGCGACCAGGATTTCCCTAAGTCCACCTGGGATTTGGGCAAGTTCGTTTGGGCTCCAATGCTGGGCCTGAAGGGAATATTGCGGATGGCTCTGTTTCGACACGTCTTTGCCCTCAGTGGCGCGGGCGTCGGTGGCGGCAGCCTCGTGTACTCCAACACGCTCTATCGCGCCAAGTCCGAGTTCTTCGAGAATGCGCAGTGGTCCGCGCTCGGCAGCTGGAACGAGCTTCTGCAGCCCCATTACGACACGGCCGAGCAGATGCTTGGCGTGACGCCCGTGCCATTCGACTCGGTCAATCAGCAACTGATCCGCGAGATGGCGCGTCACTTTGGAACCGAAGGCACGTTCACCCGTACGCCTTGCGCCGTGTACTTTGGCGAACCGAACAAGACAGTCGAAGATCCTTACTTCGGGGGAGAAGGGCCCGACCGGACCGGGTGCACGCGTTGCGGCGCCTGCATGGTGGGTTGCCGCGTCGGCGCTAAGAACACGCTTGTTAAGAACTACCTGTGGTTCGCCGAAAAGCGCGGCGCGAAAATCCTGGCAGAGCGAGAGGTCGTTGACGTTAGCCCGCTCGGTGCGGCCGACGGTAGCGAAGGTTACCGCGTGACAAGCGAGCGCCCTGGTGCCTGGTTCGCTCGCGGCCGGCAGACCCATACGGCGCGGGGCGTGGTCTTCGCCGGCGGCTCACTCGGGACCAACGAACTGCTGGCTAACTGCAAGCACGGCGGCTCTCTGCCAAAAGTTAGCGATCGTCTGGGTGAGCTGGTGCGTACCAACAGTGAATCGATTCTCGCGGTGCGACTGCCGGATGATCGCAAGACATGGAATGACGTCGCCACCAGCTGCAGCGTGCACGTCAACCGTGACACCCACATCGAGTTTGTCACCTATGGCCGCAACGCCGACTTCATAGGCGGGCTCTACACGGTGTTGGTTGGCAAGGGAACGCCTGCAACGCGACCATTGAAATGGGTGGGTAGCATGTTGATGCACCCGGTTCTGGGGCTCAGGACGTTATTGCCCCTGGGCTGGAGCCGGCACGCGGTGATGCTTTTGGTAATGCAGGCTCTCGACAATGCGATCACGCTACGCGCCAAGAAACGCTGGTTCGGCCGCGGCTATCGGCTTGCCACCGCACAGAACCTCGATAAACCGAACCCGACCTACATCGAGAGCGGCAATCAGGCGGCCCAGTGGCTGGCCGATCACACGGGCGGCATCGCCCAAAGCAACTTGCTCGAGGCGCTGGGCAACATACCGACTACAGTGCATCTACTCGGCGGCGCCGTGATCGGCGCTGACGCGGCGAGCGGCGTAATTGATCGTCAGCTCCGCGTCTTCGGTTATCAAAACCTGCTCGTGTGCGACGGCGCGGCGATGCCGGCAAATCCCGGAGTCAATCCATCGCTGACGATCACGGCACTCGCGGAGTACGCCATGGCGCAGACACCAGCGGCGAGTCCGGAACGATCCTGCGGTATGAAAGGGCTTTGAGAGGAAACGCACTAGTTTCTTCAACGCTCCGAAGGTGCCCGGCAATCCCGCTGCAGACAAAGTGGTTGCCCATCACTCGCGAAAGCAGCTCTTCGCTCGCGAACCGGACCTCATCCCACAATACGTAAGAAGGGCTGGCCTAATCAATTCCAAATAGGAACGCATACGAATGTGGTTCCCGACATTTGGCCGAATGCCCGGGGGTACGCGGTAACGGTTGACAGTGCTGTTTTAGAACTATAGACACGACGTCAGTTCGGATGAGAGGAAGGACATTGGTGACGAGTCGGCTTGAATTTCAGTTCGATTTCGGTAGTTCGAACGCGTATCTGGCCGAGCTCGTCATTCCTTCGAATGAGCGCCGCGCTGGCGTGAAATTCGAGACGTGCCGGTGCTCTTCGGGGTGCATCTATCAAGGCCGGGGTCAACGGCAAGGACTACCTCCGGGACGTCGAAAAAGAGATCGTCACGCAGAAGAGTAGGCTGGCCAAGGCTGGCTAAACGAAACGGTCAACTCCGCTAGTCAGGCGAGAAGGAAGAGGAAGAAGCCATGCCCGGTCCACTCAAAGGCGTAAGCGTGCTCGATCTGACGGGCGTCGTGTCCGGTCCATTCGCCACCATGTTTCTCGCGGATCAAGGCGCCGACGTAATCAAGATCGAGCCCATCAGCGGCGACATCACCCGCCGAAGCCGTGCGGCCATCGATAAGAAAGGTGAGTTCTCGGCGCTTTTCATTTCCTCCAACCGCGGTAAGCGCTCGCTCGCCATCGACGTCAAGAGCGACTCGGGGCGCGAGGTGCTGGCGAAGCTGGTCGCCAAGGCCGACGTGCTGGTGCAGAACTTTCGGCCGGGCACCATGGAACGCCTAGGCCTTGGCGTCGAGGAATTGCGTCGACGTCATCCGCGCCTGATCTACGTGTCGATCAGCGGTGTGGGGGACACGGGTCCTTACGTTAAAAAGCGGGTCTACGACCCGATCATCCAGGGTCTGTCAGGCTTTGCCGATATCCAGTCGCAGCCTGTGACTAACCGGCCGCAGATGATCCGCACGATCGTTTGCGACAAGACCACCGCGGTAATGACCGCTCAGGCGGTGGCCGCCGCGCTCTATGCCAGGGAAAAGACCGGGAATGGCGACTATATCCAGGTCGCGATGCTGGACACGATGATTTCTTACCTCTGGCCGGAAAGCATGAGCCAATACACGGTCGTCGGTTCAGAGGCAAACTCAAGCGACCCTAACGACCGACCCGATCTCGTATTCAAGACGAGCGACGGCTATCTCACCTGCGGTACAATCTCGGACTCGGAATGGCAGGGATTTTGCCAGGCGACGGGGGACCCCGAGCTCGCCAAAGACGAGCGCTTCGCTAGTCCCGCCGGGCGTAGCGTGAACGCCACCGCTCGCATCAACAGAATGCAAGAATACATCAGTCAGCGCACTACTGCCGATTGGCTCGAGCGACTTGACGCGGCCGACGTGCCTTGCGCTCCGATCTTGCGGCGGTCCGAGATCATTCACAACGAACAGGTCATCGCGCGCGGTTTGATCGCCGAGATTGATCAGCCCACCGTTGGAAAGGTGCGCCAGCCCAAGCCCGCTGCGCGGTTCGAGCTCAACGAATCGAAGATTGCCGGGCCGGCCCCGCGGATCGGCGAGCACTCGCAGGAAGTCCTGATCGAGCTCGGCTACGATGAAGCTGCCATCAAGAAGATGGTCGTAAACAAAGCCGTACGCCTGGCGAGCTAGAAAAGGGCATCGAAAGCGCGGTTTAGCTGAGCTTGTCACCCGAGCATTTCTTCTTCGGAAACTCCAGACACATGGCGCATATGGTCTAATTTTGCGACCTCGTTTCTTTCGAGTGGATAGGCAAAGTGTTCTAATGAAAGGGCGGGTCGATACAGTTCAGGCGAGCTGCGGAATCGCGAGGTCCTTGGAGGCCATAGGCGATTGGTGGTCGTTACTCATCATCCGCAATGCCTTCAATGGGGCCCAGCGCTTCGGGGAATTCCAGAACGAGCTCGGAATCGCAAAGAATCTGCTGTCCGCTCGCTTGAAAAAGCTGGTCTCGCACGGGATCTTTGCCATTGAACCGATCGAGGGTACGGCGTTCAACCGCTATATTCTCACAGAAAGAGGCGAGAAGCTCTCGATGGTCCTAGTCGCCTTGTGGCAATGGGGATCAGAACATTGTTTCGAGCCTAGCGAGCTGAAGGACTGCATCGTCGATAATGACACAGGGGAGCCACTCGGCAACCTGCCGATCCGCGAAAGCGGCGGCCGGATTTTCCGGGCCGAGCCGCTTCCGCACGATCAGCACCAAAAGCCGATCGGGCGAGGTCAAGTGAAGAGCGCCGGCTTGCGTCTGCAGCGTTAGGACCGCCATTGATCACTCATCTCTAGAGAGCACCGAGGAGAGAGTGCCGGGTATGCCTGAATTGTGGATACTCTTCGCAAAGCGCGCGCTACGATGCTTGGCGTCGATGCGAACTACTATGCCCGTCATCGCCGGAGCATACTTCAACGGCTGAGCTCGCCAGGTATTCCGTTCTACTTTCTGAAGATCGACATCGCCGGAAACGCAACGCAGGGACCATAAAACGGCCGCCTTGACTCGTTCTAAAATAGAACTTATCCAAGCTGTGGATGATCAAGGTGGACAGTGGCCGGGCATCCAGTCAGTCAAGACCCTTCAACCTCGCTGGCAGGCGGAATGGCAAAGGCCGCACAGCAGCCCAGGGTGACAAAGCGTAGCCGCGGCGGCGCTATTCCCTATCATCATGGATCACTCGATGAAGCGTTGCTGATTGCGGCTGAGCGCGTGCTCATACGCGACGGACTTGCTGGGCTGACACTACGTGCAGTGGCCCGCGAGGCGGGCGTCTCGCACGCAGCTCCGAGGCATCATTTCGGCGATCTCGCGGGGCTCGTCAGCGAACTCGCAGCAATGAGTTTTCGACGCTTAAACGCCAGGATTGCTGCGGCCGGCACCACCGGCAAAACGCCGACAGAAAGGAGACTAGCGCAGGTGCGGGCGCATATTGCATATGCGCAGGACCAACCGGCAATGTACGGCCTGATGTTCCGCATCGAGAGGCTCGATATGTCGCGGCCGTCGTTGCAGGAGGCGGTCAACGCGTCCTTTGCAGGGCTCGCCGACGAGTGCGTCCCTGGTCATCCAGAGAAGAGACCTTTATCGTTCGATCACGCCGCGGCGGTCGCGGCAGCCTGGTCGTTGGCCCATGGTTTTAGCGTGCTCCTGCTTGATGGCAGGCTCGGCAAGATCATCGCCCAATCGCAAAAAGGCGTCACAACGGAAGCGCTGCTGGAAGCAATGCTCCGCAAGTCGGTCACGCAATAAGCTGCTCCCCGACGGGGTCCTGCCCACCAAGGATAGCGCTTGAGGGATTGCTGGAAGCGTCGCGGGCTGAACCAGCTCACTTGACGGGTTCTAAAAAAGAACTATAGATGGCAGCAAATTAGACCAGCAAATAATGCCGGCGGGTAAACACTCGGAGGAAAGTTATGACCGGTCGCCCACTCTTGCTGGCAACAATGTCCTTGGCGTTATCTGTTGGGGTTGCTTCCGCGCAAAAAAAATACGACGCAGGCGCCAATGACACTGAAATCAAAATCGGCAACATGATGCCGTATAGCGGTCCCGCGTCCGCTTACGCAAATATTGGCAAAGCTACAGCGGCGTATTTCAGCATGATCAATGAGGCCGGAGGCCTCAATGGGAGAAAGCTCAATTTCATCAGTTACGATGACGGATATAGTCCGCCGAAGGCTGTGGAGCAGGTAAGGCGTCTAGTCGAAAGTGATGAAGTGTTATTCATGCTCAGCCCCATGGGAACGCCTTCGAATGCAGCGATCCAAAAATATCTGAATGCCAAGAAGATACCGCACCTGTTTCCTGCCTCGAACGCAAGCAGATGGAGTGATCCCAAGAACTTTCCTTGGACTATGGCATCAGCTGGTGTGGGCTACGTCAGCGAAGCCTACATTTACGCGCGTTATCTTTTGAAAACACGGCCTGACGAAAAGATCGCTGTGCTTTATCAGAACGACGACTTTGGGAAGGAGCTACTAAAGGGCCTAAAAGAGGGCTTAGGAAGCAACGTAAGCATGATTGTTGCAGAAGTTTCCTATGAAGTGACCCAACCAACCATCGACTCCCAGATTCCTCTTCTCAAGAGTTCCGGCGCCACGACGCTGTTCAGCTTTGCCATTCCAAAATTCGCAGCGCAGAGCATCAAGCGAGCTGCCCAGATTGGTTGGTCTCCGCTCCACTTCATTCCTGGCGTATCCGCCAATTTAAACGCGACCATCGTGCCTGCGGGTTTGGATAGTGCGCAAGGCATCATATCCGGGACTTCGTTGAAAGATCCAAGTGACCCGGCTTGGGCAAACGATCCCGGCATGACCGCCTATCTTTCCTTTCTGTCGAGATGGATGCCTGACGCTAACAAGGCGGACCAGAACTACCAGTTCGGGTACAACGTCGGCCAGCTCATGAGTCAGGTCTTGAAGCAATGCGGCGATGATCTCACACGAGAGAACGTCATGCGGCAGGCTGCCAACCTCAAGAACGTCCAACTCGACACTTCGATTCCTGGCATCACAATAAGCACGAGTCCGACGAACTATTCGCCGGTCAATAGTCTTCAGCTTATCCGCTTCCAAGGAAGCGGATGGGAGAGATTTGGAGATATCTTGACCGACGACAGAGTCCATTGAGTCGCCTCAGACTCCGCATGTGTGCATCGCGCTTGAGGCGACACGTAAGTGAGATCGTCCAAGCCTTCAAACCTCAGAAGCCTGCATCAAGTATGCAACTCATGGCGACCCAAACAACGGGAGATAACAGATCGTGGACCTTGATGACATACACTATTACGAACCGTCCAAAGGGCATGGACTTAGGCACAATCCGTTCAACGCGATCATTGCGCCGCGTCCCATTGGTTGGATCTCGTCTCAAAACGCGCAAGGGCAGCTAAATCTGGCGCCATACAGCTTCTTCAACGCTTTCAATTACGATCCACCGATCCTCGGCTTCGCGTCCATTGCTTGGAAGGATAGCGTTCAGAACGCCTCCGAGACGAAGGAGTTCGTCTGGAATCTTGTCACGAAGGATCTCGGCGAACAGATGAACAAGACAGCGGCCCCCTTGCCGCGCGGCGTAAGCGAATTTGAGTTAGCCGGACTGGCAACGGTGCCCAGTCGTCACGTCAGCGTCCCGCGCGTGCGAGAAAGCCGTGCGGCGATGGAATGCAAGGTTACCGAAATCGTGAAGTTCAAGAACTGGAAGGGAGAGTCAGTCGAAGGCTGGCTAGTCCTCGGCGAAGTTGTGGCCGTTTACATAGATAAGGCCCTGATAAAGGATGGCGTCTATCAGACAGCGCTTGCACATCCGATCCTGAGGGCAGGACGCGGCGGTGACTATGTGGAGGTCACTGAGGACCGAATGTTTGAAATGGACCGGCCGGCTGGCAGCAGTAGCCCGGCGTTTCATGGATCCTAATCTGGTGGTTGACACCATAACAAATGCAAATGTTTCTACAGCCACATCAGGATTTGTCGTGAACGCAATCACAACTCTCCAACCTGCCGACGTTCTTGCCCTTCAGCGCTCCTCCTTCCGCCGCAAGGGCGTGCCATCCCTCGCAGAACGGCGATCCGATCTTTCGCGTCTCAGAACCGCCTTGATCGCGAACCGCAGCAAGATCGAAGCTGCCATTAATAGCGATTTCGGTCACCGCTCGCGCCACGAGACGGGCATAATGGAGCTGGCGGGGCTTATTTTCGGGATCGATTATCTCCGCAGTCGGCTGCCCCGCATGATGCGTCCGGAAAAGCGACACGTCGCGCTGCACATGCGGTTCGGATCTGCCCGCGTCCAGTACCAGCCGCTCGGCGTCGTCGGGGTCATGGCGCCTTGGAATTACCCGGTCTACCTAGCGCTGATGCCACTCGTCACTGCCGTCGCAGCGGGGAACCGTGTCATGTTGAAGCCGTCGGAATTCACGCCAAAGACTAACGCGCTAGTCGAAAACATTTTGGAGACCGTCTTCCCGACCGACCAAGTTGCGGTGGTAAACGGGGACGCTTCCGTCGGCATGACATTCTCCGCGCTGCCCTTCGATCACCTGATCTTCACCGGCAGCACCCCGGTAGGCCGCAAGGTTATGCAAGCGGCCAGCCAGCATTTGGTACCGGTGACGCTCGAGCTGGGCGGCAAATCGCCCGTGATCATCGAAAAAGGCCATCCGCTCGACCATGCCAGCGCTGGCATCGTGTACGGGAAGCTGATCAGCGGCGGGCAGACCTGCATCGCGCCGGACTATGCGCTTGTTCACGAGGACGATCTACAGACCTTCCTGGCTGCCTACGACGCGGCAGTCGTCTCTGCCTACCCCGATGGTCCGTCGGGCGACGACTATACTTGGATCCTCAACGATCGCCATCTCACGCGACTGACGGGACTGCTGACGGACGCGCGCGACAAGGGGGCGACCGTTCGCCTGATGGGACGTGAGGGCCGGGGCGCGCACCCGCGTGCGATGCGGCCGACAGTTGTCCTCGGAGTCACCGATGACATGACGATCGCGCGTGAGGAGATTTTTGGCCCGATCCTACCGGTCTTCACCTACCGGACGATCGAGGAGGCAATTGAGTTCGTCGACGCTCGGCCACGGCCGCTGGCGCTCTACTACTACGGCCGCGACAAGGCGGCGCAACGCAAGGTACTTGATGGCACGGTTTCCGGCAACGTCACCATCAATGGCACGATCCTGCACATCGCTCAGGACGACTTGCCGTTCGGCGGCGTTGGCGCCAGTGGCATCGGTGCATATCACGGCATCGAAGGCTTCCGCCGATTGAGCCATGCGAAAGGCATCTACGAACAGGGCCGTTGGAATGGCTCAACGTTGTTGCGACCGCCTTTCGGCAAGATGGCCGAGCGCATCATCGGCTTCGTGCTGCGCTAAAGCGACATTTCCACCTTTGTCAGGTTCAGAACCATGGCCCGTCACGACCACACGCATTTCCACGGCAGTTGTACCTGCGGTACCTTCTCATTCGAGACCCGCAAAGCCCCCGTCACCCGCTTCGTTTGCCACTGCACGTTCTGCCAGGACTTTACGGGACAGGCCTTTTCCGATGTTTCGGTGTTGAGGTCGCGCCAGATTGTCATGAAGGGAACGGAAGCTCTCGTGTTTACGAAATATCGATCGTTGCCTCCCAACCTCAATCGCGGTCGCTGCAGGAGGTGCGGCAAGCCCGCCATGGAGACGATGCGAGCCGGCCCCCAGCGATTGGTGTTCATACCCTCGGCCCTCTTCACCGAACAGGATTTGCTCCCACCGATCCGGCTACATGCGTTCTACAACCGTCGAGTGGCGGACGTGGCGGACGATCTGCCGAAATACGAACGCTACTGGCCCAGTCAGTTTGCAATAACGAGGTCCATCATGGGCTTCTAGAGATTAAGAGAGCCCATCGTCACCTTGCCGGCCGTGGCGAACCGATATCCGACCGTGAGCCTCGACAGTTACATCAAGGCCCGAGGGGGCGGTCACTGAGCTCTCCCCGAACTCGACGGGATTTTCCATCGGCGAGCGCATGCGATCGTGGCCTACCGTTCGCGTACCTAGGGTAACCCGCACAAGTCGCTGATCCGAAACACGCCGCGATCACGCTGCTTGCCTCGAATAGTGCTTTTTCATAGTGACTGATCGAGCCGATGCATCCGGGACCTACAGCCTGGGGCCGAAGCTGACGGGTATAGTTGCGGGCAATTGTCGCACCATCGGCGGAAAGACTGTTGCGTCGCATTCGTTCCGTACAAAGCGCTTTTCTCGGTTTCACACCAAATCGCACCTGAATTGTGAGGAAGTACGCTGCCGTGACTACATTGGCTGAACTCGAAGATAGACGCGCCGGGGCCAGGCTCGGCGGCGGGGAGAAGCGCATCGAGGCGCAGCACGCTCGGGGCAAGCTGAGCGCTCGGGAGCGCATTGAGCTCTTGCTCGACAAGGGCTCGTTCGAGGAGTTCGACATGTTCGTCGAGCACCGCTCGACCGAATTCGGGATGGAGAAGACCAAGGTCCCCGGCGACGGCGTCGTCACCGGCTGGGGCACCGTGAACGGCCGCAAGACCTTCGTGTTCGCCAAGGATTTCACCGTGTTCGGCGGCTCGCTGTCCGAGACCCATGCGCTGAAGATCACCAAGCTGCAAGACATGGCGATGAAGGCGCGGTCGCCGATCATCGGCCTCTATGACGCGGGCGGCGCCCGCATCCAGGAGGGCGTCGCCGCGCTCGCGGGCTATTCCTACGTGTTCCGCCGCAACGTGCTCGCCTCGGGCGTGATCCCGCAGATCTCCGTCATCATGGGCCCCTGCGCCGGCGGCGACGTCTACTCGCCTGCGATGACCGACTTCATCTTCATGGTGAAGAACACCAGCTACATGTTCGTCACCGGCCCGGACGTGGTGAAGACCGTCACCAATGAGGTCGTCACGGCGGAGGAGCTCGGCGGCGCCTCGGTGCACGCCACGCGCTCCTCGATCGCCGACGGCGCCTTCGAGAACGACGTCGAGACGCTCTTGCAGATGCGCCGCCTGATTGACTTCCTGCCGTCCAACAACACCGACGGCGTGCCGGAATGGCCGAGCTTCGACGACATCGGCCGGGTCGACATGTCCCTGGACACGCTGATCCCTGACAATCCGAACAAGCCCTACGACATGAAGGAATTGATCCTGAAGGTCGTGGACGAGGGCGATTTCTTCGAGATCGCGGACGTGTTTGCGAAGAACATCGTCACCGGCTTTGGCCGCATCGCGGGCCGCACCGTCGGCTTCGTCGCCAACCAGCCGATGGTGCTGGCCGGCGTGCTCGACTCTGACGCCTCGCGGAAAGCGGCGCGCTTTGTCCGCTTCTGTGATGCCTTCAACATCCCGATCGTCACCTTCGTCGACGTGCCCGGCTTCCTGCCGGGCACGAGCCAAGAATATGGCGGCCTGATCAAGCACGGCGCGAAACTGCTGTTCGCCTACTCGCAATGCACGGTGCCGCTGGTGACCATCATCACCCGCAAGGCCTATGGCGGCGCCTTCGACGTCATGGCGTCGAAGGAAATCGGCGCGGACATGAACTACGCCTGGCCGACCGCCCAGATCGCGGTGATGGGCGCCAAGGGCGCGGTCGAGATCATCTTCCGCGGCGACATCGGCGATCCCGACAAGATCGCCGCCCGCACCAAGGAATACGAAGACCGCTTCCTCTCACCCTTCATCGCGGCCGAACGCGGCTACATCGACGACGTCATCATGCCGCACTCGACACGGCGGCGGATCGCGCGGGCGCTGGCGATGCTGAAGGACAAGAAGGTGGAGATGCCCGCGAAGAAGCATGATAATTTGCCGTTGTGAGATAGCAGTGTTCAAAAAAATTCTGATCGCCAATCGCGGCGAAATCGCGTGCCGGGTCATCAAGACCGCCCGCCGGATGGGAATTGAGACGGTTGCGGTCTATTCAGAGGCCGACCGCGACGCCCTGCATGTCGAGATGGCCGACGAGGCGGTCCTGATCGGCCCGCCGGCGGCAGCCGAGAGCTACCTTCTGATCGACAAGATCGTCGACGCCTGCCGCAAGACCGGCGCCGAGGCCGTGCATCCCGGCTACGGCTTCCTGTCCGAGCGCGAGGCGTTTCCGCGCGCGCTGGAAGCTGCGGGCATCGTCTTCATCGGCCCGAACCCGGGCGCGATCGCCGCGATGGGCGACAAGATCGAATCCAAGAAGGCGGCCGCCAAGGCCAAGGTCTCGACCGTGCCGGGCTATCTCGGCGTGATCGAGGACGACAAGCACGCGGTCCGCATCGCCGACGAGATCGGCTATCCCGTGATGATCAAGGCCTCCGCCGGCGGCGGCGGCAAGGGCATGCGCATCGCGCATTCGAAGGGCGAGGTCGCCGAAGGTTTCAACCTCGCCAAGGCCGAGGCCAAGGCCTCGTTCGGCGACGACCGGGTCTTCGTCGAGAAGTTCATCGTCGATCCCCGCCACATCGAGATCCAGGTGCTGGGCGACAAGCACGGCAACGTGATCTATCTCGGCGAGCGCGAATGCTCGATCCAGCGCCGCAACCAGAAGGTCATCGAGGAAGCGCCGTCGCCGCTGCTCGACGAGACCACCCGCCGCAAGATGGGCGAGCAGGCGGTCGCACTCGCCAAGGCCGTGAATTACGATTCCGCCGGCACCGTCGAATTTGTCGCAGGGCAGGACAAGAGCTTCTACTTCCTTGAGATGAACACCCGTCTCCAGGTCGAGCATCCCGTGACCGAGCTCGTCACCGGCATCGACCTCGTCGAGCAGATGATCCGCGTCGCCGCCGGCGAAAAGCTCGGCATTGCGCAGAAGGACGTCACGCTCACGGGGTGGGCCGTCGAATCCCGCCTCTATGCCGAAGACCCGTTCCGCAACTTCCTGCCCTCGATCGGGCGCCTGGTGAAGTATCGTCCGCCGGCTGAGGTGAGCAAGGACGGCATCACCGTGCGCAACGACACCGGCGTGCAGGAGGGCGGCGAGATCTCGATCCATTACGATCCGATGATCGCGAAGCTGGTCACCCATGCCCCGTCGCGCGCCGCCGCGATCGAGGCGCAGGCCACCGCGCTGGATTCCTTCTATGTCGAGGGCATCCGTCACAACATCCCGTTCCTGTCCGCGCTGATGCATCATCCGCGCTGGCGCGAGGGCCGGCTCTCCACCGGCTTTATCGCCGAAGAATTCCCCAAGGGCTTTTCGGTGCGCGTGCCCGAGGGCGAGGTTGCCCGGCGGATCGCCGCGGTCGGCGCCGCCATCGATCACGTGCTCGGCGAGCGCAGGCGCCAGATCTCCGGCCAGATGGGCGGCCGCGTCGTGCAGCGCGAGCGTCGCCGCGCGGTGTGGCTCGACCGCCAGGAGATCCAGCTCGAGGTCGCGCGCGAGGGCGAGGCGATCGCGATCCGCTTCCTCGATGCCGAAGGCAAGGCGGGCAATGCCCATCTGCTGCAGTCGCCGTGGAAGCCGGGCGATCCGGTCTGGCAGGGCACCATCGACGGCCATTTCGTCGCGGTGCAGGCACGGCCGGTTCCGAATGGTATCCGTCTTGCCCATCAGGGCGTCGAGGTGCCGGTCTATGTCTGGACCGAAGCCGAGGCTGCCTCGGCTCGCCTGATGCCGGTGACGACGGCGTCCGACAGCGGCAAGAAGCTGCTCTGTCCGATGCCCGGCCTCGTGGTCTCGATCGCGGTGAGCGAAGGGCAGGAGGTTAAGGCCGGCGAGACGCTGGCGGTGGTCGAAGCCATGAAGATGCAGAACGTGCTGCGCGCCGAGCGCGACGGCACGGTGAAGAAGGTCCACGCCAGCGCCGGCGCGACGCTGGCCGTGGATGCGCTGATTGTGGAGTTCGAGTGACTGCGCCCCTCGACGGAACGCGATTTGGGAAAGGACGCGCGATGACATCTCCGAGTGATTGGAAGACGATCGTCGAGAAAGAACTCGGCGACTCGTACGCGGAACGCCGGAAACATCGCCATCAAGCCGAACTACACAGCGTCAGACCTGACGGCATCGGTCATTTGGACTCGTTGCCTGGCATGCCGCCTTTCGTCCCACGGCCCGCAGGAAGCCGGAGCGACACTGAGTCAAGCTTTGTTTTTACGCTCGCCAGTTCGGCATTCCACACGTCTGTAGTCGCCTGGGCTCGGCTGCTCGAAATTGGCCGAAGTCTTGCAGATTGGACCGAATCCTATCGCTGTTCTACGGTTTAGAGTTCCGTGTTGTAGCTCTACAGTCAAAAGATCGCATCCGAGATCGACCAGGCTGGTGGTGGTCGCTATGAGCGAGACTATCTGGGTTTCGCGCTTCGCCCATTGTTGCGGTCACAGCTTTTTCGATGCTCGCCGTAGGTTCGGAGCGCCCGCCGCAGCTGCAGAGGTACCGGACGTTGCGGTACGGTAGCCGTAATCGGGGTGAGTACCTAGTATCTTATTAGTGCTTTCATGCGTTCGTTCGGCGGATAGGCGTTCATGTACTTGACGCATTCGCTCTTGGGCTTCGCCTTCAGTCCGACGCTGCGATTGCTGCTGCCCGTCTGAGCATTCAAGCGTTGGTCTATGTTCTCTAGAATGGCCGAGCTCTGCTTGAACTTGGGATCGTCGGCCTTGACGTTCTTTGCTACCGCCGCGACGACATTCCGTATGTTGGTGAAGTCCTCCGCGTAAACGAATGGTGCCGCCCTGGCCAGCGCGCCGAGCAGGTTCGCTCGAGCGTTGACGCCGTACTCGGCCGTATCGAGATCGCCGTCGAGTAGCTGGACGAGTGGGACGCAAGTGTATTCCTCGTCCATCACATTGCCCAAGATGAGAATCGAGTTGAGGCGTACGTCGTAGTTGTCGCTACGGGCTCCGACGGTAAGTACGGCGAAGGTGTCGATGCTCTGCCATTTGCGGAATTCGGCCTGATACCCAGCGATAGTATCACCGTTGGTCGGTCTGCCATCGGTAGGGGCCTTGCCGGCGGCCTCCTCGGCGGCCGCAATCTTGGTGGCGATCCGCCGCAGGGCCCCCGTGGCGGCGAGGTATCTGGCCCTGGTCGACGAACCGACGGATGCGGCCCTCATACTATCCTTGAGTCCTGTGACGATCGGTACAAGGCAGCCGACGGCGGTCTTCCAGTCCGTCAGGAGAGATTCGGAAACAACCGGCACGCTCGATCCGCTGGACGACGATACCTCCCTTTCGTATTGCGCGCAGACGGCGCGGTCCTGCGCGAAAGCAGCGCGACCTCCCAGTGTCATCAGCGCCAGCGAAGCGAGAACGATCGTGAAGGATTTCATTGGGCCTCTATCAACGGGGGCGGGAAATTTGGCTTGAGTGTCTTGGCGCTCGGTTTCGCGTTGTCGACCAAGCGACTGGTGGCGATCAGCTCCTTAGCCCGCTCGACCTGCTGGAGGTTCACACAGATTCGAACTGGATAGGCGGGATAGTCGATACCTCCGTCGTTGCTCCTGAAGATGCGCTCATCAAGCCTGATGAGAAATTCGGCTTTTGCCGCGGGAAGCAAGGTATCGGCATTGCTGGTCGACTGCACTCTGTAGAAGTCGGCTGAAATCAGCTTCGCGGCGGCGCGCTGATCCAATTTGCGCGCAGCCTCGCGGTTTTCGGGCGTTGGGCACATCCCCTTGTCGTCGACCTCCACGCGTGGCGACGGATCGCCTTCCGATTTTGAAACCTCGAAGGGCAGATATGGAACGAAAACTTCCAGATTACGCCCTTTCCGCGCGGCAGGGACGGGCGAGCCGTCCATCTCGAAGAGAGCCGCGTACTGGCTCACGTCGGTGACACCGTCACCGCCTTGCACAAGCACGCGCACAAACTTGCGTTCCGGCTGGAAAGCATCGCGCATCTTAGCGGAGTATTGGATGATCCCGAAGGCTACCGCGAAGGCGACTATGCCAGCGCCTCCCGCAATTGCCACGTTGTAGCCGGCACCGGAATTGAACTGCCCCATACCCTGCGTGCCCGTTCCATAGAGCATCAGGGCGACCCCCAGAACTACCCAGACGAAGGTAATGCCCGCGTGGTTCGTGGACATGTAGGCCTGTGCCATATAGATCAGGCCGGCGCCGACGATGATGAAGAAAAGCCCGCTGGTGAAGAAGGCAGCTAGTCGACCTAAAGGTTTTGCACCGCTTCCAGCGGGCACTGTCTGTTTTACGAGAAGCTCCCTCATTTCGGACAGGCGCGCGTCGACCGACTCCATAAATTCCTTCTGGGACGGCTGTGCAGCGCCGGACTGATTGTTTTGGTCGGGCTGGCCGCCGCCTTGTGCATCCGCCATGGTCCTCCCCCGATCGGCCTCTCTACACGGGGAGCTTTTCAGATTGAGCTTCGCCTAGTACCTAGTGAACCTCCTAGGTTCGCGTCCAGCGAAGCAGTTGGCTCCGCCTAATTTCGGAGCTGCCGCAAGCCGCTGTGCCGTCCCGAAAGAAACGGCTACGATAGCGATTAGCTCACCGCTTCAGCTACGATCCCGGTCGTTCAGTCTAAAAAAGCTGCTTCATCGCCTTCAGTGGAACTTGGGGTGTAGTGCGTACGAGCTACCCGGGCTCACAGACCTGTCCTGGCAATCGGTCGCGAAGAAAGTGGATCTCCGCGCGTCAGGGCGTTCGAGTAAGCACGAATTTCATGGGACCGCCGTCGCACATCCCGTCGGACATTATCACCACCTCGTAGGCATCGGGATCGTCCCGAAGGATAGCGAGCGCCTCCGGCTTCAACTCCTCGTCGCAGCTCCGCAGCTTCACGCCGCTGAGATCGAGCTGAATAGGATCCTTAAGCTTCGCGACGTCGGTCGGCCGCCCGTCCCAAAGGCCCAGAAACCATCCGACGTTTTCGTGGGCGGTGTCGTCATCGGGGCCCGCAAGAACCAAGATGCCATCTTTCACCGGAGCCAAGTCTCGGATGCCTCGGCCTTCACCCACCTCGACGAAGGTGACAGAAGCTTTCGGCGCTGGTGTCTCGAAAAACTCGCGCGCGTTTGTCGTTAGGATGGGCGCCGTGGCATTTTTTGTCGGTCCACGGAATCCGAAATGCAGTTGTCCGTCCCGCGCCGCGATGCCTTCGATATTTACGCCGCGTTGCCCCTTCAGCTCCGGAGCCTTTGGCGGGGGCTCCCTGCCGAGGCACTTCTGCTCGCCTACATGGTCGGCAAGCGCGGGAAGCGAACTCATCAGGCTCCAGAGCGCGCCCGTTTCCTTGCGGTCGGACGGGACGGCCTTTCCGGAAACGGGGTCAATAGGGAACCGCAGGACGTATCTGCTCCCTGGGTTGCTTTCGCAGGTCTTGCGCTTCGCGGAGTGCGATCCGGTGACATAGAAGTATTTGCCGTCAGTTGACGCTCCTTCCGCGTCCAACTCCTCGTCGGAATTCCGCAGCGGGAGGGAGGTGTTGTCTATGACATAGCCGGTCGAGGAGAGCGTGACATACCGGGCTTCGACGCCCTCGTCGAACACGACGAGGCAGGGCGCTCCCACCGGCCCCGAACAGGCTATCCCGCTTAGCGCACGACGCATCTTTTTGGAGTGCGAGGAAAAGTCGAAGGCGCCTGCGTCCCATGGGCCACTGACGGGAGCGACGGCGTTTGCTGAGCGGGCGCTTTCGGTCGGTACGAGGAGGTTGATCAATAAGCATAGGAAGGCTGCGGTTCGCATGGCTGTCCCCCTAATACTTGACGCAGAAACGTTCGTGACCTCTATCTTCGAACCATGAGCCCGGATGGGCGGCGGTCATACTCGGGAATGCCCTAGGGTCCGGTACCTCCGCCGACCGCGCGCAGCCCCGAAATGAGGAAGGACCGGCGCGTGCCGGACCTTCCGGTGGTGGTTGTGTCATCACGTGCAGCGACAGCCTGGTTTCCGTCATGGAGCCGAGCCGGCACTTGACCAGGGACAGTTTGCGCTGATCTCCTTGGTCTCTGGCTTGATAGCATATGGGACGTAATGGGACCGGAAACATGGATACGAACGAAACACCCGCAGACGTGACGGGATGGCTGGAGCTTCAGCTGGCCAAAAAACGGCCAGCTATTGTCGGTTCGCTGAGCCTGCGTCGAAGCCCGTGCATGCGCGAGAATTGCCCAGCGTGTCAGTCGGGTGAGAAGCATCCGAGCCACGTGTTGTATGGTCGTCACAAGGGACGACGATTTTCGATTTATGTTCCCGACCAGTTGGTGCCGGAGGTGCAACAATTTTTGGACAACGGGCGCGCGCTTCAAGATCTGCTGTATGACTTCACAGAGCGCTACATGAAGGCGTTGAAACGGGCGAGGACATCGACGAAAGAATCGGCTGATTGATTTGCGTCGCGATGATCCGACCATTCGGCGTCAACGTATGCAAGCTATGTTCATTGATTTCCATCACTCCCCGGCGGAAACTCGACGCTCAATTTGCTTGAATGGTGCTCGACATGGGGCGCGGGCCCGGAGCGATACTAAGCGGTGCCGCTTTCGGTCTCGGTTGACGGGGCCGAGCCGGAGATGCGCTCGGCGCCGGCGGAAGTATCGAAGCGACCGCCTCGTGAGGCACCGATTTCCGCAATCTTATTTCTATCCTGCGCCGCTGCGCCACATCGCCGCCTGAAGTCGTGGAAAGAGCGAGCGTTTCGTCCGTGTTGATGAGCTGGGCACCAGAAAGCGGGATCATCTTGTAGTTGGCCAGCTTCGGCGACTGACGGAGCACACTGACAACCGACACCGCTCTGGCAAGCCCGAGCCCTGCGTTGTCGACGGGCGTCAGGCGCGCGATGTCCCCTCCGTTCCGTAAGATGGTCGCCAGGTCACGGTCGAGGTTGGATTGCCTGGAGGGAATAACAGGCGAGGGCGGCCTCGAAGGATCGGGTACCGCCGGAGCGAGCTGCCTGACCCCGAACGTCTGCTCGTCGGTGTGTCCGACCACCTCGATGACGTCGACGTCGTACTTCTCTATGAAGCGCAGTATCTCGTCGGGCATCGTCGTCAGCAGAGCGTTGCGAAACGGCGCCGCGAGTTCGGCGCTTCCCGTCTTGAAGTAATAGCCGCCGGCTTCGCTCAACGTGATGATAGGAGGCCAATTGTGCCCGGAAGGGCCGGCACCCGGTGCGGACCCGCGGCCGATCAGATCTGCCAATTCCTGGGGCGATGGCACTCGACCGTCCGGCATCGCGCGCTTCATGGCTGCGACGATCTCAGCATCGCGAAGCGCCTTTTCCAGATCGATGCCGCTTGATTGGAGAGTCGTCATGGCGGCAGCCTTGTCCTTGATTTCCTTGAGCGAGGAGCCATCCTTCCGGAGTTCTGAAATTGCGGCCTTGCTGTCCACCAGATCGCGCCAGAACTCGTCCATCGCGCCGGCGTCCGCGCCCGCGGCGTTGACGATCTTCTCGGAGAGCGCTGGATTTTGTCTCAATGCGTCCAGCACGGCTTGATCGCGCTTGCTCTGGGCTTGATGCCGCTCGATCTCCTTCTTCGCCTCGTCCAATTTGCTCCGTTCGGACCTGAGATAGGTCGCCATGGCGATGAGAAGGCAGAACACCAGCAGCAGCATGATCTCGGCCATAGTCAGGCCGAGAACTAGTCCCTGCCTATACGAAGATCGTTGTTGGTTGATCTGACCGTCCATCGTCGTCGATCCATTCGAATGCAGTATTGCTATTTCGCCGTGCCTCCGGGCGACCCGCCCCAGGGTCCGGATCTGAAGGCCTCCTGTTGACGAGCCGTTTCGGCCGATCGCAATTCCGCGATCAGACGTTCGGTTGCGGAAGCGATGTCCTGGGTCCGTTTCAGGTTTGTATCCACCATCTTCGCATGCGTCTCCGCCCCTTTGCTGAAAGCGTTGACGGCCCTAGACAGTCCCTGGATCATCGGAGAAAGCTTGATCTCGATGATCTGCTCTGGAGTCTGCATGGTTTCCAGCTTGGCGGCCAACGCTTCGATGGCCTTGATCACCGAGCGGGTACTCTCCGCAAGCTGATTGGCATCGCTGGCAAGCTTTTTGGAAGCGACATCGAGCGACTGAGCTATCCGGTTGTTCAGGGATTCGATTGTGTCTCCGGATTTTTTGGAAGCCTCCTCGAGCGGCTTGACCGAGTGGTCGGCGAACTGCTTGAGCTCGCCTGCGACGTTCTGTCGAGCCTCCCCCAAAATGCCCTTCATCTCCTCCATCGCATCGGTGATGGACTGCTGGGCTGCTCTTCGGAAATATGCGAATTCGAGGACGGTGCTGTCGAGTTCACGTCTCACCTTGCGCGACGCATCCGCCAGTTCCATGCGTGCCGCCGCTTCCACCTCGATCGGATCACGCCTCATCTGATTGAAGAAGATGCGCAACGCGATGCCCGCGATGGTCGAAGCGATCGCGATGCCGAAGTTCTGGACGATCTGCTCCGCGGACCCGTTGGCCGAGAACTGATAGAGGGATACCGCCAGGCTGGTCAGCGTGAAGAGGAAGCCCATGTAGTACAGATTGTCGCCCGACTGGTCGTCACGGAGCCGCATCAAACGGGCGATCCCCAGCACTAGGGCGTAGGCTATCATGACGAGCACCGGCACGGACGTGACCAGCAACGCGCTGAGACCCACCAGCTTCGAAAACACGATGTAGCCGCAACCGGCGAGCACGACGGCGAAGAAGAAAAGTCCGCCCGCAAGACCATGTGGGATGCGCGACTTCGTATCTGAGGGTGCCACTGAGCTATGTTCCCTGAAGGCGGTGGATGGCGACCAGAACGCCCGCGTTATCTTTCACCCAGGCATCCCAGAAGGAGACGTGACGGGCGGTTTCCGGCATGACGTTTGGCCTGCTCACGTAGTCGATTGTCACGAGCGCCTGATGAAGGTCGGTCCTGTACTTGAGATATGCCGGCGACTGCTTGAAGCGTGGATAGGTGAGATCGGCGTTCCGATACTGACTGTACTCGCGAGTGTGCTCGATCATATCCGAAATGACGACCAGGCTTTTCTTGGCCGAGCGGCTTTGCGAGGTCGAGAACTGGTCGATGGCGATGTCCTGGATCGCGGCCATGATCGGCGAGCTGTTTGCCTTCGCGGACGATAGGCTGTTCCGGATTGCCTCGGCTGCGGGTTTTCGAAAGCTTTCTATCCATCGCATGCGGGCGATCCGGGGATTGTCGGTCCATTCGCTGAGGCCTACTCCATCGCCCGGATTGCATTTGGAGAAGAGCGATCGGCTGCGGTTGCCTTGGATATCGAGAACCCGGATGTCCAGACGATAGTACGGCGGCAAGCCGGTGACGAGATCATTCAGGATGCCCATCACTTCGCGTGTGGTAGTCGGAGAGAGATCGTCGGAAGTGTCGACCAGCACTACTGTGATGCCTTCCGGACCGGCGATCGGGCACAGCGTGTTTCGGTCCAGGGCGGGCCTGGAAGGCATGGAGTAATAGAGGGCACCGAGAGCGATTACGGCTACCACCGCCACGAACAGCAGCAAGACGCCTCCGATGACGGAGGCATCCACACTCATGCCTTTCTTCCTACTTCGACGTTTTGCCATTCCCATTCCCTGCCTCTGGGAAGAAGTCGTCGATTTCTCTGTACGATTGGACAGCCTTGTCGAACGCGTCGTTGATCGCCCGAATTTGTCCTTTCAGGAGTTCCTGCGTCTGAACGATCGTACGGTGGAGTTCGTCGCCGGCGGCGGGCTCCGGTCCCGAAGTCGCCGGCACGATGCGCTCCATCGCGTAAGGGCGGTCGAAGTGCGATGGCGCGGGCGTGGAGCGAGCTTTTCGGTTCGCTTCGCGGTAGGTCTGAAGCAAAGCGTTGCAGGCGCGCTCGATGTGGGACTGATGTTCGGAGAAGCGTTGGGCGAGGCGGCTCCTGTCACGCAGCATCGCGTCGAATTCCGATCGACGGACCGTCAGGTCGTGAACAGCGTCGTTCATCGCTTCCGACGCCCTGTCCCGGATATCTCGCAGGCTATCGATCAGATCCGACTTCGCATCGGTGAACTTGGTGCTCGCATCGCTCCACCGCCGCTCCAGACCGGCATAGCCGATGTACGGATCGAAGTACGTCAGGCCATCGACCATGGCGATAAGCGAAAATACGAATCCCACGCCGAAAAGAAGCCACGACATGACGTCCGTCAATCCCAACGGAGCAGCTCGGATGTGCTTGAGCACTTCCTGGCCCACGTCGATGGCTATGTCGGGCGGAATCTCCCGAAGGTGGGCGAGAGTGAGATTGAGTGTGACGGCGAAGACCAAATACCCGATCAACCCGACGACGCCCACCAGCTTCAGGAACGGATTGCGCTGATTGATCAGTCGAACCGGGAGCAGCCCCCACAGGAAGCTGACCAAAATGTTGAATGCAGCGAACACGGTGGCTTGGACGGCACCGCCGACGTAGCCGAGCTCGTTGGCCTTGGCGAGAAATGTTCCATTGATCACGATCTCGACCACGAACAGGACCGCGAGCACGCCGACCTTGAGATAGATCTTGCCCCAGCTCGCAAGACGGGCCGGACGTGTAATGCCGTGCTTCTTGCGGAAACCATCCCTTTCCAGTTCGGATTCGTTCAGCCGTCGGCGCAAGGCGAAGAGTTCGTCTCTGCCTAGAGTCGCTTCCGCTGCGAAGTCACCGACGGCCTCCGGAGCCGCCTGCTGGATCACCGCGAAGCGTTCCTCGAAGTTGAGCGCGGCGAGGCGCTGGTCGTACGTATGAAGATGCTCAAGGTAGATTGAATGGGCATCCTGTTTGTGCGCTTCGATACGCTCGACGATCTGGTGTTCGACATCGTCCATCGTGCCGGCGCTTTGTTGCGGCCGGCCGTCCGCTCCGCGTTCGGATCCCCGCTGCGCCAGGTTCATCTCGCGGGCGACGGTCTCGACGTTCAGGTCGAGAAAGACCTGGGTTGAGGGGCGATACGGATGCTGAGCTTGACCGAAGAGCTCGCGAAGGCGGGCTATGGGTGACGGGCGATTTGCGGGTTTCGAAATCATCTTATCGCATCAGAGTTTCGAACGCCGGCAGCCGGCCGCCACGGCTTCCGCTTCTGAGCAGAACCAGCGCCTCGTCTTGGTGTCCGTCATGACCAGCCGATCGTAAAACTGCCCGCCAGGCAAATGGTAGATGCATGCAGGCGTCGCCCGCAGATTGCCTTTGATCGTGCAATTGGGGGCAGGGGGCTTCTCCGTCAGAGATCTGGCGATCATGGTTTTTTGCGCGTCGGTGGGCACTGAATTGGCGCCGAGCACGAGCGTGGCGGAGCCGCGTCTCCTCCAGTCCCATGGTGCGACGAAGGACCCCTTCCACAGCCCGCGCTGGGCGGCGCGCGCCACGTCCTCGTCGGTCACGTAGTTCAGGGAATATCGCCGAAACGCCAATGCCCAGCCTTCACTCACGAGCCAACCGTTCAGGTCCCGGCCCTCGACGAAGCAGGTCCCCAGCGCTCGTCCATACCGATCGGCGCCGGATGTTCGGCACAGCCAGGAGCGACCGGCGGAATGGTGTTCCAATGCCGAGCGAGCTTCGATACCGCATTGCCAAGTTTTGCCTGCTTGATCCAAGCAGACCTGATCCATTTCGGGTGCGTCAATGCCCTGCAGACGGATTTTGAGGGCGCCCACGTAGACGGTGTCAGCATCGACGATTTGGGGAACCCCGTTCACCTCGGCCGCGCACGTGGGCAGGATCAAGGCGAGCCAAAAAAAGGCGATCAACCGCATCTTACTGTTCCCCCAACAACCCCAAACCACGGTATACTGCAATCTTTATTGAAAACCACGGCGCGAAGCAGCTATGCGACCAAAGTCCACGGTATGTCGAGGTCTGCCGACGAGGCCGAGCGACGCAGACCAAGGGTTTTCCCTAGGAACGGTGTGTAGCAGAGCACGCGAAGGGGGGGCAGAAGATTGATTCCGGTCGGACCGAAGAGCGACAATGGCGGCTCTCTTCGAATCGATGGACCTGGAGGCCTCGCATCATGCGTTCCAAGAAACTTGAGCGCTTCAAGACCAGTGGTAGCGGAAAGCTTCTGGAACTCGGCATTCCCTTGCCGACGACATTAGATGGAATGGTCTATCGCTTTTCGCCCAACCCCGACGCGCACCTCAGACACTTGCTGCTGGGTCAGCGCGCCGAAGGATTCTTGTTCCGACCGAGCCTTCTGGCCGGATGACTCACTCGCCCCGAGCATCAGGCACGATCTGCCGCTTACAGCGGTCAACGCGCGGACGATGACGAGTTCACGCATCCGGACGACATCGAGGCAGCGAAGGAGCTCGTGGGACATGCTGCTCATGCGGACATGCAGGAAGCGCTGCACGACATGTCTTCGGGTCTCGAGCGTCGGCCTTCCGGCAACAGCTTCCTCAAGATCTCGGCCGGTCCGAAATCCATGCCGAAACCGACGGTAAGGCCGTCGAGAACCTCGTCGGCGGCAGCGGCACAATGGCCGGCGTCACCCAGTTCGCCCACACTGCCGATTCCGGCCAAGGCGTGACCGCGGCGTTCTCGGCTGAAGATGCCAGCCAGTAGTATCAGGCCGGCAACATCAACATGACTGGCGCGACCGCGTCCGGCATGCTCGGCGGCTCCTACGGCTCCAATGCGGTCGGCGGTTCGCGTTCGCCGAACCTCGTTGGTCAGGTGCGTGTCGATCAGGCCTTGGCTATTCCACGCGTCGGTAGAAGGGAAGGCATCGGATAGTAGGCTCACACGGCAAGCTGTTTACCCATCTTCCGAGCAGATAGGCGCGGAGAGACAATGGTCGCTCCGTAACCGTCAACCCGTTGAAAGAAGGCGGAGGCCTTAGGTACGAAGCATGCCGTACTCGGCCCGGTAGCGGCATATCAGATCCCACCGAGTTCATTCTCTTGGCCTCGTTCGCACAGTCCTGCACAAGCCAGACTGAGGCCCAGCGCCCCATTTGGACCAGTTTCAGTCGGCAAACTCCGCGATATTGTTGGCGGTAAAGCAGCGATATGCTAGGAATAGCTGTCTGGGTACGCGGACGCGTAAAAGATGCCGCAGGATGCAAACAACGAGGCAGTTGTTTACATTGTCGATGACGACAGCTCGCTCAGACGTGCGCTAGATAGCGTGTTTCGGTCCGTTGGGCTGCAGACACGTTGTTATGGATCGGCGCAGGACTTCCTCGAAGCACAACCTGTCGATTTGCCCGGATGCATTGTGCTCGATGTGCGGTTGCCTGGCATGAGCGGGCTCGATTTCCAAACGAAGTTGGCAGATCTCGGCAACCAACTGCCTGTGGTTCTGATGACGGGTCGTGGTGATGCTCCGGTGTCGGAAAGGGCGATGAAACACGGCGCCGTAGATCTGTTGATCAAGCCCTTCCGTAATCAGGACATTCTGAACGCGGTCGCTATAGCCATCGAACGCGACCGTCAGCGGAGGACCTCGCCCCGGATTTGAAGGGCTCGTCGGCGGAAGTGGTCGAGTTACTACACTGGCTAGTGGAGCTCAGCGACCCGATAGACTGTTTAACGCGGTCTCTAGGCAGACCCTCGTGAAAGCGTTGGAACAGCAATGACAGCAGATGTTGGGGTGACACCTGAGCCTTTCGAGATCCTCGACCTTGTCGGGGAAAGCGTCTTCGTCCGCGACTTCGATGGTTGCATAAAGGCATGGAACAAGGCGTCAGAGACGCTGTACGGCTACGTCCGCGAGGCCGCCGTCGGGAAGTTCGCAAGTGTCATCCTGCACTGCGACTATGCCATTTCAACAGCCGACGTCGAAGCCATTTGCCTCGCGACGGGCCATTGGGAGGGAGAGGTTAAGCGGAAGTCGGCGCAAGGCAGGCAAATGCTGGTGCACGTTCACTTATCCGTACGATATGACCCGATGGGCAAACCTATCGATATCGTTGAGACCGGGCGGGACTTAGCCGGATCGACGGACTTCGAACAGGCATCGCGGCTCAGCGAGCGTCGCTATCGCAACTTGTTCCAAGCCATGGCAGCTTCGTTCTGGGAGCTTGATGTCTCGGACGTAAATGAGAGGTTGCGGGCGCTGCGCAGATCTGGCGTTTCCGATTTCAAAAAGTTCTTCATCGAGAATCGTGGGTTTGTACGCGAGATGATGAGGTCTGCGCGCGTGGTGGACGTAAACGACCAGACCGTGGTCCTATTCGGTAGAGGTAGTAAAGGTGAACTCCTTGGAAATATCGAACCTTTTTGGCCCGAAGAAAGCGAGCACGTCTTTATCGAAGCGATGCTGAGTGGGATCGCACGGAGGCCCAATTACTGGATGGAATGCAGGTTGCGCCGAATCGATGGCACTGTCTTTGATGCACTCTTCACGATCGCCTATCCGCCTAGGGACCTGATCGGGGGTACCATCGTGGTAGGTGTGATCGATATCACCGAGCGCAAGAAATCCGAACTGGCGCTCCGTGCGAGTGAGCAACGGTACCAGAACCTCTTCAAGGCGATGGCTGTCTCGTTCTTCGAGCTCGATCTCTCTGGGGTAAGGCAGGTAATCAGACAACTGCGGACTGCGGGCGTGTCTGATGTCAAAAAGTACCTCCGCGATAATCCAGGCATTATACGCGAGATCATGCGGGCTACGCGGATCGTAGACGTGAATGACCGCAGCGTTGTTCTCTTCGGCTGCGGGCGCAAGGAGGATCTGCTCGTATCACCGGAGGTGTTTTGGCCCGAGGAGAGTTGGCCAGCTTACATGGAGGCCATCCTTACATTCCTCGATCAAAAACCTAGCTTCTCGATCGAAACCCGGCTTCGACGACTCGATGGCACGGTCTTCGACGCTGATTTTACTGTCTGGTACTCGCCGGAGAACAGATCGGCGGGCTTGGCGGGAGTGCTCGATATTACGGAGCGCAATCGAGCGCAGGAGATGCTGCAGCGTGTACGTGGTGAATTCGCGCACGCGGCGCGCGTCTCCATGCTCGGCGAACTTTCGGCTTCGATCGCGCATGAAGTGAACCAGCCGCTGGCAGCCATTGCCTCGAGCGGAGAAGCGAGTCTAACTTGGCTCGGACAAGCCGAGCCCGACGTCGACGAGGTGCGCGAACTTATCAACCAAATTGTGGCGGATGCCCATCGCGCTGGCGATGTGATTGCCCGAATCCGCTCCATGGCCGAGCATCGCGCGCCCGAGCGCAGTGCGGTGTCGCTCGACGAGGTTATCCGGGAAGCGCTTCTCTTCATTCGCCCCGAACTGCAAGCGCGTGCGGTGGTGGTATCGCACCAACCCTCTCGTTGCTCGTCATTTGTCCTCGGCGACCGGACGCAACTTCAGCAGGTGATTGTCAACCTAGCGGTCAATGCGATGCAAGCGATGGTGCAATCGGATTGCCATAAGCGGAGGATCACGATTCGAACCGCAGTCGCGGACCCGGCAGGTGTTAGTTGTGTCGTCGAGGACAGCGGGCCGGGTATCGATCACGACAACTTCGCCCTCTTGTTCGACAGTTTCTTCACGACCAAACAGCACGGCATGGGTATGGGACTTCCGATCTGCCGCTCAATCATCGAGGCGCACGGCGGGTGCATACGGGCCGAAAACGTCAGCACTTCGGGAGGTGCGCGCTTCTCCTTTGTTTTGCCTGCTGCCAAATAACCTACTTGAATCGCTCGCCAGACGCTCGCTGGCGGTAAGCATATACGCCGGATTTGCGGCCGCCCGCATCCGAGGCTCAGCGCTTCGGATCCCGGAGGCCACCTTCCCGCCGGCATCGCGGTGCGACGGCTCAGCCGACGCCGGCGAGGCGGGCTCGCTGCCGGCCCGCCAGTACCGGTCAGCCCAAGCGACACAGGTTCGGAAAAACGTCAGTTGATCGCTGAATCAACACGATATGCCGGATAGCCGAAGATGATTCCTCGCAGAGCGAAGCGGAATCCCCGACGCGACGAAGTCGCGGCCAGCTAGTCCTGGCGTACCCAAATCTGCGAACGCCCCAGCAGCGACACGCCGACGTAACCGCGCACGTCGAGCTTCTTGCCCCCGTCACCCAGACGAATTCTGCTGCTGTAGACCTTGCCATTGTCCGGATCGAGGATCTTGCCGCCAGTATATTCGTCGCCGTCCTTCTTCAGTCCGCTGAGGATGACCAACCCGATCACTGGGGCGTCCTTGAGCGCACCTTCGCATTTTTCACATTTCGGATTTCGATCTTCGGATGGGCCGGGAAATACTTTCTCGATCTTGCCTTGCAGGGTGCCGTTCGATTCCGTTATCCGGATCAGCGCTCTCGGTTTGCCGCTGACGTCATCGATGTTTCTCCACAAGCCGACCGGCGAGGTATTTTCTGCCCAAGCCCCGAAGGACGTGAGTGCAGCGGACAGGGTGAGGGCGATAACGCCTGATCGTTTCAAAATGCGCATTCTGGTGGTCTCCAAGGGGTACGATTATCCCGGGCACGGCTGCGATTGTCTCGCTACCGTGCAACCTGATTTCATTGAGGTGTCGCCAGACACCTCGGGTGCAGTGTAGTTAGGTGTTCACGTCGACGACCGTGCGGCCCTGGACTGAGCCTGCGAATATTTGGTGCGCCACATCCGGGACCTCTGCGAGGCCGACCACCTGTACCGTCCGGGCAAGCTTGTTCAGGTCTAAATCGCCTGCCAAACGCGACCACGCCTCGATGCGGGCGTCCTGTGGGGCGTTCACCGAATCAATGCCTGCAAGCGTGACGTTGCGCAGAATGAACGGCAGAACCGTTCCGGGAAGATCGACGCCCTGGGCCAGGCCGCAGGCCGTCACTACGCCGCGATATTGCGTCTGTGCCAGCGTATTTACCAGCGTATGACTGCCGACTGAGTCGATTGCGCCAGCCCAGCGCTCGCGCGAAATCGGGGCTCCGGGCTCCGAGAGCGTCCGCCGATCGATGACCTCGGCCGCGCCGAGGCTCCGCAGATAATCAGCTTCCTCAAGGCGTCCGGTCGATGCAACGACGCGATAGCCAAGATCGGAGAGGAGTGCGATCGAGATGGACCCGACGCCGCCATTGGCTCCGGTGACGAGAATGTCGCCGCGCTGCGGGGTAACGCCGCCATGTTCGAGGGCGAGCACCGACAGCATCGCGGTGTAACCGGCCGTGCCGATCGCCATGGCGTCCTTTGTCGAGAACGGGCTCGGGATCTTGACCAGCCACTCGCCCTTGAGCCGCGCCTTCTGCGCGTATCCACCGTGATGGGTCTGACTCAGTCCCCAGCTGTTGGCGACGACGCGGTCTCCGACTGCGATGCCTGAATAGGAGGAGGCTTCCACCGTTCCAGCGAGATCGATACCGGGAACAAGGGGAAACTGGCGAATGATCTCTGTGCGTCCACTGATGGCCAGCGCATCCTTGTAGTTCACCGTGGAATATTCGACCGCGACTGTGACATCGCCAGGCATGAGATCTTGCTCGTTCATGTCGACCACGCTGGTCGAAATTGTCTCGCCTGTCTTTGCTGCGAGCAGTGCCTTGAACGTCATCGTCTACCCCGGGTCGGTGTTGCGCTGGCCACAGACCTAGGATCGCGCCTCCCCGGTGCAAGAAGGCACAATTAAAGCCGATACTATCATTTATGGTGGTGTCCACGCGCACCGAGGTGCCGGCTCCGGCCGATTCGATAGCGGCCAGAAGTTTGCCGAATCGGCGCTCCAAGGCGCGAACAGGAAACCTGAGTATGTCCTTGTGCCCGTTGGCATATCGCATGCCGGCTCGCTGTATCGATATCTATTGTATTAGGATCGTCATGTGATATGGAGAGCTGCAACTGAACAGCCCGTTCAATGAGATCGACGGCCCAAGACGCCGGCGGACTGAACGTGAGCGGAGAGTTTGGCGCAGGCACTCCGGACCTGTCGGAGCGCGCAATGGTTGTAGATGTTGTAAGGAGGCGTCCATTCGTCCGAAACGGTTCGACGCGAAGAGCGGATGTGCGGTCGGAGTGACGTTGTCCGTCATTGGCGGTACGTGGAAGCCGCTGATCCTGTTTCATCTCTTTGCCGGCAAGAAGCGGTTCATGGAGCTGTCGCGGGCCATTCCTAACGCCACGCAGAGGATGTTAACTCTGCAGCTGCGCGAGCTGGAGGCCGATGGTGTGATCGTACGCCATTGCTATCCGCAGATTCCTCCGAAGGTGGAATATGAAATCTCTCCCTTCGGCCAAAGCCTCGGGCCTATTCTGCTTTCGCTCCGGAGTTGGGGCGAACAATATGGTGGTTCAATCGAAGGCGTCTCCCAGCCCCACTGCGCCTGTGGATCAGCAGCGCAACGCGTGCTCCCTATGACGTAAAATGGAGCGATGCGTGCGGGCGTGGTCGCATTAGGCTTGAAAAAGACGACGAACTCGATCTCGGCTCCGGTGCGCACAACCGCTCGCAGTCGGGCTATTTTCCTCGGCCAACTGAGCACTGTTGCCTTCTACGCGAGCATGCCGAGACAGGGTATCGGGACGGTTTTGATGGGCGCGCGCTTGCCGAGTTCTATCAGATCGTCATTCGTACCGGCATCTTCGCCCTGACCCTGGTCGCCGCCAACAGAACCGTGGTCAGCTTCTATCAGAGGCTCGGCTTCGTCGTTTACGGCGACCCCAACGACCCCATGCCCAAGGTGATCCTGCCCGCAGCGTCGGTGGTAGAAGCGATCGAGGGCGCCGGTCCCGTCAATCCAATCCTGTAAGCCTGCGCCTCCGGGAGGGCGCAGCTCCCTAGGAGTGCGATCCGGACGCCTTAGCGGGTCACCGCGAGAGACCCAGGCCAGCCCGCGCTGCTAAGCTTACGAATAGGGCTTGCCGTTTTTTCCGATAGCGTGCGATTTTGAATCGTCAGCCGGTCGAATTGCTATACGGTGGGCTTCTCAGGCGGGAGGCATTTCATGTCCGACAATGCGACGACCGTTCTTGTGCGCGCAGTTTTAGACGAGGATTGCGCACACGTTGCCGTCAGCGAAACCGGCATTCGTGCACGTGTGGCGTCGAAGATCCTGGAGACCGCCGCTCGCGGCGATACCTCGGTCGATCGTCTTAGATGGGGGGGGCGCCGGGCCCTGACCGATGCGCCCACGATGTGGCGCTAGGCGCGCGGCCGTCGGAATGAATTTTCAGGTCACGGTGCTCAAGATTCTCGTGAGCTATCCGGGCGGCTTTGCCGTCATGGCTGACTTGAAACGTGACATGGCCATCCTCGCGACTAGCGGCAGGGATTGGTCCGAGCGGACCACGCGTCTCGCGGCGTGCGTACCTGATCTGAACATCTTCTCGCAAGGGTTGGTCGAACGAACCGACGGGGGCTGGCGCATCACCGATAAAGGACGCGTCATTCTGGAGGTCATGGAAGCTCGTCCGCGCGATCCCGAGCCGGCGACCGAAGGCCCCTCCTTCGCATCCATCTCTTCTGCTGCGCCCCCGCTACCGCCGCCAACTGCCGCGCGCTTGCCGAAGCGCGAGCAGCGGAGGCGTCGACGCGCTGCTCGCGCCTGTGCCCGAGCAACCGCGGTCTGATGGACGTCGTACAAGCGAGGAACGACTACGGTTGCCCGGCGGATCTTGATCGTACCCGGCGCTCCACCATCTGGAACGCCTCCCCTTCAACGCCATGATCTTTCGACGATGAAGTTGCCTCGCCTTAGCTGCCGCTTCCGTCGGTCACATCGCCGATCCGGCAGGGTCTTCCTTCACGCCCCGCGCGACGATCCGGAGCGCGCCATCGGGTAGCGGCCGCTGTAGCTTCAACGCCTCTTCGGTAGGCGTGGTCATCCAAGTCTCTACCTCGTCAGGCGTGGTCAGGACCACCGGCATCGCCTTTGGATGGATGGCGCCGACTTCGGCGTTCGGCTCCGTCGTCAGGAAAGCGTAGATATCGTTGGTCGTTTCGCCTTCCTTCACTTTCCGCACCGACGTCCAGTTCGTCCAGATGCCGGCGAAGCAGGCGAGGGGACGGGTCTCGTCGATCGCGAACCAAATGTCACCACCTTCGGACTTGTTGAATTCGCTGAAGCTGTTGAACGGGACGACGCAGCGGTTGGCGGGCCCAAGCCAACGCGTCCAGTGCTTGCTTTTGACGTTGCGGATGTTCGTCGTGCCGCTGTCGGGCTCCATCCGGAGCAGCTCGTTGAAATCGACGGACTTGCCCTTGGCTTCCAGCTTCGCGGCGCGCTTCTTGGTGGCTTCCAGAAGGGCTTGTTGCGACGAGGGCATGCCCCAACGCGCCGTCGCGAGCTCGCGGCCTTCTTTCCCGTTCCGCACGATCGGGGCTGTGTAGTCCGGAAACACGCCGGCCATTGGCGCGAGATTGCCGACGTATCGGTTGACGACCCGAAACAGCGCACTGATGGCGGCCTGGTTTGTCGTGATGGAATAGAGGTTGCACATGTCAGGGATCGGATGATGGGTGGCGCGGACGTGGAGCCAGTTGAAGCAGCGTGGCTGGGGGGCGGCGACCAGCCTTAGCACACTTGCTGCAACGAAGGCGGCTTGCCAAGTCGTGCACGAACGTGGTGGGTTGATGGCGCAATGCGGCGAGATCGACGTCGCGCTTTGTCTTGCAGCGAGAGCACGCGATTTCTAGCCACGGGTAGCCGCCGTTGATGGCCTGGTCGACGCCAGGCGATGGATCGATCGGCTCGCCGTCGGACCACATGCGCTCGTTCCAGCTTTCGCAGAGCAGCCTGTCCGCCGTCCGGATCAGGGCCTCGCCCTCCGCCCTCGCTTCCGCGGACTTGGCGGCAAGGATCGTAGTCATTGCCCGGGCTTTCCCGAGCTCTTTGCTCAGCGCCTTTCGGTCACCTCCAGAGAGGGGCGTGGCATGGTGCTTCGGTGCCATCCGGGCGCCTTCGGTTTGCAAAGCAACGAACCATATGTCGACTATGCCGCCCGGCTCGTCGCCCGAACGCTTGTACCCGACTGAAGGTCATGGACGATCGTCGCCGGCTCGATGGCCATGGCAATTTCGCAGAGATGACGATGGTGAGTGAAGTAGACGACCTGGCCGACGGCGGCCATCCCGGCGAGCAACCGGAAGGCTTCTTCCGCCCGAAAATCGTCGAACGTCTCCATGATGTCGTCGGCGAGAAAAGGGCCGGGCGTGTGGGCGCGTACGAATTCGTGATATCCGGCTACACGCAGTGCCAGGTACAGTTGGAAGCGCGTGCCCTTCGACAGCTCGGAAGCGATTTTTGAGCTGCCGTCGGATCCCTTGGCGATCAAGAGCTCGCTGCCATTCGACGGCTGCGTAAGAAGCTCGGTGTAGGAACCCCGGCTGATCAGGGAAAATGCCTCAGACGCACGCTTCATCATCGAACTACGATGTCGGTCGCGATAGGCGCTCAAGGCCCTATCTGCCGCCGCAATCCCGAGCTTCAGCCTGAGATAGGCCAATGCCTTGTCTTCGATGGCGAGTAGCACCGTACGCCGTCTCGCTTCTACGCGCGCGATAGCGGCGTCGCCGCCGACGGCGGCTATTCTGTCTTCAGCCCTGTTTCGTGCGGAGAACAGGTCGCGGCTCCGACCGTCCTCATCTTCGAACCGCTGCTTCAGGGCGATCAATTCCGCTTCCAATGAGACGCGATCGACCGCGTCGAGCATGCATTCGGCTCGCTCGATGGTTTCCGCCCGACTTCCCTGAAGCAGTTCGTCGCGGGCCTGGATCAAGCGTGCATCGAGATCGGATCTGCGGGCGATCGCGCGCAAGCGACCGTCGACTTCCGTCAACGATGCGACGCCAAAGTGGCTCGTCATGAGGCTCGCCCGGGCATCCACCTCCGCACTTTCATCCGCAAGCGCCCGCGCCTTGTCCTGCTCCGCGACGAGTCGCGCTTCGATCTCCGTCCGTCGGTCCAGTATCTTCGCCGTGGCCCCGATGCAGTCCATGACGGCATGACAAAGTCCGAGAACGTCCGAGGAGTCTTGCGGCAGCCCGATCAAGGCGGCGAGCGCTTCGACTTCGGTCTGAAACTGGATCTGGTCGCGCTGCATTTTCGTGATGCGGTCCGTCAACTCCGATCGCTTTTGCAGAGCCGAGTCCAACTCCGCGAGAGCTTCGAGCGTTTCGCGCACGATGGCGGTCGTGGGTCGGATTTCGCGTTGTCCGAGCCAACAGGAAGCGCAGATCTCCTCCCAAGCCTTGCTCCAGGCTTCCTCGGCCAGCCGGGCATCGCCGAGCTTCCGCTCGCGAAACCTCAGCTCGCGTCGCCGATCCTCGATCGCCGCACGTGCGTTCTTGGTGTCGACGGTGCGATCGAGCGCTGCCTGGCCGGCCGCCAACATCGCGGCGACGTCATCGTCTTCGCGGATTTGCACGCCCGCCGAACGCATCATGCCGGCAACCCGCTCCCGTGAGACAGCGGCTTCGGTCTGCGCATCGTGAAACTCTCGTTCGGCCGCCAGCAGTTTTCGGTGGGCATCGACCGCCGCGTCGCGCTTCCGTACCCATTGGTGCAGCCCCGATACTCCGACCGAAGCGTCGAGGCCGTGACCGATCGCGCTGATCGCCTTCTCGATTTCCTCGGTCACGGCCATACGCTTCTTCTGGCTCTCCTGAAGCTGCCGACCGAGCTGCGTCAGGGCCGCCCGGATCTCGGCTTGCTCCAACAGAGCATTGTTCAATTCGGCGATGCCGGCCGTATGGGTGAAGCGCTGCTCTGTGATCAGATCGAACTTGCGCATGGCGTCCTCGAACGCGGCCGCCGTCGTCGCGTCCAGCTCCGCCTTGTGAGCGGCCCAGGCGGCTTCGCGCGCGGACCGCGCTTCGCCTGCGTCCTTGTCGCTGACGAAGCCGACCATGGCACCGAGCGCCGCGATTCTCGCATCGAGACGTTCTGCCTGGGCGGCGAGGCGATCCTGTTCGCCATGTCGTGCCGTGATTTCTTGGGAGAGGTCCGCTTCAATCGCTGCCCAACGTTGAAGCTGTGCTTGCGTCGGCACCGACGCCTCGCAGAGGGTAATCCTGTCTCCGGCCCAAGGACGTAGGTCGGCCAAGTGATCGTCGAGTTCATTCGCGCGCTCGCGACACATGCGATGGGCCGTACGCAACCGAGCCGCGTCGCCGACTTGGCGAGCCGTCGCAACGGCCGCGGTCAAGGCGCCAGTTGCCGCCTCGTCGAAGCCTGCGTCGCGCCCTTCGATCTTCATTTCGGCGAACGACAACGCCACGGCCGCCTTGTCGACTTCGGCTTCGGCCGCGGCGAGATCGGCCTCCACCCCAGAGCGTCGCTCCATCAGGTCCCGAAGCGGTCCAGTGACGGCGGCCGGCAAGATGAGCTGTGCGGCATCCTGCTCCGAGGCATGATCGATGCGGCCGAGAATCCGCAAGATCGTTTGTTCGGCGACCCCGAGGCGAAGACGGCGATCGGGAAGGTCCTTCTCCGCCGTAATGTGCCTTGCACGCAGGTCCATCAGCAACTCGGCGCGCTTCTCCAGCCCGCAAGCCGAAACGTTCACGACGAGCCGTTCGAGCTGCTCCCGCAGATCGACGATGCTCTCCGCGATCGTTCGCGTCTGAGCCGCCAGCGTCGTCTGCCGGGTCATCAACTCCGGAAGATCGTCGGCCCAGGTAGATGGCGCGTCGGCCAACGCGGCGAGTGGAAGCAGATCCGCCCGAAGAGACCGCAAGGCTTGAAGTCTCGGCAAGGCGTTGAGGAAGCGTTGCACTTCGTCGATACGGGCCTGCGTCCGGCCGCGCTGGGCGATAGCCTCGGCGTACGCGGAAGTCGCTTCGTCGCGCTCGATGACGAGCCGGGAATAGTCGGAAGCGAGCGTGTCGGTCCGATCCCTCTCATCCTTGAGCGCTGACAACTCCTTCTTGAGGTCGGCAAGGAGCCCCGATCGTTTTCCCGACCGGAAGAAGCTTTCCGCTTCCGATCTTGCGGCGCCTAGCCTATCGCTGAGATCGGCGAGCCCGGCTGTCGCGGAGAATAGTAGATGACCGAGGTCGCCCTTGCTGGCGAGAATGCTTTCTCCGCCCGCTTCCAGCGTCTCGTCGTCGAGGCTGAACATCGTCTGATACGCGCCGCGATCTAAGCCGCCGAGTTCGCCGAGCAGTACGGCATCCGGAACAGGATTTCCCGCATCGTCGAGTAGGCTGTTGTGCGGCGCCTTGATCCGGGAAAAGGCACGTACGGTCCCGAGGATATCGAGTTCGGCCTCGATGCGCATCGCCGGATATGGATGCAGAAAGTTGAACCGACTTGTATGGCCAATGCCGTAGAACAGGTCCATGCACGCCGACATCGCGGTGGACTTGCCGGCCTCGTTGGGGCCATAGACGATGTGGAGATCGGAGGCGCCGGCCGAGCATTCTCCGAAATCGATGACCGCGTCGGTGAACTTGCCGTAGCGGCGAAGGCCGAGCTTTCGAAGGCGCATCAGCGGACCTCCTGCGCGCTGCCGACGGCGAGCCGTGCCAACACTTCTTCCGACCCCTCGCTGGCGAGGCGACCGACAAGCAGGTCCAGGCCGGTCTCGTCCGGAGCCAGGCTCCGTCGGCATTCCGGGGGGAGTTGCGCCAGAAGGTCGTTGACGATAACGCCCGCTTCCGCCCGAAATGCTTCCGATCCGACGATTTCGTCGCTCATCGTCCTTCGCAGAGCTTCGACCGGATCTGCGCTCTCCGCATCATCGACGACCGATCTTCGGCAGGCGGTGTCGATTTTTTCGATCCAGATGTTGCCTATCGCCTCGGCCCGCGTCTCGGCTTCCGTGCGCAGAAGATCGGCGTCGCGACGGAAGGTCCATGCCATCGGAGTCGTTCCCGAAAGGGCAAGTCGCGCAACCGTGTGATCGGATGCCGATCGACCGGCGGCTTCGACCAAAGCTCTGTCGATCCGAGCGGCCAAGTCGGGCCACGACGCGGCCCCGGAGGCGTCAACGGAGACGCGCTCGAATTGCGCCAAGCTGACGATGCGTTCTTCGATCTGTATCGATCCATCGTCGAGCACGCTGGCCAGCGTTACCGACTTCGGACCATGTTCTCCGACGTCTCGTCCTTGCGGAATGCCGGGCATCACCACCGTGCAAGGTCCCTCGATCGTAGAGCGCTTGTGGATGTGCCCGAGCGCCCAGTATCGGAAACCCGATGAGAGGAGCTCGGCAGCGCTGCACGGCGCGTACACGTCGTGAGGAGGAGAACCGTCGAGGCTGGTGTGCATGAGACCGATGTTGACCGCGCCGGCGACGGGCGGGCGATATTTGGAAAGAAGGTTTTCCGGTGCGTGCGGCTTCGCGAAGCTGAGCCCGTGGACCGCGATCGGCCGCTCCCCGCGATCCCGCGGGATCTCGACGAACTCAGCGCGCCCGCCGAACAAGTGCACATTTCCAGGGAGGACGAGCTCCTTCGTTATCTTCGACAGCGCGTCGTGATTGCCGCGGATGATGAAGACCTCAATCCCGGCCGAATGCAGGCGGAGGAACTGCTCGGCGAGAAAGCGCGCCGTCTTCATCGAAGTCTGCTCGCCGTCATAAAGATCGCCGGCGATCAGGAGGGCGTTCACCTGCTCGTCGAGACACAAGTCGACGATGCGCGAGAGCACTTTACGGCTGGCGTCGCCCACGAATTCCGCCAGCCGCGGATCGCGCAGAGCGAGCGAACGCAGCGGCGAGTCCAGATGGACATCGGCTGCATGCACGAAGCGGTAGGCGGTCATGATGGTTACTCATCCTGAGTCGAATCAGCAAAGTTTACTGCGCCGCGCGAATCGCGATTCGATTGTCATCGACGAGCGGCAGCCGCCGTCCCAGATATCCCCAGCACTTTGGGCTGCCCTCGCACGCGCTGCTTAATTCCTCGGTTCGCGTTCATTCGTAGGTTGGCCAGCACCCGTCCTCTTCGTGACGGCCGGTCCTCTGCCTGCAGGTGTTATCGAGCAGGCGCTGCCCGACCGCCTCCCAAAAGGTTTCGGACCCGTAGAGGCGGACCGCGTCGGCCTTTTGGATCTCGAGAATCCGCTCGCAGCGGCGGCAGGCGACCCGCAACACGTGCCGCGGGATGTCGCAGAGCCGCTGCTTTTGGACCGGGTAGGCGGGAGGTCTGGCGTCGGCGGCAGCATCGTCCAGGACGGCCTGCCAGTATTCCGGAGGCAGATCGTCTGGCGGGCCCACCGCGGGCGGTACCGGCGCGTTTCTGCCGACCGCAGAGGCGGCAAGCCTTTCCATTTGCTTTCGGGTCGGCATGCGCCAGCTCGCGGGGCGATCGGACATGCCGCATTAGAACATATCATGAACAAAAGAGTCGAGTCCGCCGAAGGTTCAAAACTCGAAAAATCATCCGGTGCGCGACAATCGATTGTCGGAACCAAGCCTTCTCGTTCGTCTTGAATCCAGCCACAGCCCTTGGAGTAACCGTGTAAATGGCCCCTCGAGCCAACTGGAAAGGCTTTCTCCGGCTGTCGCTCGTGACCTGCCCGGTGGCGCTCTATCCGGCGACGTCCGAGTCCGAGAAAATCAGCTTCAATCAGCTCAACCGCCAGACGGGGCATCGCATCAAGTACCTGAAGGTGGATGCCGATACCGGCGATGAGGTGCCCACCGAGGACATCGTCAAGGGCTATAAGGTCGACACGGACACGTTCATCGAGGTCACCAAGGAGGAACTCGAGAACGTCGCGCTGGAGAGCACGCGTACCATCGAGATCGACGAGTTCGTCGACCGGCAGGAGATCGATCCACGCTACCTGATCCGGCCGTACTACCTGCGTCCGGACGGAAAAGTCGGGCATGACGCCTTCGCCGTAATTCGCGAGACCATCCGGGAGATGGATAAGGTCGCGATTGGGCGGGTCGTGCTCACCAACCGCGAGCACATCATCGCGCTCGAGCCGATGGAAAAGGGCCTCGTCGGTACGTTGTTGCGCTATCCCTACGAGGTCCGGGACCCGCAGGAATACCTTGACGAGATTCAAGAAGTGAAGGTCACGAAGGATATGCTGGACTTGGCCAAGCACATCGTGAACCAGAAGTCCGGTCGCTTCGAACCCGAGAGATTCGAAGACCAGTACGAGACCGCTTTGATCGACCTAATCAATCAGAAGCGCTCCGGCAAGCCGATCGTGCCGAAGGAGCGGCCGGCCGCGAGCAACGTCGTCGATCTGATGGAGGCGCTGCGCCGGAGCGTCGGCGATGCCTCCACCGAGACCAAACCTTCGAAGTCGGCCAAGAAGAGAAGGAGGGCGGCCGAAGGGCAGAAGGAGATGCTGATGCCGATCGCCGGTAAGAAACCGGCCAAACAGGCGGCGCCGAAGAAGTCGGCCCCCAGGTCGCAACGAAGGTCCGCCTGACGATTGTGAGGAGAACCGCATGGATATGAGAGAAGCCTCCGCAATGACGGAAGCCTCCGGGCTGATGGGTGAACCGGGTGGCGCTGAGCAGCCTGGCCTGCTTCCACGCTCGCCGTCGCAAGACGTCGCCATGATGTGGGCCGATCGGCTGCGCGAGGTCGCAGTGAAGTCTCCGTTGCAGTCCCTCTTCGTCGCATTCCTGCTCGGTATCTGGGTCGCGCGCAGGCGCTAGATCCGTCCAGCACGCTTCATGGCTAGGAAGCTCAAAACGTCCCAGACCTCGCTTGGGTTCTACGATTTGGCGGTCGCTGCACCATCGATGGAGGCAGCGCTCGAGGCTTGGGGGCGGGCAGCAATCTTTTTAGCAGGACTTCGCCAAGGAGACGGACGAGAGCCGCTTCAACCCGCCGGCAGTTGTCGCATGCACATTGACAAAGATCAGATATCCTTTCTCAGCCCCTTGAAGAACGCGTGCCTGACCTTGCCTTCTGCCGACTTCGTCCGGTACTCGATTTCGGCGAGAAGCTTGGGCTCGACCCAAATGCCCTTGTGCGAGATGCGCTTTGCATAGGGCTGCGTTCTTCGGATAAGAGGCTTCAAGCGCTTCTGCAGATCGGCGGCCGATACTTTGTCGAAGCCATGGTCCACCTTGCCTGCATAGATGAGGTCGTCGCCCTTGCGGCGACCGAGATAGATGCCGTCCCATTTGCCTTCGTCGAGAGCGAATCCTGCGATCGTCAGGGTCTCCCGCTGCGCGCAGGTTTTCTTGACCCAGTTGTTTCCGCGGCCACCGGCATAAACACTTTCCTTGACTTTCGAGACGACGCCTTCGAGTCCGATCTTGCAGGCGTGCGCAAACATCGCGCGACCCTCGATCTCAAAACTTTCGCTGAATTGTATTTCCGTACCGGAAACGATCTTCTTGAGTTCGGCCTTGCGTCGCAGCAACGGCAGCTTCCTCAAGTCTCGGCCGTTCAGGTACAGCAGGTCGAACGCAACTAGGACGATCTTGGTCGAGCTGCCCTTGAGCTCCTTGATGAGCTCGGCGAAGTCGCTAGTACCGTTGACCGCGGGCACCACGATCTCGCCATCGATGATGGCGGAGCCTGCCTTCACATGCCAGGCGTCGGCAGCGACCTTTTTGAAGCGATGCGTCCAGTCGTGTCCTCGGCGGGTGAAGATCTTGACGCCGTCATTCGCGAGATGGACTTGGACGCGATAACCATCGAACTTGATTTCATGAATCCATCTGGCTCCCGACGGGACCTTATCGGCAAAGGTCGCAAGTGCCGGTTCGACGAAGCCGGGGAAGGGAGTTTTGACGCCAATCGGCTCCGGTTTTTTGCGCTGAAACGCCACGCAAAGACTCCATACATCAACCGATTCAAACTGGGGCCGTCGGATTCGTTCCGGAACCCGGGAATCCTTGAAGCGTTGCACTTCCGCCATTTGCACGCAGGAGAAATGCCATGGCGGCAGCGAAGAAGAAAACGGCACGTGGACGCACGCAGGATCGGGCGCGGGTCGCGCGAGGTCAGGACTACGAAGTGCGCTACGAGGCAAAGAAGACGGGACGATCGGCTTCCGCGGTGAAGAAGACTGTCAAAAAGGTCGGCAACAGCCGCAAGAAGGTCGAGAAGAAGCTCGGGCGTGGAAAGCGCGCTTGAGGGCGGCTCAGATCGGCAGATCGAGTTGAGGCTCGGTTCGGTCTTCGGCCTGCAGGGACGACAGCGACACCCCCAGCAGCCGGACGGCCTTCGGCAGCGGCATCTCGGCCTGCAGCAGAGCGACTGCCAGGCCTTCCAGGTCGGCTCGGCTGGCCACCTGGACCGAGACGGAACGGGCGCGCGTGATGATCTCGAAATCGAAGAACTTCACCTTCAACGTTACCGTCCGGCCTCGGTTACCCGTTGCCTCGCAGTGGCGCCAGACCTTGTCGACGAGCGGCTGAAGCTCCGCCACCAAAGCGTCGAACTCGGCAAGATCGCTTGAGAAAGTATTCTCCGCGCCCACGGACTTCCGGATCCGGTTGGCCCGTACCGGGCGGTGATCCACGCCGCGCGAAATCCAGTAGTAGTAGGCGCCCGACTTGCCGAAGTGGTGCTGCAGGAATGCGAGGTCCTGGTTTCGAATGTCGAGCCCGGTGAAGATCCCCAATGCGTTGAACTTCGCGCTCGTCGCCGGACCGATGCCATGGAATTTGCCGACCGGCAGAGTTTCGACGAATGCGGCACCGGTTTCCGGAGAGATGACGAACTGGCCGTTGGGCTTTCTGTGGTCGGATGCGAGCTTCGCAAGAAACTTGTTATAGCTGATGCCGGCCGAAGCATTGAGGCCGGTCTCCGCTTTGATCTTTTCGCGTATTCGCAGCGCGACGTCGCGGGCGAGGGCGATGCCTTGCAGGTTCTCGGTGACGTCGAGGTAGGCCTCGTCCAGCGAAAGCGGCTCGATGATAGGCGTGTGCTCCGCGAAGATATCTCGTATCTGCCGGCTGATCGCCTTGTAGACCTCGAAGCGCGATTTCACGAAGATCAGGTCCGGGCACTGCCGCTTAGCGGTGACGGACGGCATTGCCGAGCGCACGCCGAATTTTCGAGCCTCGTAACTCGCCGCTACGACGACGCCGCGTTGCGCGGACCCGCCGACCGCCACGGGCTTGCCGCGGAGCTCCGGATTGTCGCGCTGCTCGACCGACGCATAGAAGGCATCCATGTCGATATGGATGATCTTGCGCGTGGTCGTCTCAACGGCAGCCTGCTCCTGATCCGATGCGTTCATAGTGCGATGTTAAACGAGGCCGCGTCACAAGTCCGCATGGCGGCGTCGGTCGCTGAAGGAACTCTAGCAGTTAGGCAGCCTCTGCGTTCGGCGCGACCTCTTCGTCGCGTTTCCGGTTGATGAGGTTGAGCAGGTGAACGGAAGCTCGTGCGTCGCAGAGCGCCCGATGATGATTGTCGAGCTCTATCCCGTAGATCTCGCAGAGTTTTCCGAGGCCGTAGGACTTATGTCCCGGGTAGCGCCGCCGCATACCGGCGCACGTACAGAGTTTCGGAAATCGGAAGCGACGTTCCAGCCGTTCATACTCGTAGGCGATGAAACCGTAGTCGAAATTCACATTGTGAGCGACGAAGATGCCATCGCCCATGAAATGCAGAAAGCTATCGGCCACTTCCGCGAACACCGGGGCATCGCGAACCATCTCGTGCGTGATGCCCGTGAGTTGAACGATCTTCCCCGGGATCGGCCGCTGCGGATTTATCAGACTGTGCCATTCGTCCACGACCTGATGATTGCGGACTTTGACGGCGCCGATCTCGGTGATGCGGTCGCCGTTCGACCAGGCGCCGGTGGTCTCGATGTCGACCACGACGTAATCCTGCTCGGGATCGAAGCGATAATCGACGCGCCCGATCTCGGCGAGGAGCCCTGCGGCGCCGAGCTGGTGGAGGCGGGTCAGCTGATTGCGCCGGATGACATCGCCTTCCGCCTTGATCTCCATGAAGGAGACTTTGCCGTCGCGCACCACCATCAGGTCGGGGAAACCATCCCGCATGCCGCCGAAATCCTCGCACATCGTGCGGACGATCTGCGCGACGCCGATCTGATCGGCCCCCTCAAGTAGTGCTCGCAAGGCCTCGACTTGCACATGATCCCAGGCGAATATCCCGTTGGGCCGCCCCCAGTGCTGCGCGACGGTGCGCAGCAGCGTCGGGAGAGCGCGTCCGGATCCGATGGCTTCGAGCTTCTCCTCGATCGATGGCGCGAAAAGCCGGCAGAAGCTGCGGTCCCTCAGGCACTGCGGCAACCAATCGAAGCCGCTGGGAAGCTGCGAGCGCTCGAAGAGCTCGTCCCAGAACAAGAGGCCGAACAGCGTGTGCCACAGCACGTTCTCCGTATGGAAGACTGTGGCGCCTTCCCGCCGCAATACGCCGGCCACGCCCGCTTCGGGATTGCCGCGATGAGTGTCGTCGACCGTGATGACGCGGCCGGACCGAAGCAGTTCGGTGTAGAGCCCGGTGCGTCGCCCCCCGAATTTTCGCGCGTAGAAATCGGTCGCGAAGAGATGCTCCCCGTCGCTTGCGGGGTCGTCTATCATCCGCTGCAGTAACTCCTCGGCTTCGACGCGGTCGCCTTCATTGTAGAGCAGGCGAGCCAAGCGCTCGTTGCAGTCGGGCGAGGAGCCCGCGCGGTAAAGCTGCCGGGCGAGACCGCCCTCACCGGCCCGTTCGAAGAACAGGCCGGTCTGATGCGCGGCGCGGCTGCGGAGATCGGCGGCGTAATCCGTCCCGCAGATAGGGCCTGCAAGAATGTCGATGGCTGCCTGCCGGTAGACGGCGTCCGATTTGACCTCGAGACGATCGAGGATCTGGCTGTGGTGAAAACACGACAGCGCCTCGTCGCCGTCTGTGAACCGTGCGCTGAACGACGTTTCCCGGTTGGTCCGAAGAATACCGAGGTCGCGAAGGGCGAAGTTCTTCAGATCTACCTCGGTCTTGCCGAAATAGAGATAGAGCAGGAACTCGATCGGCCGCGTGCCGTCGAGGGCGATGAACTTGTGGGCGCCGCAGTGCTGAGCGGCCACCGAGAAAGGGATCTGCTCGAGATAATAGTCGACGAACTTGGACTTCGCCCACGACTTTCGGACGTCGCCCCGCCCTGCCGCCTGCGCTCCCGTCACCAAAACGTCCTTGGGAAGGCGGGCGACGAAGGCCGCGTAGTCGGCTTCGCCGAGAGATCGAGTGTGCCCGACGGACATCAATTCGGTGGCCGCTCGTTCGATGTCCGTTATCTCGGGATAATTGAATAGCGACCGGTTGAAGATCGCGCCACGCCGGTTGACCATCCGGATCAACAGGCAGCGAGCGTCTCTCGACATGCGGTCGAAGCAGGCGAGGAACGCGTGATGATCCGCGGTAAGGATCGAGGCGTAAGTCTTCCGGACGAATTCCAGCATCTCGGCGAAATGGTCGAGATAATAAAATGTCTGCAATGTCGGAAGCTTGGCCACGCGGACCTTGTTCGGGGGATTCGGTCGTTCTATCTTTGTTCCGATCCAATGCAGAAAGTCAATAGTCTGTCTGCGCCAAGATGAGCGCGGCTAGACGCAGCCAGGCGGGCAGTCGGGACAGGTGTCGCCGATCGCGTCCAGTACGTCCTGGATCTCGCCGACGGCTTGGTTCGGAGACAGTCCAGAGGGCGGATCCCGTCGTGCGATATCCAGGGCACGGTCTCGGGCGTGCGGATCGGCCCGGTCCTGCATCCAGCCGTGTTCCTCGCACTCGCGAATGGCTCCGGCGCCCAACAGCACCGAAATTGCCCAGCCGCGCAGCGTCCGGATCGCCAGCCGTCTTTCCTTTGTCATCAGCATGAGATCGCTCCTGCCCGGACGAATCCTTCCGCCCGTCGCTCGCTCCGGGCGATTAACACAGAGCAGCGATTCCGAATTGCCGAGGCTGCGGCTTGTCCACCTGTTCCGGCGGGCTACCATCCAGCGGAATCTTCCTTGCGCCGCCGCGGAGGACATTCTGGAGTCCTTAAGGCGATAATCGCGTCTGCCTCCTGCCCCCGCAATTCGCGCGTCGGGCGCGGGATCGGAGGCGGCAGGAGCAAATAGGCGCTCCTCGGGCGGCCAGAGGGGGCAGAGAGCCCGGCGCCCTCGGTGTGCCGGATGCCTAGGAGGTTCCCGAGCTTGCCGGCCAAGAGCGGCTGGGCCCTTATTCGAATGGGATGCGGCGGAGACGGCCGCCGCAAGGTGCATGGGGGCGGGCAATGTGGCTGAGCAAAGCAGACGTCAGGGCAAATCTTGTTGCGGATATGACGAGGCGGTTTCCCGGGCGAAACGGAAACTTTCCCAACAAACTGAAGATCTCGGCCCTCGGATTTCCCAACGCGGAGTCGCTGCGCGAGTGGGGCAAGGCGCTCAACCGCGCCAAATGGTTCACCGGCTGGTTTACGCCCTCCGAGTTTCTGGCATGCGTCACTATTGGACCTGTGCCGAACTCCGACGATCCGAATCTGATCGATCTGATGTTCAACACGCAAACGCGGCCTCCCGAGCGAGCGGCTTCGCGCACGTCGATGCTCCGCCTCTTCGCTGGCGCTGCGGACGTGGCGAAGAAAAAGCCGGCCGCGACGCCGGGCAACGCCGCGAAAGCCAAGAAGGCGGCAAAGAAGGTTGCGAAGCCGAGGGGGTGAGGGTTATGTCGAATAGCGGCACTTGGAGATGGACCATTTGCCTGTCCCTCCCGATCTTGGCGGCGGTGTCCTCGACTTCCAGAGCGGATTGTCTCGACGAATTCGTTGCCAAGAACGGATCGTCGGGGTCGATCGCAATCCTGATGCAGGACCCGGCCTTCCAGAAGTGCCGAGGCAATCCCAATCCCGGCGCCCGCAAGGCGAAAACAGAAAAGGCCGCGGCGATCGCGCCCGCCGTCCTTGCCGCTCCGGCGGCGCCGATGGCCGTTGAGCGACCCGTGCCGCCGCCAACCCCGCCCGAGTACATCACGACGATCTATCCGATGCTGCGGAGCAGCTTCTCCGACGTTTGGCTGTTCGACAAGCGAAAGGGTGTTTCGGATATCGCCGACGCCGAAGGCGCGCAATTTTCCTATGCCGACGACCGCATCGCCCAGAACAAGACGTGGACCGCGCATGCAATGGGTGCGGTCGTCTTTCAGTACCTGCACGATCGTTACCCGAAAGACGACAGCTTCAATTTCATCGGCTTGAGCGTCGCGCCTTTCGTGCAGGTCGACAGGATCAGCAACAGCAGTCCCAAGGCGGCCGTCAACAACGTGGACGAGATCTCCTTCGGAGGTTCGGCGGAGATAGGCTTCGACGTCGGGCCGGGTGCGAACTACTTCCGGCTCAGAGGGGCGGGAGTCGAAGATCGCGTCGCGGGCTCGTCGAGTGGGTCGAGTGTATTCGAATGGATTCCGATCATCGATGGCGTGCTCAATTCGCCGTTCAACATCGGCACGCTGCCGATCACGTTCATCTTCGCACCGGAGTTGAAGATCAGATACGACAACGTGCTGACAGACGATCTCACGGGCCGAAAGCAATACCTGACGCGCGGAGGCGCCCAGGTCTTTCTGAAGTACACGGGCATTGCGGGCGTGCTTCCCGATGCCATCAAAAACATCGGGTTTCTCTCGACCCTCCACGGTCAGACCACGGCAAGCTGGCTGACCTCCTCTTTTGACGGTCGCAGCTACGGCTATTTCAACACGTCGTTGACCGTCAACCTCGACGAACAAGGCTATATCGGCCTCAGTACGAGCTATACGAAAGGGCGCTCGGAAGAGACTGGACGGAAACAGGATATTTGGAAGGTCAGTCTCACCGGTAAGCTGTAAAAGGCGCTGCACGTATTTTTCATCCCTCGAAGGGCACAAATAGCTATCTTCCAAGGATCGGCGGAGATTGCGCTGCATGGACGCGATACTAGGATCGAACGACGAAGCCGCTGCGGCACTTCCTCGCTCGATCGTTTTACCCGAAATCGAGTTCGTCAGAAAATTTCGTTTGGGGCGGCAAGTCTGTCTGCTGCGCGAAAGCCAGTCGGTCGATGTTGTCCGGATCACCTCTGAGCTTGCCTATGGCCGGACGCGCTTTCCCGTCTGGCATCTTGGAACGGGGGACCGCATCACGGTGGTCGACCGCAAGCTTCGCTCCATTCCGGCGGGCATCACCGGCGTCCTGGAGCGGACCGACGAGGGGCACCAATGGCAATGGCACTCACTGGTCGATGACTTCGAAGCCCGTGTCAAAGCCGATGCTGGCGCGGTTGCTGCCGAAATCGAGGCGGCATGGAAAGACAAGTTTCGCTTCCGCATGGAGGAAGCCGATTCATCAGGAGAAGTTGCTCCGGGCAACGAAGGACTGAGGCCGCCCCAGATCGGTGCGCTGCACGCGATCGGCGCCCATTGGAGCATCTTCCCCAACGAAGTCGCCACGGTGGTCATGCCGACGGGGACCGGCAAGACTGAGACGATGCTGGGCACCGTCGTGAACTATCGCCGAGGTCCAACCCTAGTCGTCGTGCCGTCCCGGGCGCTTCGCAACCAGACGTTCGGAAAGTTCAGGAAGCTGGGATTGTTGCGCGATCTCGGCCTCGTCGATAGGGCAATCCCGAACCCGATCGTGGGCGTCATCACCAAGGAACCGAACTGCGAAGAAGATTTCGAGATGCTTCGCGGCTGCAACGTCGTGATCGCGGTCATGGCATCGCTTGGCGCCCCGGGCGTGGCCCCGTTCCGTCCTGGCATCGCAGCTATTTTCGCGTCTCTGTTCGTGGACGAGGCCCACCACATTCCCTCGGATACCTGGAGCGAATTCCGATCTCATTTCACGGCACATCGGATCGTGCAGTTTACGGCCACTCCGTTCCGGCTGGATCGGAAGCTCGTCGATGGCCGTGTGATCTTCAACTACTCGCTGGCTGCGGCGCAGCGCGACCGATACTTCAAAAAAATCACATTTCTTCCGGTCTTCGAGCTCGACCAGGCGGATGCTGACGAGGCGATAGCGCGAGAGGCTGTCCGCGTTCTACGGACGGATTTGCGGGCAGGCCTGCGTCATTTGCTGATGGCCAGGTGCCGGCTCATCGACCGAGGCGCAAAGATCAAGGCGATTTACGATCGCTTGGCACCGGAATTCGACGCTCTCGTCGTCCATTCGGACATGGAGGATTCGGTCATCGAAGCCGCTATCGCCCGTATGCGCGCCGGCGAAAGCAAAATCGTCATCTGCGTCAACATGCTGGGCGAAGGGTTCGACCTGCCCGAATTGAAGATCGCCGCTCTGCACGATCTGCACAAAAGTCTGCCGATCCTGCTCCAGTTCACCGGGCGGTTTACGCGCACGTCGGCAGTCGCCATCGGGGACGCGACTGTCGTGGCCAATATCGCTGACCCCAAGGTCTCGCAGAGATTGGAGAAGCTCTATACCGAGAACGCCGATTGGAACGTCCTGCTCAGCGAGCGAAGTTCGGAAGCGGCCAAAGAACACGCTGAGCTGGTGGAGTTTCTGAGAAACTCCGACACGCTCGTCGACGACTCCGGCGTCGACGAGATCAAGATCTCGAAAAATCTGCTGCGCCCCAAGTTCAGCACTATCGTCTTCAGGTGTACGAAGTTCACCCCGAAGAGCTTCCAAAAAGGGATTTCCAGCTCGGTCATCGTGCACAACGCGTGGCTCAACCCGAGCGCTAATCTGCTGTTCTTTGTGTCGCGTAGACAGGACGCCGTCCGATGGGCGAAAGGTCGGGTCGTTGAAGACCGAGAATGGCATCTTTTCGTGCTCTATCACGATGCCGAGGCTGGGCTCCTGCACATCAACTCGTCCGACAAGGCGTCAACGCACGACGAACTGGCCAAAGCGGTCGGCGCGGACAGTCGGATCCAGGGCGAGACCGTCTTCCGGTCGCTCGGAGGCATCAATCGGCTGATCTTCAGCAACATCGGCGTCCGGAAACATGGTCGCCGCAACATGAGCTTCGCCATGTACACGGGCGCCGACGTGAAAGAAGCGTTGACGGCGGTGGATACCAAGGATGCGACCAAATCCAACCTCGACGGTCGGGGATGGGAGTACGGCTCGGTCGTTCACCCTGGGTGCTCCGCCAAAGGCCGCGTCTGGTCGAAGGCGCAGGGGTCGATTCCGCACTTGGTGCGCTGGTGCAGACCGGTGGGGCGGAAGCTGATCGACGAGACCATCGATGCCTCGAAGATCATCGATAACGTGCTCATTCCCGTCGAGGTCAAGGACAAGTTCCCCGAAGAACAGGTGCTCTCCGTCGAGTGGCCGCCCGAGTTGCTCAAGACCTCGGACGAACGCATCTTCGTCGTGAAGGGCGACCAAGAGGTCGCTACGGCCTTCTGCGAGTGGTCATTTGACGAGGAGAATTCGACGGCGACCAAGCTGGCCTTCAGGCTGATTTCGTCATCCGGCGAGCTCGACGAGCAAGTGTCCCTGAAATTGGACGCCAGCAAGGGATACCGGTTCGAAGGAGCCCCTGGGGTTAGTTTCAAGTCGGGGCGGCTGACCATGGCGCTGACCGACTATCTCTACAATTACCCACTGCTCGTCCGGTATGTGAGCCTAAAAGAATTGGAGGGCGATCTCCTATACGAACAGAGCAACCCAGCGACGATAAAGCTGGACGACCGCAGCCTCGAGTCGTGGAAATGGCCCAAGGACAAGGTTGATATCACGGTGGAGTCGATCTGGAAAAAAGGCGTCGAGAGGCCGAAATCGGTCCAGGCGTATGTGGCGGCCCACTATCGGGATGAAGGCTTCGAGGTAGTCTTCAACGACGACGATGCGGGTGAGGCCGCCGACCTGGTCTGCCTCAAGGAGGAAGAGGAAAGCGTCAGAATCGTGCTGACCCACTGTAAATTCTCCGGTGGAGCAACAGAAGGCACCCGCGTCAAAGACGTCGTCGAAGTGACCTCCCAGGCCGTCAGGAGTGCGATCTGGCGCGGCAACTTCGACCGGCTGCACAGGCATCTGCTGGCCCGCCTGAAGCTCAAGGGATCCGGCGCGGGAAGCCGCTCGCGGTTCCTGACGGGCAGCCTGACGACCTTGGCTGCGATCGCCAAATCAACCCGCATCAAGCCGATCGACTTCGATATCGTCATCGTGCAGCCGGGCGTAAGCCGCTCGCGCATGTCCGAGGACCAGCGCCTGGTCTTGGGAGCCGGGCTGGTGTTTCTGAAACAGACAATCGGGGTCGACGCGCGAGTCATTTGTAGCGAATAGGCCGGGCGCAAGGTCACATTCAACGTTCGCCGGCTCAAACATATCTCCGTAGATCAATGATTAACTCACACGGTTAGCAGGCCTTCCTACGGCCAGACTTTGTTCACGATCTCCGCCAGGCGGGCACCGGCCTTGGCGAGCTGTTGTCTCTTAATGCCGTCCGCTTTTCGGAGATAGGCGGGGCGATCGGCGAACGAGATCGTCCACTTCCTGGGGCCTGTCTTCGCGAAAGACGTGTCCGCCATGGCTTCCTTTGCCACCAAGACGGTGTCGGTCGCCCAGATGGCGGACCAGTTTTCGATGCGATCGGTATCGGCCGGCACTTGCTTCGCGGCATCGACCAACGTTTGCGGTGCGGTATCGCCCAGGTCCGAGGGCGTATCGTCCCACTCGTGATGGAATGCCTGGCTTCCATCGTGAATCCAGTTGCCGCCGGCGGTTTCGGTGTTCGGATCGATAGTGTGAGTGACGTCCGGATCCACGAGGCTTCCGTCGGGACCCAGATAGGGCGCCGCGACATGCAGCGGCTGCGCCAAGTCGCCGACCAGATGGGCGAGCATGAACAGAGCTTCCTTTTTGTTCTTGATGTCGAACGGCGGCGGCGCCGGTCTGTCGAGCAGCACGGCAATCGCGGCATTGATCGCAGCGACCAGATCGTGGTCGTTCGTGCCGGCGTAATTCCGGTCGAAGCGATCTCGCTGCACGGCGACATCGTCGAAGTGGTAGGTGTTATGGCAGCCCAAATTCGCGGTGGCACTTGCTCCTTCCGGATAGACGCAGTCGATCCAGTTCCGGCCGGCGTAGTCGACCATCGCCGCGCGATCGTTCGCGAAGGGCGTGCAGGGCGGCTCGTATCGGGAGTCCACGATGTACGCCAGACTGCCGTCGGTCTGCCGGTGCACGCTCTTCACGCAGTCCAGCCAAGGTCCTGCTTCGCGCAGGTCGACACCCAGTAGCGTTCTGACGTGTTGTTTGGCACGCGGGTTGAGCAACTGATCGGCGATCGAGCCCACGAGTCTGTGCCCGTCGGGTCCCCACGCAAACGCCGATTGCGGCAGCAGCAAGCAAAGCACAAAGGCGAGCGTAGCGGCCCGTCTGGACATGATTCAATCTCCTGGATCAGATCTCGGTTGCCGCGAAAACGGCGTCAATAGCCGCCGTCGAAGGGGAATTGCTTTGGCGGGTCGATCTTCACGCCGAGCTTGGCCTGCAGCGCCGGATCGAGGTGCGACCGGAGTGCGGCATCGCAAACGGCGTATCCCCAATTCATGAGACGGTTCTGCAGACTCTCCGGCATGGATTCCAGTCGCGTGGGAACTTCGGCAAGCGGGATCGGATTGCGTGTCGAGCAGTGCAGCGGATCATCCTTCAGTCCGTAATCCGTGAAGGAGGTGCGGATACCCCAGTAGGTGCCGCTGTGATCCTTGCGGATATAGGAATCGATCAGGTGGCGCTTGCGCAGGCTCCTCACCTGATTGTCGACCGTGTCGAGAATCCTCAAGGAATGCCTGGCCCAATCGCGATGCGGATCCTCCTCCGGAGCGATCTTCTGACCCGCGTCGCTCACCAGAAGGGTCTGGTACCGCTTCGAGATCGTCTCGAGACCCAGATTGTCGTACACGCCGCCGTCGCTCAGGATCGCGGTCTTCGTGAAGGGCTCTCTGTGAAGGTCGGCACCGGGCGTGTTCACGACCGGCTGCTCGATGTCGAGTTCGGAGGGCGAGAGAATCGGGGGAAACGCGGACGAAGCCGCTACGGCGGCCGCGAGCGAGACATCGGGCTTCTCGACCAGGCCGACCCGGTAGTCGCCCATATAGTTTCGCGAGAAGCGCCAAAGTGCCGCCGTTTGAATGTTCGTGGCGTTGATCACAAAGCAGGGATTCCCGGGCTGTGAGTCGTCCGGAAGATCCGCGAGCTTGGCGCCATGGAAAAGATTCTTATCGTATGCCTTGGCCACGCGGTCGCTGATCGACCCCGGGAATAGGATTCCTCCGATAATGGCGCCGGCATCGATCGTGCTCCCTGCCATCGTTCTGACCCGCTCGACGAAGATGTCGAGGTTGGTCGCAACGTCGTCGGTGAACTTCAGGTCCTTCCAACTGGTGCCAAGGGCGCCAGCGGTGATCGAGCCGCCGGAGACGCTCGATATCCGCTTGATCTTGCGCAGCAGCGCGACCTCGTTGAGGCGGATCAACGCGCCGACGTGGAAGACCATCGCGCGGTATCCTCCGCCTGACAGTGCCAGGCCGATACCCTCCTCCGGCTGGCCGGGAGGTTGGTCGATGAATTGGTCCAGAGACATGTCGTGCTCCCACTATGATCGTTGCGAATTCGTTGCCGCGCGCGCGGCAGTGTCAGCAGCGTAAGAAGACCGGATCATTCGCCGATCTCTACCTCGACGAAGATATCCGGCGCGAGAAGCGCTTCGAAATCCGTCCTCAACGGCTGCTTTTCGCCGAGCCATCGCTTTTCCCGCGCGGCAAAAAAGGGCAGGTCCTTCAGCTTCACGCCTTCCGCGGTCAGTGCGTCCTCGTAGAGCTTGGAGTTCTGAACGCGTTTTCCGATCTCCACGAGAAGCGCCGAGCTGGGAATCGACTGGTAGTTCTTCCGCAAGGTCGATGCGATCGCTTTGGCTGCGTGCGCCCGTTGAGTAGGCAGGATGGCTTCGAGGATCGTCGACGGCTCGGTCTCTCTACCGTCCTCCGCATCGTTCCATGGCGTGGCGTTTACGCTCCCATGATGTCCGATCTTCAGGAAGTCCAAAGGGCCCTGCAGCTTGTCCTTGTGCAGATGCCACATCACGTTCCAGGATGCGTTCTTCTTTCCTTCCTTGAAGCGCGCATCCCATTCCGCGTCGCCGACGAAAAGCAGACGTTTCCCCCTCCATTCGATGAGCAGCACCACGCTCGTGTTGTTCACGACGCTTCCCGCCTCGTCGGCGAATGCGAGCGCGTTGGACATCATCCTGGATTGCAGCCGTCGAAAGTCGGCAAGCCCGATGTTCGTTGGGATCTCCACCGCTTCGCCGGTGGCGTGGACACGAAAAGGCGCACCGGTTTCTTCAAGACCGCGCAGGGAGCTGTCGGGGTCTTCACCGAGGTAGTAGCCGTCGATATCATCTTCGGGGCCAAGAACGGTGATGGTCGTGTCTCTTAGCTGTACTCCGAGGGAGGCGGCCGTGTCTCCGGCATGGACATATTTCGGCGCTATCCCGTTCGCTTCGGGCAGGGTCTTTTGCAGAGTTTCGATCGCGTCGTCGTTCGAGACCGCGTAGACATCGATCAGGTCCCGGATTTCAGGACTTTGATCGAGGTTGAGTTCGGCGAGGCCGCGCATCGCCCGCTTGGCGAAATCCTGCAGTGCGAATGTCTTCTGCGATTGCGGATGATCGCGGTTCATCGCCGTGCTCATCCAGATGTCGCCAATCGCGAGACCTGAAAACAGGTCCGCATCGAAACCCGCGATGTGATCCTTGTGCTCGTGGGTCACGACCAGCAGGTCGAGGCGCTTCTTCCCGTGGCCGGCATCTGGCAAATCCTCCTTGAGGTGCTCGATGGCCGCCTTCAGAGCGGCGAACGACCCCCACGATCCGCAGTCGATGAGCATGTGGAAATCGCGGTCGCCCGCCTGAGCGACCCGTGCATCCGGGATGCGGCAGTAGATGCAGTCTCCCAGCTCGACGTTGTAAGCGCGTATCAGGAACTTATCTGCCATTGGCGTTCACCCATATCGTCCTCGGCGTCGTCATGAATTCCGAAGTGCGGAGAGAGCTCGAATCTCAAGGCGCCGTCGGTTTCCCGAGAGATGAAAGGAGGGGTCTTCGTGGCCAGCAACCCCTTGGCTCCGCCGGGTACGCTGCCGATGCGACCTGCCTTCACCCTGTCGGCAACCGACTTCTTGAACTCCGCCAGCCGCTTCAGGCCCAGCTCGCGTTCGATCTTGTCATCGCCCTTCCGCTGGCCGCTACCTTCGAAACCGGTGCCGGGCTTGCGCGACCACGCGAGCACGTTTCCATCCCGATCGAGCGCGAGCGTGCCGCCGCAGAGGAGGCTCGCCGGTCGCCCCTCGAAGCGTCCGAACTCGGATCCGCTCAGTTCGACGTCCTCGCGCCAGACGTATTGGATGATGACCTGCTCCGGCAAGCGGCGCGCCTGACGCGTGAGCTTCCGCGCCTTGTAGAGGTCGGAGACGACGACGTCCGCATTGCGCGGAATGAACAAGCGGTCCCGATTGTCGTCCAGGAACCTATATGCCTCGGCACGTGAAGAGGCCAATTGCTCCACGTCGTGATAGACGTCCAACGTGAGCCGTTCGAACACTTGGCGAGGCTCGTTCAGTGTCGCGATGTCGTCGTCGTCGAAGATTTCGCGCTTGCGGAACACATCGATCATCATGTCCCGATAGCCGTCCGGATCGGACGGATTGGCTATCTGCTCCATCCTCAAGACGGCAAGCGCATAGTCCTTGAAGGTCACGTCGACCGGTGGCAGCAGGTCGAGCGGCTGGACGGCCATCTGCTGCATCCGCTGGATCGTGTCCCAGAACGCCGTCAGGAGAGACAGCTTCCGTTCGTCGATGTAGTAGCGCGAGAGTCTGATGATGATGTCGAACATCGCCCCCGTCAGGACTTCTGACAGCAGATGAGGCCGTTGCTCGTCCTTCAGCTTCGACATCGTCTGGTCGTTCCGGGCGGTCCTTAGATAGGGGCGGCCGCTGACCGCGGTACCGAACTGCTCCGCAAGCCTGTTTAGGGCCGTATCCGTGCTCAAGTCCCCGAGTGAATTCTTCGCGATGTATTGCCGAAAGTCGTTGTTGCGGAAGGCGATCAGGATAGCCGTCAAGTCCCCCATGAATTCGTGGAAGGCGGCGGTTTCGGGCCGTATCGCCTCGATCAGGTAGGGCCGCACGCCGTCGAGGACCGCATGCGCGAACTCGTGGTTGATGATGTCGGCCGAAAGACAGGTATAAACCGTGTCGGCGCCATCGTCGAAATAGTAGAATTGAAGGGACTTGCTTTCCCGGTCGTAGAACGCGTTCTTGCCGTAACCTGCGTGAGGTACGACGATCAGTCGATTTCCTTCGAAGCCCCACGAGATCCTTCGCCCCAGACCGAAACCGCTTTCGAAGAAGTCGAGGGCACGCTGCAACACGGCCCAGACGTGCACCTGATGGGCCTGCAGGGCGTGCTGGTCGCCGAACGACCGTTGTGTGATCGGGTTTCCATCGGAATCATCGAATCGTTTCGTCTCTTCGTTCCAGGTCGAAGGCGGCACCAGCGATCCGGTGTCGGCATTGAAGTCCACGACGGCGAAGCGCGCGCTTGTCGGGCCCGGCGATAGGCCCGGCTCCCAAGGCACAAGCGCCTCGTCGAAGGCCATACCAGGATTGTTCTTCGCGAAAAGCGGGTCCTGGAAATAGACCTCGAAAGGGATTCTCAGATCGAGATCCTTCTGAACGGTGCTGTCCAGGTAGCGCCGCGCCGCATAGAGCTTGAGAAGCGTGGCCTTCGTAAGCGAAACCATTCTTTTCTCGGTCATCGCATCACCGGATACTGCGAGTAATAGAACTCGTGGGCCCGGACAGGCTCACGAAACAAACGGACGTGGGATAACCCGCGGATCGGCCTGAGGTCGTATGTTCGATGCGCATTATCTCACCGCGATCAAGCTCAGAGTGTTGGCTTTCGGAAGACTGTCCTTGGTCGTAACCATCGTTAGGGCAATGGAGACGAGATCGAGCACCTGCATGGATCGCTCTTCGTCGATCGCTCCGACCCTCGGCTTGGGAATGAAGAAGTCCTCGCCGTTCAGATTGACATGTACGGCGGCGATTCCTGGTCCCGGATTCCCACGCTCGACCACGAACAATCTGATCGTCCTGTGGATGCCATCCGGGCCCTCCATCAGGACTTCGGGGACGTAGGGCTGAGCGGAATAGTTTTGAGCCGCGATGAGTTCGCCCAGATAGTAGAAAAGGCCCTCCAGCGTCCTGCGGGTGTGCGGGGGCAGTGGAGCGTTGACGAGCCGAAGGGTGCGCAGGACCGTCTGAAAGCGGTTCATCGAGCAGAATTCCCGGGCGGAGTTGAGGAAGGAAGTGCCGCCCCGGGGCGGACATCCGCGTTCCCTGTAGGCGTCGGCGTCCTTCCTCAACTGGTCGCAGATCTCGTCGACCCGGCCAGACGTCGGTCTTGAGCAGGCATTGTCCCTGGCTCGAAGCAGCTGGGCGAATTGCGCCGGTGTGAACTGCAGGGACTCGATCATCAGAAGATTGACGATCTCCTTCGGCCATTTGTGGTCTTCGAAATACTGTTTGATCCTGGGATCCATGGGATCATGGATGCGCTGGACGAAATCCTTGGTGTTGTTGTTGCTGATCGAGTAGGTCGAAAAGCCTCCGTTGTACGAAACCGACGGATTGAGCGCATACGAGGCAAGGCCGGAAGGCGTGAAGTTGAAGGAACTGCCGGCAGTACCAGAGAACGAGGGGCTGGCGACCATTTCGCCGAACCCGACGAACGACATCGGCGCGCGCTGGCTCGCTCGGACCGCGTTCAGCAATATCTGCTTGTTGTTCGCATCCCAAATGGCGGCATCGTAGGCGTCGGATTTGCTCACGAGTTCCGCGCGCGTGCATCCGGGAAGGGACTGTAGCGACAGGAGCGCCGCGACCAACGAACCGATCAATCCGAGATGACGCACCAGATTGCCTTTCCCCGTAGAACTCGGACGACGGATTATTCCACAAGGTCTTAGACGATGAGACTAGGGAAATGCCTAGGGAAACGTTGCAACGAGATGACGGCAGCCTTTTGCCGGAGGCCGACCAGTTCGGAAAGTCGAGAGGTTGGGATCTCAGGAGCATTGAGTTATTGTTGGTCTTCCGCTTTGGTCGGCTTCCCTGTTTGGCCGTCCTAGGAAAAATTGCGATCGAGCAGGAGATTTGAGTGAAGGCCGAGTTGCTTCTTGAATTGGACATGTCGGTCCTGGAAGTGGAGTATGGTCGTCTCGGCTCAGCAAGGGGTCGACGCACGCCTGGCACGCCCATGCGAGGCAATCGTCTTCGGCTTGCGATCGCTCGAGAGTTCGTCGAAGCCGTCCGCGATATCGTAAGCGAAGAATTCGGTCTCGACACCTTGGTCGGCGTACAGCGCTTAAACGCGCACGGAGCCGTCGGTAAGATAGCCTTTCTCGGAGGAAGGCAAGCCGCGCTCGCGAAAGCCGAAGAGCGGGTACGGAGTGTGTGCGGGCAAGTGCCGGTGCCTTGTCGTGGAGGACGACCGATATTGGATCACCTCCTGAGCTGCGCAGAGGTTGTTCGTGCTCCAGACCGCGCGGGTGGGGCGCTCGACGCACTCAAGAAGGAATGCGCGGCTCGCTTCCTGACTATGGCCGGGCCTGCACCGACGCGCCGACGTTCATTGGCTTCCGCTCCCCCGCGCGTCGGTAGAAGATGATGCTGCAATCCCAGCTCTGGAGTATGGACAGTCGATCCACTCCGCGGGCGTGCAGCTTTACAAAGGTAAGGACCATAGGCGGCAATGCGGTAGCCAGAATTCCCTGCTCTGCGCGACCGGCGGCGCCACGGTAGGCAGACGAAAGCCTTATGGGATCGTTTATGTCGGGTCATACTGAAAACCCGCGGCTGCGGAGATTTTACGACAAGTTGGCCGCCTTAATTCCCTGTTAGTCTGAGGACGCACGTGCAGAGCTCCTCGCGATGCGACGTCCAGATCTCCTTGTTCGATACTTCAATTGGGCCGATCGTATCATTTCCCCGCGCCCGCGTCGGGCCGTGACTTGGGAAGGAATTTCCCGGCACGGATCGGCGCTCTCCTGCTGGGAAGCCGTCGAGGGGTTGGCCGCGGAGATCGAAGCCGGAAACGATCTGACGCCATTCCTCTCCGACAAGGTCCACAAATTCGGGTACGTGAGCGCCAAGCAGGAGGGAAGGCGGTCTCGTGGCGTGGAATGGGCGGACAAGGATTACGCCTTGAACGCGTTCGAGATGCATCATTTACATCTGAGCCGCTCCGGCTCGGAACGGCTGCTTTACGTCCAGCTTCTCCCGGGCGGACGCCTTCTTCCTGATGGTAGGCGACCACAAAAGTTTCGACGACGGGTCCTTGGCCCGAGCCGTCGCGGAGTCGCGGGTGGGAACATCCTACGAGCTGAAAGGCATTATGGTGCCTCGTCGGAAACCGGCGATAAGCGAGCAGAACCAGATCCAGCGACGAGGTTACACGACGTTCTATCCCACGAGCGAAGGCGGATCGGTCGTGGGCGCGACATTGTCGACTGCCGGCACCTCACCGCTTCACAGCGTACAGGCCAAACGCGTCATCAAGACAATCGAAAGATTGGAGGCCGACATCGATAAGCCGAGCTTCGGCCGAGATTGGTTCGAACAAAGCGGAAGGCCGTATCCCGACTCACCGGATTTCGAATGGGCTATGAATCATTGCGATCTGTGTCTGCTCGAAAACAAGGCCTTGGTGAAAATTCCTCTAGTCCTTTGGCGGCGCTGATAATCGGGCGGGCGACGCATTTCCGGACCCATCAACTCGGCGCCGCATCCCGAACATCCAGTTCTCCGTCTTGCAACGACAGGGTCAACCAAGGTGAACAGGGATCGCGGTATCCGGTGATGAGAAAGTAGCGACGCTCGACCGACGGATCTTTCCATAATGTCGCTTCGGGGTGCGAGTTGTTGAACAAGACCGTCGCGCCTCCCTGCGCACGCTCTTGAGCCGCGACAAGCATGCGGGCGATAGAGGCGGGCTCCGGATGCGAATTGGTGCCGTTCGCGCTCACGATCCAGCACGCCGCCTTGATGCGACCGGCCAGTTCGTGGCTGAAGTTGCCGCCCGATCCATGGTGAGGAAATTTGCAGACGTCTACCTCGACCGGAGAGGGCAGTCCCTTCAGGAGCAGCTCCGCAGGGCAATCGGCGGTCATCAGGATCCGGTGATCTCCATGCCGCGCGAGCAGTGCGATGCTCGATGCGTTCACCACGCTGGTGTCCCGGCGATAGGACGCCTTCGCCAGTTCGGCAACATCGAGCTCACCCTGGCCCATCTCGACGACCTGCTTGACCGTCCGATTTTTTATTCGGCGCAGCTCTTTTTCCCAGTGCTCGCCGAGCTTCGCGAGCTGTTTTAGGCCTGGCGAGACGACGTCTAGCGATAGGCCGGAAACCGGGCTCACGCTGGCGCCTCTCAAGACCGGGCCCTCCTTGAATAAGCCGTTCCACGACCATCCCCTTGCTCGGATGGCCTGGCAGAAGCGAAAAGCTTCCGCGACCGACATTTCCGTGACGTCGGCGGAGTTTCCCGATAGATGCTGGGGCCCGTTGAACCAGACCTCCTTCACCAGCGGCGATAGGAAAGCGCTTTCGGCGACACCGATGGCGCCGGCAAGATGGTCGGAATCGATGTGAGTGACGACGAACAGGTCGATCGACCTTTCCGTCGGCTTCAACGTTCTGAAGTAGGCTTCGACGGCTTGCTCGGTGCCGCGTCGCCCCGCGTCGATGAGGATGTTGAATGGCTTCTCGCCGATGCAGCGGATGAGGATGCAGTCCCCGTCCTGGGCGTCGAAGACCACGACTTCGGTCACGGACTTCGGTGTGGTGGCCTCACTCGGCAACCGCTTCCTCCTCGTCCGGCCTGCGACGCGCCTGCAGCGTCGATACCTTGATGTTGCGTCGCGCCGCGACCGAGCGCGGCGAATCCTGGTGCTTGAGGGCGTCGAAGGTGGCGCGCACCATGTTGTAGGGGTTCGACGACCCGATGGATTTGGCGACGACATCCTGGACGCCGAGCGTCTCGAAGACGGCGCGCATGGGGCCGCCGGCGATGATGCCGGTGCCGGCCGGGGCGGCACGCAGATAGACGCGGCCGGCCCCGTGCCTTCCGGCGATGTCGTGATGCAGCGTGCGGCCCTCCCGAAGGGCGACCCGGGTCAGGTTGTGCTTGGCCGCCTCGGTAGCCTTTCGGATCGCCTCCGGCACCTCGCGTGCCTTGCCGTGCCCGAAGCCTGCACGGCCCTTCTGATCGCCGATCACGACGAGAGCCGCGAAGCCGAACCGCTTCCCGCCCTTCACGGTTTTGGCGACGCGATTGATGTGTACGAGTTTGTCGACGAATTCGGAGTCGCGTTCGTCTCGTTCCTTGTGAGGTCTGCGGGGGGAGCGGCGAGGTGGCGCGGGTGGCGGAGACTTGCGCTCCGCAGGCGCTTCGGTCTTTGCATCGGCGGTCGGTTGGCTCGCCGCAGGGCGCGCAAGGCGCGAAGCGATGTGATCGAGGATCAGATCAGGCTTTTTTTTTGAGCCGCTTTCCCCGATGGCCTTTTCGTCAGGTGTGTACGGAGACGTTCCCCTTATCACGCTGGTATCGCCTCGTCCGAAGCTTGCCCGAATGCGAGCTATCATCTGCTTTATCGCTTCGTCCGAGGGATATTTCCTATCCTTGAGCGATTCTGCCATGGCTTCGATATAACGATCGAGCAATTCCATAGTGCAGCCGTATCGCGGCGGGTTGACATTTGCGGCAGAGATGGCGCCTGCAGCGAGGTCGGTGGCGTCCTCGATCTTTAGTGAAGGATACATGAGAGCGAGAAGCGCCATGCATATGCCGGCGTCCGAAACTTCCTTCGAAATAGACTTCAGCCCCGAGAAGACGGTTTCCAGATGACCGTCTGCAAGCCGGGGGAAGAGCAGGATAGAGTGGGCGGCCGCCACATACCGGTCTACCAAAGAGTTTTTGTCGCTCTCGAGATGCATCACGATTTTGCGCGCTGCCTGCTCTGCGGCATCGTGCATGTGCGCCCTACGGAAACCCCAGAAGGCGGCGGGAAGACCGTAGTTTGTGAGTATGCGCGGACAGAGGAAGGACCCGTTCTTTCCCTGGAGCAGATCGACGTAGAGAGAAAGAGCGAAATCGATCCGCGCGAAGAGACGAGGCCCGTTTGGATTGGAGAGCTCCAGATGAGCCTGTTTGACGTTTTCAGGAAGATCGAACTTGAACATCCTGCCGAGCAGCAACCCGCTTCCATCGTCCGCGGGCTTATCGTCGAACCAAAGCTTCCACCAAATCTTTCGGTTAGCCTCCCCTGGAAGGGAATTTGTCCAGTCCGCCTCATCCCCAAGGATTGCGCTGCAGGCCTCGTAGAATTTGGTCTTGTCGCCGACGGCGACCGTACCGTAACCCGAAGCACCGTTCGGTGCAGCGACATGGGCTTCGGCCTTGGCGTCGATCCATGGCGGAGCATCTTCCCCCATTTCTACGATGCACTTGTGCATCTTTCCATCCACGCCAACCGTATCCAGAAAAAGAGGTGGTCGGGGGATATCGAGCAGCTCAGAAACTTCCGTCTTCATGGAACCGGCACCTCATGATGAGCCCGGACGATGGACTTCTTGAACGCCTTGCCATGCACTTGGAATTCGTAATCGCCACGCTCGACATGCAGCTCGTAACCCTTCGGGCCTCTGTCGCCGTTCGTTATCGGACCGTTCGGGAGAAGTTTCACCGAGCAACCGCTGCCCGTGGTGCCGGCGAGCACGTCAAGAACCGTCGCAGGCTTTGGAGTTCTCAGAAGCGGTTCGTGCATGCCACCGGCATCGACGTCGGCCACGTTATTCCATCCCTTCTTGACGGACGGGCCCAGATGCCTGGCCCAGCGCCGGAAGAGCGCACCCGCGCCTTCGGCAATTTTGGCTGCCGTAACGTCGTGAAATGGATCTCCCTTGATGAACAACTCGGCTCCGGTCCCTGCGAGGCACTCGAGGAAGGCCCTCGTTCCCAGGGGTCCTCCCCGGAATTTGGCCATGGCTGGACGGTCGTTCAAGTGGATATCGTTGTCCCAAAAACTTGATTGGGTGATCGAAGCGCTGAAGACCACAGTCGCATTGCGGATCGCCGGCCGGTGCGCCTTGTGGAAGGCCGAAGAGAATTGGTGATGCGCATCCCGGTCCGTTCTGCAGCTGTCGATGAAGCAGAACATCGGATGACCGCCTGTCAGCCCGTTGATGTCGTTGATCGTGGCGTGCCAGTTTATGCCCTCAGCCGGAGCGTCGTCCTCAGGCGCTTGCGTGAACAGAAGCTGGATCGGACCTTCCTGCATGCGGCAGGCGCCGTGCCCCATCCAATGCAGGATGCCGGCTCCGCCTTCCTTGACGATGCGGTCAGTCCAAGCCGTGAACGCTGCGGCGACGTTCGCGAACGTCGGCTCCTGTGCGTCATGTCTCGTTTGGCCGTCGACGTAGCTAATGGATTGTGCCGGCTCCGACGCCAGCACCTGTATCGACCTGACATACATTCCCTGCGTAAAGTCATGTGGCTTGTCGAGCCAGAACGGGATGATGTCATTGCAGAACGCTTGGACGTTCTGAAAAGGGGGGCCGGAATGCTTGCCGACGACAACCACGAGGACGTGGATGGGGCAGGCGCCGGATCGAGCGCGAGAGATGAGCATAAAAGCGAAACTGGAAATGAGAGGAGGGGAACGAGTGTCTTCGACGGCGACCAGAAGGATCGCGGCGTCTTTCATCGTCACATCGGAGGCGGCTGTCCCTCGGGAAGCCCGCTCGACCATGCCCCTGGTCTCCCGTTTTCCGAATCACCCGACAGCAACCCTACATTGCTCCGCAGCAAGGCCATAACGGAAAATCCGATTCGATGGTGAATCGATCGCCGTTGGCCGCACTTTGCCGTGGATAGCCGCGTTGCCAACATATCGTCCTCGCCGGGCTTCAGGGTTCGGAGTCATCCCAACCGGTAAGTAGCGATAAATCAACTATAAATTGATCCGCCCCGGGGGATTCCCTAGGCTGTCGCTGCTCGTTTTCAGGCCTGCCGCGCCGCTGATTTGGGCGGGTTAAGCACAGCGAAGCGGCACGCCGATCCCACTGCCTTAAAAGGAGTCGTCACGTTGGCCGATTTATCCGCATAGCCCGACGCGGCGCGGTGTTCATCTGCACGTCATCTTTCGGCCTGCCACCGGCGAGGAAGTGGGCCTGCGCGGTGTAGATCGATCGGCCACCTCCGGCCGCTCACGGCGAGCCAACGGTCTCGAAGCAGAACCAGTTTGAAGTGTTGGCCGGTGTCCATTCCTGTCGAGCGCGAGTGACTTCGAAAGGCTTCGCTCGCTGGAAGCTTCTGCTCCGTCGGGGCACGTCAACTTGAAATTGCCGAAGTAAACTAGATAAACTCGCGGGACTGGCGAGATGCCGGGTCGGTCAGGAATCGGTTCGGATGATGGAAAGCGCGACCGCAAGGCTTGTGCATGCTGCCAGGGAATCGGCGCCAGCCAAGTTCTTTCTTGCTTTGATCGACGCGGATTTCCTGGAGGTGAAGTTCGTCGTCATGCTTGCGTTCGTCTTCGGTTGGCATTCGCGAGCTTGGTGGTTGACGCTGACGGGGTTGCTGCTGTTGGCTGCTTTGACCGCGGCGACACTGGCATTCATCGTCAACATCATAGGCTACTGGGAGGGCGGCAAAGCGGTCAGGGAATTGACGAAGACCATTGCCCTCCGCCGGTCGCGCTTCAGGCGCATCGAAGTCGTATCGGACGACGAGCTGCAGCTCTTTTTCAACTATTCGCATTCCGACTTTCCTTTCCGGGACAAGGATGCGCCGATACTGGTGACCGTCTACGATTTCGACGCAGAGGTCAGGTCGTTTCGAGTTCAGTGCTTCTTCAACATCTGGGAGACGTCCTACGTAATCCTGAACGTGAAGAAGCCTGTTTCCGAGCTGAAACCATTGCAACGTTTCATCGTCTATCACGAGTATTCGCACGGTAGTCTCGATGGCGGGCGCCTTTGGATCTGGCCGATCGTGCATGTCTCGAGCGCGATAGGTTCGGTCTTGCTGGCCGCCGCGCTCGTCGGCTTGAGTTGGACCGGTGCCGTTTGCGCCGCTACCGTTCTGGCGACAGCGCTCTTCCTCGGATCGAGCAAGATCAGGCGGACCAAGGAGGCCGAGGCCTATGCGGACACGTACGCCGCCTGGGTCATTTGGAAGCAGAACCCCCATGAGGCCGTCGGAGTCCTCGCGAGAAGCATCGAAGACCTCTCGGGGCGAACGAGCTTCCCCACCCGAGAGGAGAAGCTGACTGCCGCACACCGATTGGCAAGTCTGCGCCGGGAAAGAGAAGCCATGCTCGCCGGCGAAACCTGGGACGATCGTCACAAGATATGGGTAAGGCAGATCTATGCTTGGCGGTGGTACGTATATCTCAACTGCGCTCTCATCGCTCTTTGGTGCATTCCGCCGTTTTGGGCGAACGACTTCTCGCTGCTGCACGCGAATGCGATTGGTGGGGCGGCGTTCCTTGCCGCGCTCGCTCTATGGTATCCCCTGACCTATCAGGGACGGGAGTTCGGTCGTTGGATGAAATATCATTTGGAGGTAGCCGACATGATCGATGACAGACAGATCCTTGCGATGTTGGAAGACGTGGCTCCAAACTCGGTCGAGATCGTGGGGGAGGAGGAGACCGATCTCATCATCAGCGGAACGCACTCTCTCGAGCCGGACTTCGCGAGGCGGCTGGTGCCTGGGGATCCCGGCGGCGCGAACTTCCCGAATTTCGGGCATGTGCAAGACCTGGTGACGTACTGCGCCACGGCCTATTCGATCTATGAGATCACCGGGAAGACAGGGGATTTTCTGGACTTCTTTCTCGACCACGACCGGAAGCTCAAGGTCGTTCAAAGGGTGATCGAAAAGCTGCGCGTGCTTGGTCTGAAGCGGCCTGCCGATGAAATTCAGGTCATGCTTGATCGCGTCCTGGATTATCTCACCAGGCCCCGGGCGGCGCCGCCTCCTACCTGACTGATTGCAGTACGTTGTATATCCCTCGCACGCGCACGCTGTTCCGAGGCAACCTGAAGGCCGGAGCGATTACAACGTTTCGTCCGAGCAACGGAACTAGCGCGCCGCTAATGAAGATAGAGCCTCCTCGTCCTCGGGCGCGAGGTTCAACTCGTCGTGCAACGCCAGACGGGCTACTATATGCGACGCGCGTTGAAGCGCCAGCTCTACGTGTCTCCATCCGAACCTATCGCGCCATACGCGCCGGGTGGCTTCGCCCAGGATATGGCGGCAGTCTCCGAGAGGGATCAAATCTGACAATTTGTCAGAGACGGCGTTTCGGTACGCAGCCGAGATCTCAGCCGACGAGAAAATCAGTCGCCTAACTGCCTCGTCGGCGCAATGATGAAGCGCATCGCATCCTAGGGCTACCGTGCCGGTACACTCGACTTGGTGTACCGCATCCAAACGGACGCCTCTCGATCTCATCAATTCGATTTCACGATCGTGGTGCAGGAGATCGAAGACATAACCCTCGCGAAGCGCATCGTCTCTCTGCTGCAAACTGGATCCAAACACTCGCGAAGGACGCTCTTTCGAGAGGGTGCCAGCCTGGAGTGTGACGAATGGGTACGTACAATGCCCGAACAAGACTGGCGTTCCGCCGGCGAAATGCAGGGCGTCGTCGCAAATCATCACGGCGGCCGCTCCGCCCTGAAGCTTGGCGAAGGATTCGTCAAAGCCATTCTCCACGATCCTGTCGCCGACTCGATCACGGAAATGATCTTCGATGGTCTTGCCGGGGTCGCTGTACCACAGACGTGAGGGATCCAGTATCCGGATCGCTTCGTATTTGCCGCCTTCCAGCCCATCAAGGAAACCGACTGCACTCAAAGGTTTATGGTTTCCATCGAGGATCGGCCACCAGAGCTTCTTAGCGAAAGCGCGGATTTCGCAAGGCGCCCCTCCGAAGCGAGCGCCATCGATCCGGTTGATGCGGAAGGCGACTGGCGCTTCATCAGGTGAGCCGGTCGCTATCGAGACTTGAACCTGTGCCGACAGCCGGACGCGACATGTCCGGGTCCGCGCGCGAGGAGGGAGGTAAGTGACATGATAAGGCAACTCAGCCTTGGCGAGAATTGCGCCCATGATACGGCTCTCACTACAGCAGATTTGTCGGATCGTGGCGGCGAACCAACGCCGATGGGCGACAAGGTCAAAGCGAAGTCGTCGCCACGTCTTTCGCAATCACCGGCGATGCGCCGTCATATATGAGTGACTTCCACCGCGTCAAATTCGGGCAAGCGCTGAGGCCCTAAATTCCAAAGGGCTCGCACGTTGATCGGCGTTTTGCTCGCTCGCTGCTTTCCTTTTATTCGATGAAGATGTACTCCTCACCGTCGGGCGCGGTACCCGGCAAGACGTCGACCGAGCCGAACTCGCTGGCCGCCTCCTGAAGCCGGTCACCTGCGTCGCCCAAATCCCGGTAGGCGAATCCGATGGCGTGCCCCTGACGCGAGTACCAGAAATCCTGTCCCGCAGCCGTGGCCGAATAGCCGTGTTCGTTGTAGATCCTGTCGAGAAGGCGGCGGTTCTGCCGCTGAAAGCGATGGCAATCTTTCAGGATTTGGGGGAAGCAACCCGGAAAGATGTCCAGAGAGCCGTCGCAGCCTTCTGGCAGGTCGGCAAAGATCGCGGCGTCGAGATAACCGTCGGCGAACGCATCGAACGCCAGCTTCTTCGCCGGCTTGCACTTCCGTCCCTTCATGACCGTCCTGCGGGCCGTCCCACCGCGGCTTGGCATCACTTTGGTGCCAGCCTTCTTGCGGGTGTTGGGGGCGCGCTTGCTCGCTTTGACTCTCATTTGAAGCTCCGTGTTGCTTCCGAGGTCGCTCGTATCGGATAACAGTTCAACCTTAACGAGCAATTTTCCCCGACTTTCCATAGCCTGTCGGCGCGGGAGGTGCTCGTCTCTCTGGCCGCCGCTGGCGTGGGTGCGCAGACATCGAGCTGATCCTCAGTGCAGCCGCCCTATCAGGCCAATGAAATCTTCGAATGCCTTCTCGGCAGCCGGATCGCCGTTCTCGAGATCAGCGGGCGACGGCAGGACGAGCACCGAATAGCCGCGATCTTGGGGTCCGGCGTCGGGCTTGTTCCAGGGGGCGTGGGGGCTCACGATCGGCTCGATCAGCGCCTCGAGGTCTTCGGAATAGTCGGCGACCACATCCCAACCGGACTCGCCGAAGACGAGCATGATCCAGGACGTCGCACCTCTGCTGTGAAGGCGGAGCTCGGCAATCTCCAGATCCATGAGGAGCTCGAGAATGCCGTCCCGATCTTTGGATTTCTTGAACGCAGGATCGTCTTCCCGCACGCAGCACGTGATGCTGTAGCCTTGCTTCAGAAACTCGTCGATCAGCTCGGTCGTAATCTGACGATCGATCGCTTGAACGTTCCTTGCTTCGGCGATCCTTTGAACCCTGGCATCGAAGTCGGCGTCGGTCGAAACCCGGCCCGGCCAGAATTCGCTGTGCCGTTCGAAGATCTGGATGTCGATCATCTCCATCGCGAGGCGCCGGTCGGCATCCCGATCCTCGGTCAGCGGCACCGTGGCGCCGATGGTCACGAGCAACTGGTACTTGGAACTGTACTGGTGAAGCTCGACGCTCCGGAACGTGACGTAGGGCCGGTCGTAAATGCAGGGCTTCGCGTTTCCGTACTCGCAAATGAGCTTCGCGGCCTCGACCCGCGTCATGCCCCTGGCGACCACCACGTCGTCGTTCTCCAGGCCCTCCTTCTCGATCCAGAGGGTATATCGCGTCTCGGGAGTCATCGTGATCTCCGCTGTATCCTTGCTAACGAGAGGGCGGCAGCCAATCGGGGGCGTCGGGGCTTTTGAACTCGACGGACGCACGGAGCGATGCGATATCCGTCGCGACGTCGACCAGCGTGCCGTAGCGGCTGCACCCCACGATGAGGCTCCGCCCGGGAAACACCAGCCCGTCCTTTCGCCAGGCGGCGCGCGGACCGATGCCGACCTTCACGAAGACCGCGTCGGCCGTGGTGACCCTCATCATGAACCGGCATCGGCCCCCGACTGCGCCGTCGAGCGAACCGGCGTCGGAGCGCAGACTGACCTGACGGATATCGCGCGTCTCCGGATCCACGAGGATCGCAGTGACCATTGTCCTGCCGTCTTCCGACTCGCGAGGCATGTTGTCCGGTGCGACCCACCGAACCAGCTTCGTGAGCGTGTCGACGTTGGTCTTCGGCGGCGTGTACGCACCGACGGCGTCTCGCTTGCCGACCACGACGCCCGCGCCGACCACGACCCGCGAGCGGCCGATCGTAAAGCCGTTGTCGACGCAGGGTTCCTTCGCGGTCAGCAAGCGGTCGCCATTCGGGAGGCGCGCCGTGACCGCCGGCTTGGATCCGAGGAGACGCGTCAAGCTCCCGACGGAGACCTCCCGATCTTCGGAGCTCACGGCACGGGCGTTGGAATCGATCAGGACGATCTTCATGGCGCCGCCCACGGGAATTTCAGATCGGCTTCGCGGGCCAGATGAAAGCGCATCGTCCGCTCGTGCGTCGGCTCTCCCATCGCCGCCAAGGATTCGACATGAGCGATCGCCTCTTCATCGCTCGCGAAGCGACGGTCGGCGTCGATACGGCCGATCATGCAGACCTGATCGGAATTGGTATAGAGGCCCCAGCCCTGCGGCCACATCGTGGTCTCCGGGGCGTTGACCGAGCCTTCCGTCATCGGCGTGGTGTCGTCGGTCGCCTCCGAACGGCCGAAGTCCCTCATGACCCGCGCGAGATGTTGCAGGCGAACCGGCTCGACATCGAGCCGGATGCCGAAGTCGAACTCGACCTCGCGGATCCTGATGCCGGCATCGATCTTGTCGATCATGGTTGCGGACGCATACAGGAAGCTCACTCGCCGCTGGGGACGATCGAAATGGATGAGGCCGAGCGCCTGTCCCTCGGGCGTCCAGCCCAAAGTGAACCCCGCCCGAATGGGGGGCGAGACGTCGGTGCGATCGTCGTCACGCGCTCCCGCCGACTCCAGCACGGCAGCCAACTGGGTGACGAACGAATCCTTGCTAGGAGCCCTCCGGTTTGGATGCCAGCGGCTGTCGCCCGTGGCCTCCGGCCCGACCTCGCACTGGAATTCCATCGACGCCAGCTCCGCCACCGCATCAGCGCCCATCCCGTGGCTCTCCGCGATAGAGGCGCAGATCAACCGGGCTGTCTCGGAAGCCGCCATAGGGAAGACGGCGGCCGGGCTGTTGGTGGAGATCGCCTTCAGCGCCGCGCCCACGGCCGAGGCCGGCACGCCGAGCATGCGCCCGAATTCGTGCGCGACGCGATCATTGCGAGATGGGCTCTGGTTCACTGGTCTCTCCTAGCGCAGTCCGGGCGTGAACACGTTGGGCTCGTACGGCCACGTGCGTTCCGAGAGCATTTCGACCTTCACTCCTGCCGTCGCCAAATCGGTCAAAACGAAGATGCGCAGTCCCACCGATTTCGCGAGACGAACCTGATCCTGCACGATCAGGTGACCGAACGAACCGAACCGGGCCATCTCCAGAAGACGCTGCAGGCTTGGTCCGATCTCCATGCCGGAGGCTCCGTTGTCGACGAAAAGGTGGTGAACCTCGCGATCGAGCTCGGAAGCTCGAAATGCACAAGCCGCCACCTGGCGATCGATCTCCTCCGTGCTCTCATGGGCGACGCGCGCGTAGATGGCGCAGGAGTTCTGCGGGTCGTAGCTCAATGTCATTTCCCTCTCTCGCTCACGATTGAAACCTGCGGGAATGACAAAACGCAACTCAAATCGATTCGGCGGAAATCGATTGATGTGGAGAGAGGTTGAACAAATTTTTTTGCTGAGCTGTTCATCGCAATGTCCACTGCATCAGCATGCGTGTCCATCGGACAGAACAGCGGACATCGAACTCATCGCTGAGTGGACAAGCACCACGCGATTTGACAGAGTCCACTGAGCGACGCATGGCGATACATTTGTCCATTAATGTCCACTCCCGTCCATTTGCAGCATGAAATGGTTCACCTAGTTTCGGGACTAACGATATCGGTAGTCCCGAAACCGGGTGAACCATAAGAGATTGTGCGGAGTGCGTTTTTCAAACTGATGGCACCCCTCGATTACGGCGGAGACCAAATTGGGAGCCTCAAACGCCGCCACGAACGTGCCGCGACCGCTCCACCGTCCTTGTCCAATGATGGCAGCTTGGCCGCTGAAGAATGGACATTGGTGGACATTGTGATCGGCTTCGAGCAGGCGCGGAGAGCCGATGTCCATTGCGGCAGTGGACACCAATAACCCTGCAAAACAAGCCGTTTTCGATGTCCACTCCCTTGCACGTTAACCATGTCCATTCGGAAATTATGGACACGGGGGCGGGTGGTTCCCACATATCTGCGAGGAGGACACACGAATGGACAACGTGCGATCGCAGATCGAGAACCTGATTTCGAACTTGGACCACCGCATCGACATCCAGCAGGAGGCGTTGCGCCGTCACATCGACCAGAGCCTGGCCCGGCTGGCGGAGCTTCAGATGCAGCGCAAGCAATTCGCTCGCATGCTGGAGGATCTTCCCGTCACGCCGGAAAGCGAGACGCGCGTGACCGCCATGGCCGAGGCGCCGAAGGCCGAACAGCATCCGCCGGCGGCTCGGAACGATAGCCCGCGTCCTCCGGCTTCAACCTTCATTCTCGATACGCTTCAGAAGGACGACAACAAGGGAGGCATCGCGGGGCCGCAGCTTCAGGCGCTGGCCAAGGAAGCCGGATACACTAAGGATGCTTTCGACAAGGCTCGGACCCGGTTGCGGGACTCGCGCCGCATCGAGATGGTCGACGGCCTCTGGGCGATCGCTCGGCCGATGCCCATCGAGAAGGCGGCCTAGTCTCCCGTCGTGGAGCTTCGGTAGCGCGGGAGCCGAGTGCTGACCCAGGTGATAGCCGCGGGAGCCCTCTCGGCTTCGATCCGCGCGGAAATACGGAAGCAAGCGAGGAGACGATCATCGAAGGCGTCGCGGCATCGTGCAGATCATCGAAGGCGAACTGGTCGCACCCGGCGTCGGTGACCTCTTCACGGACGTGGTCGTAAACAGAAACGTCTGAGCGTTTACGAGCTCATCCTTGATGCCATCTGGAAGATGTTGGATGATCGTGAGCGGGGCGTTCCCGAAGCAAGGAAAGAGAGGCCGCATGCCGAAACGTGACAAGGAAGCATTGCATTGTCTGGTTACCGCCACCGCGAAAGGCATCCGCATTCAGTTGCCGAAGACCGACGATCTGTCGCCGCTCTATTCCCGTAAGCAAGTGAAAAACATCATTGCCGACCTCCAGTCGGCTCTCGACAACGATCTGTTCCTCGCTTGACGAGAGGCGCGCCTCCGTGGCGAGTTTCATGGAGACCGGGTTAGCCAGCGGCTGAACTCAAGCCGCAGCAATCCGTGCGCACGCTTGGTGACGTGCCCGGGGCAGGAAGATGGCCAAGCCGGCGCAATCCGCGGCGGGCGGTTCGCGCCGGTGCCGTAACCGCTGAAGCCTTTGGGCCTCGCTCTCTTGGAATATTGCAGAGGCGGAAGCGTGCCGGATCGCGGGGCGTGGCTTCAGGCGCTGGCCAAGGAAGCCGGTTATACCAAGGACAGAACGCTTTTCGACAAGGCTCGGACCCGGTTGCGGGACTCGCGCCGCATCGAGGATCGACGGCCTCTGGGCGATCGCTCGGCCGGTGCCCATCCGGAAGGTCGCCGATCTTCATGCGTTCGAGACCTTGGTCTCTCGGGCGCAACTTTGACCATGAGAGCCCTCGCTCGATGTTCAGCGGCGCGAACCGCTCAATCATCAATCGTAAGCGACACCTGGACTTCGCAGCCCTGCGGCAGGGGCCTTCTTGTCCATCGTGCCCTTCATCTGCGTCGCGAGCAGATTTATGATCCGGGTCCCGAGGCCGCTCTTCACCTCGGCGGGGCAGCCGACGCCTTCGTCGCTTACGGTGATGAGAATACGGTCCTCCGCGGCGCATACGTCGATCTCCACCACTCCCGGCCGGTGATCCGGGAATGCGTATTTGAAGCAGTTGGTCACGAGTTCGTTGACGACCAGTCCGATCGAGGCTGCCTGGGGGCTTCTCATCTGGATGTCCTCGCATCGGATGCGGAGGTCAACGGGCCGCACTCCACGATGGTAGTCGGCGAGACTTCCGCACAAGGATTCGAGGTAAGGTCCCAGAGCTATCCGGCTGCCGTCCGAGGTATCCCTGAGCCGGTCTTGGACCTTCGCGATGACATCGACGCGGGCGACCGCCGAGGCGATGGTCGGCTGCGCCGCGGGGGCGGTCTCGGAGCGCCTGCAGGCGGAGGATAGATACGAGGTGGCCAGGTCGTTCTTGGTTCGATGCGCGAGGCCCTGCAACATCACGTCGGCGTGCCGTTTGGCTTCGGCCAATTTTGGACAGTGGGGTCCGAAGGAGCTCGGTCACCGCCGCAATGCAGAGGCCGGTCAGCACGAAAAGGCGAGCGGAAAGATCGGGTCGATAGGGGGCTCGGGGAACAGAAAACCGGGGGTCAAGGCAACTCATGCTACCGTTGCAAGGATCCCGGATCCTCGATCGAGCAGAACAGCGGGAATGAACAGCAGAACCGGATACGGGTTGCCCATTCAGCACAATCCTTACAGGAACGCGATGCCGACGATGCCGAGAGAGAGTACCGATCCAAGCCGCAAGCTTCGATCGCGTCGTCAGAACCCGATGCAGGATATCTTCCATCGATGCTGATTTGCCGCCCAGACTCCGGCGCTCCTTGAACGACTGAATGTTTACGGAAACCGCCACCGTAGAATCCCCGGCGGGCTATGATCTCCTTAGGCGCAAATACGCACGTTCGATAAGCGGAATCGCGCCGCGAAAAGGAATATTTTACGGTGTTCCGAGAAAGCCACGGCATTTTCCGTTCGAGAGATGATCTTTAAGCGGTGCCCCTCTACTGTGCCCGGCGGGAGAACGTCCATGGTCCTTGTTGCCGCTACCGAGGCGCTGGTCTCGAGCGAAGAGGCTGACGATGTCAAACGCGTCCGTCAGCGCCGACGCATGTTCATCATGGTCGGCTTGGCCTATCTCTTCGACGTACCGATACTCTTGCTGTACTGCCTGACGGGAGGGATAACGGTCTCATTGCCCGCGATGTATTGCCTCGCCGGAGTTTCGTTGACCCTGGTAGCCTTGGTTCTATCGGAACTGCGCCTGAGCGACAGGCTCCGCGATCACTATATGACCGCTCAGCTAAGCATCGGAAACATCGCCATCCAACTGACGGCGGCTTACGTGGCGCCGGAGATCGGCTTCTTTTTCATATCAACCATTTTCTTCGTGGTTGGCTACGGCTGCCTGCGCATGACTGGAAGGCAGACGGGTTTAGTATGGACTTTCGCCGCAGTCGGGTCCGTATACCTCTTCATGCTCAGCGGCAAGCACATCGCATTGCCCATGGATACGCCGGCGGAACGCAGTCTCGCACTTTTGTGTTTCCTGACCACGTTGGCGCGCTGCGCCATCGTCGGGCTCTACGGCAGTTCCTTGCGCGAGATGCTCTACAAAAAGAGCAACGAACTGGAAAGTGCGCACGCTCGCATCGAGCAGCTTGCTCAAACCGACGAGCTCACGGGAGTGCTGAACCGGCGGTACATCATGAGATCGGTGAACGAGGAGCTGCTGCGCGCGCAAAGGAAGCCGGCGCCCTGCAGCGTGGCGATCATCGATCTGGATCTGTTCAAGGGGATCAACGACACGTTCGGTCATCCGGTCGGGGACGAAGTGCTTCGATCGTTCGCAATCGCTGTGTCCGCTAACATCCGGAGCGTCGACAGGCTGGGACGGTATGGCGGCGAGGAGTTCCTGCTCGTTCTTCCGGAGACGCCGAGGGATCAGGCCATCGCGATCGTCGATCGGCTTAGACAGATCGTGGGAAACCTGAACTGGGATGCCATTTCGAATGGTCTCAAGGTGACCATGTCGGCGGGTGTTGCCCAAGTCAGGCAGAACGAGGCTCCGGAGGACATCCTCGCGAGATCGGATGCGGCGCTGTACCGGTCCAAGGACGCCGGTCGCAACCGAGTTACCGGCGGCTAGGTGCTTTGGATGCTGGCAGAACCTTCGATGAGTACCGTATATTGCTCGGATGATCCGGATAGACCGAAAGACTGAGACTGACCTCCGAGAGGCCGTCCGCCTCGCGACTACCTATGCGGCGGACTCGTTCCGGGCCGAAAGCATCGAGGAATTCGACAAGATTCCTCGGGAGCATTTTGTCGCAAGATGTCACGAGGGTTTCAGCCTCGCGCAGGACGTCATTCTCAAAAATCTTCTGCCGCTCGAAGAGAAATTGAAGGCACTGCGCGGTGACATCGCAAAGCAATCCAAAGGAATGAAAAAGCGCGAAATTCAGCGCGACGAAGTCCTGCAGAAGCTCAATGCGGAGGAGGCAAGGCTCGTATGGATCTCGAACGCCTTTCGCCGGGTCGCCGACGCGATGGCTTGGCAGATACTGGGGATGAACAAGGTCCTCATGCGGAGCACGCACACGGGCGGCGCCGGGCGAGGCTACCTGAGCGATACGAACATCGCTTCGGCGATCGACGCCATCGCGCAGCTCCGCAAGCCGGGTGAATTCTATCTGATCACCGATCTTACTCTGAGCCTCGGCGCCGGCGCGGGCGATCTGCTCCAAGTACGGCCGGATCAATCGTGCGGGTTCGTGGAGCTGAAGACTGGCGTCCAAAACGCGCGGATCTTCGATTTCATTCATGGCTTTGCCGATCAAGTCGAGGCGCAACAGGAAAAGATCGCGAAGGGAGAGGGACCTCGATCCCCCGAGGAATGTTCGCTGCACCAGTACATGGATGCGAACATCGACCTCATGACAGAAAAGGGAAAGCGAAAGCAGATCGACCGGATCTTTCGGCAAATGGAGAGGTCGCTTCAGGTTCTAGATTACGAGCGAACCGGTTTCGCGCGGGACAAGTCTTCCGCGAAGGATGGAATGCGGGTCGAGAGATTTGCTCACGTTCCCGAAACGACCGAAAAATATGCGTTCAAGGAAATCGGGAGAGCCCTCAGCGGAACTGCGGAGCAGCCGCCCTACTTCTCGTTCCTGCACTATGGACGGGTCCTGACCATACTGGTCTCGGACAATCTGAAGTCTTCGACCTTTGCGAGGAGCCTGTCCCCCTTCGTGCGGACAATGAACGCGCGTCACATGATCTATCACCAGATCAACGACAATCTTCCAGACTGTGGACACGGCAAGGGCCCGAAGGAGGGAGCGCAGGAATTCATCACATATTCCAGGCTCTTCGTCCTCGATTGGGCCACTCAGGTGCTTTGCGACGGCTCGCTTATCCCTCCTTTTCTGATGGGATTTGGTTCCGACCTCATTTTCGACGTCATCTGCGGCCGGAAGAGTATTTTCGTGCACTTCGACCGGGTGGCGTTTGCGGAATTCGTGACTGAGGCTGCTGACGGAAAATTCAGTGTCGTGCCGGTCAAGCACGTCGACGGCGAGTGGGCTGGTCTCAAGATCAAAATTGCGCAACGACCAGGGCGGAAAGGCGATTGGACGATCGGATGGGGCTTGATACTCCGCATGTTGATCGAATTTCAGGATCCGGAGACCCTGCGCCGGCATCTCGTCGAGATGATGACGGAGCGGGAAGGACGGGACGAGACGTCGCTCCGACCGACCGATGCCGTCGAAACGGATCCCGGTCGGAATCGCGAGACTTAGCCCTATCGTTGCGGGCCTCGACGGAGGAGGAACGCTTTACAAGATGCCAATCACCGACCCTTAAGGGGTCGGTTGAAGCGCGAGCTCGCCGGTGGAGTCTCGGCGCTGGCGGCTTTTCTCGGAGAGGCATGGGTTGCCATTCGGCCTCAAGCGGTCGCCTGATATCGGGTGGAGAAGACGCTGTCGGGACGATCGAGGCCGTAGTGCTCGCGCAGCGTCGAACCGGCGTAGTCGTGGCGGAATAGACCAGGCTTGCGGAGTATCGGCACGACCTGCTCGGCGAACAGATCGAAGCCTTCGGGCAGCTACGGCGGGCGCACCATGAGAGGAGTCGCTCGGACATCTGCCCGAATAATCCGGCCCATAGGCGATGTCGTCGAGCTGACAACGAGGTATTTCAGGGCGCGAACCGGTCTTCGTCGAGCGCAGCCTGGAGATCGGCGATGATGCGTCGCACCTGCTTGCGCGAATAGCCACGCTCTCGGGCAACTGGATAGAGATGCCCCTCGCCGTGACGACGATCAGAGCGTGCGACTTGCTTACGTTTTGCCATGCTGCCTCTTGGTTTGGCTGTTTTTGTACGATGATGTTCCATTGCATTGAAGCCCACTGGACGCGTCCTGGAAGTCGTCCGAAGAGCCTTCGTCACCAGTCGATCGAGGCCACCATCTTGAGCGCACGGTCGATTTCGGCGACGTCCACGGTATAATCGTCGGCAATGTCGATATGCGCGCCGCTATCGTCCCTGCCATTGTGCACGGCAATCGCAATCCAGCCCGGGCCTGCATTCAGATCCATCCAGCGATTGGCCTGACGGATGCGCATTGCCGCCTGCTTCAAAGTCACTCGCATTTATCGCTTCTCCTCCTATCTAATCGTCGCACTGCACGCGCGCGCGCTCTCAAGCTTCGCTCAGTTCCCGGGATTATCCGGAGCGCCAGCGTGGAGGTCGTTGTCTGGTCGGGGTGCACGATCACGCCTCCTCGAAGTCGTCCGCGGCGAGTTCGTCCGAGTCCGAGGAGTGGTCACCCAACAGATCGGAAACGATCTGGGTCTCGGACACGACCCAATCGGCATCGGGGCGCCCGCCGACGCCGTGAAGATGCATCAGCAGAGCAGGGGCGAGACCGTCCACCCAGGTCTCTCCATGGTTCTTCAGCAGCTGCAGCACCGCCGGCCAGACGCCGACCACGCGCATGTTCGAATGGATCAGGCTCATCGGCGTGTAGTCCTGATTGGGATTGTGCGTGGTGCTGGGCGTTCCTCCGGCCTTCAGGTTGAGGAACATGGCCTCGTAGAATTCCCGCCGCTCGAAGAAATATTTGAGCTTCCTGTCCCAGTGCGGGCGAAGCACCTCCGACAGCGCGTTCCAGGTGGCGTCGTCCATGCGATGTTTTTCGGGCTCCTCAAACATCGCAAGATCGATCTTGGAGGGGTGAATTTCCCGGAACCCCTTCTCCCGCGGCGGGATGACGACCTCGAAGCTGATCTTGAGATCAGGCTGGACCGGGCCGGTTTCGAAGAAGCAGGAGAGGTCGATCGTGACGTAGGCGGTGGCGCCGTAATCGTGGTCGTGCGGAGTGACGTGGATGTCGAGCATCCGCCGCACGGTCTCGACGATGTCGAGGTCGGCGGGCTTCTTGGACGAGTACGTGGCCGGCTGGCGCAACCGCTCCAGCAGGTCGGTGCACTTCCGCAACTCTGTCTTTCGGACGGCTCCCGCCTTCGATGCGGCGTTGTCGCGGGCGAGAATGAGGTGGTGATCGAGGACGCGCATCTTCGTTTCGATCTCATGGCGACGCTCGGAGTAAGACTCTCGAGCCGTTCCGGAGAGCGGCGCCATCTCCACCAGCAGCGATTTGTGCTCGGCCTTGAGCAGCGCAAGCTCTTTGCGCGTGTCTTCTTCGGAGGCCTTGAGCACCTGGATGGTGCCGGCGTTTCGTTCGCTCAGCTTGGCCGCGTAGCGCTCGATGGCTCCGTCGGACGAGATTTCCTTGCCGAGGACGGTCAGGACGATCTGCGTGAGGCGGTCGGCATCCAGCCGGAAATGGCTGCTGCAGCTTCCGCGGCCCATCGATCCCGCGCATTTCATGACCGCGCGGTTGGCCTCTTCGCCCTTGTAGTTGAACCGGTAGACGCCGCAGGCTCCGCACGAGACGGTGCTGGTGAGGAGGCGGCGGCCCGAGCCGTCGCTCGAATACCTGCCGGAAAGCCGGGTCTGCTTTTCGCCCTCCTTTTTGGGAGCGTTGCGCTTGAGGTAATTGCCGGAGTTCCTGGCAAGCCGCTCCTGAACCCGATCGAAGAGGGCTCTGTCCTTGATGATCGCGAGCTTCGGGTCCTCGACCTTGTAATGATCCTCGACCGGAGCTTCGATCATCATGGGAGCGGCGCTGCCGTTGTCGGTCCAGTTGATGGTTTTGCCGTGCCAGAATTCGCCGATGAAGTCCTTGCAGCGCAGAAGGCCTCCATCTTGGGCCTTGTTGCCGACGAGGTGATTACGCTCCCACAGCTCGGCCTTTCCCGGCGGCTTGTAGGCCTCGTCGCCGGCCTTCCAGCGCGAATTCAGGTAGGTGATGATGTTGGAAGCGGTGCGGCCCTGGTCGAACATCGCGAAGATTTCCTGCACGACGTTGCCGTACAGAGGGTGGATCTGGGGAGCTTCCCCCTTGTGCGGGCGATAATGGCCGTGCCGGAGCCTCTTGGTGATCTTGTTGCGGTGCTGTGCGTTGATCCGATGTCCCGAACTCGTGCGTTTGGCGATGTTGTTGATTTCCCGGGTGGCTGCGAGACAGGAGAGCGCGCACTCGGCGTCGGTCAGCACCACGCCGCGGCCCGTCGTGATGATCGGAATGCCCTGTTTGGCGAGCATGACGTGGATGGGGTAGAGCCAGCCGCCGCGGGCAAGTCGGGTCTCCTCGTCGATCAGCAGCACGTCGGCGAGCCCCGAACGCAGGACGGCGATCGCGCGGAGCATGTTGGGCATGCCGAAGATCGCCTCTCCGAAGGTGTCTGGGTCCGCGAAGACCCGTTGGAGAAGCATTTCCCTCTGGCGGGCGAAGGTGATGATGGGCTCGACCTGGCGGATGAGGCTGGTGGAGCTCTCGAATTCGCCTTCGCTGTTGCGCAGATAGCCGAGAGCCCTCAGTCCCGACCTGTTCAGGACGTCCGAACCGGGGCCGATGAAGGCTGCGGGGGGCAGAAGAAACGCCTTTTCCAAGAGTTCCACACGCTCGGAGTGCGTCAGAATCTCTTTTCTCGTGACACTTTCGTCAAAAAGCGCCATGATTTCCGAGGTTTTCACCTTGGAAACGGACATGCCTCTGGGACGAACGTTGGTCAGCGCGGTGGTCACTGTAAGCCTATAAATGAATGTGCTATCATTATTGTTGGATGCAACAATAATTGTCAGCTAGGCTCGGCTGGCTTTCCCCATGTTTCTGCTGCAGGGTGCCGGCCTTACCCAATAAACCTCATTTCCCATGGCCGGACGCCCCCAAAAGACAGCATGGATAACCGAAGCCCGACGGTTTCGGTCCGCCCTCGAAGCCGCCGGGGAGGGGAAGCGAGAAGCGAGCCTTGAGGAGCTTGCAGGGGACGATGCGGACGTAAACACCCTCCGCAGGGCCATCCGGGCAGTCGATCTTCTTGACCGATGGAGCCAAGACCACGCCGAGGCGTCCGAGAAGCTCATTGCGACGCCTCAAACCGCGCTGGAAGTCTTCGCTGCCTGGGCCTCGCTCGACGAGAAGGCGGCCTGGCAGGCCTACGAAAAATGGGAGCAGGAGCGGACGCCCATCAACGATCTGGCACAGGAGCTTCGCACCTTCAGATCGGGCAGAGGCGCACGCGGCGGTCGAGGGCGGGAAAAGGACCTTCGCGAACAGATCGCTCCACATCTAAGTAGCTTCCTCCGGAAGCTCCTCGGCCGGAATCTCGCCTTCGAATGCGTCCGCAACGTAGCGCTCATGGAAGAATCCATGATGGACTTCGTTGCTTCGGCGAGCATGCCCGAAGACAGTCAATCCCTTTCGATAGCCATCGTCGTCGTTGGGCCCTACCGCAATCCGAACATGTATCGGAAGCGGAAGATCGAGTGGATCCAGAGAGCATTTTCCCTGGCGTGGATACATGATCACGTGATCCTGGTGTTGGAGGATGCAGAAGAGGTCGCCGGCTACGAAATCTGGGTGCGGAAGTTCAGCGCGGAGATTCGTGCCGGCTTGCGGCCGAGCGTTCTTGTGGCCGCAGCGCCGACCGGATAGCCATCATGAAGACCGTCGTCGCCGATGACGATGTCGACGTTGTTTCCGAAGTTTGGCGCTCTGCGCGGTCGCGTGGGCGACATCCTTCGCGATCTGCTGTTCTTTCAACGACTCCGCGTCCGATTGCGCTTCCGCCAACCGGTCGATGAATCTGAGGAACTCGGGCCGCTCCATAAGGAGCGCAGCGATCGAAAACTCTTTCGTCAGTTTCTGACCTCCGATAATTTGGTCTCCGTCGGGCGCAAAAGAAATTTCGGGTTCAGTGCAAATGCGCGACGTCGACCGGCGAACACGGTAACGGTCGACGGACAGACTCACTCAGCGCGCTACATCTCGGCTCGCCGCCATGGCGGCCGTGGTTGCGGCTTGCTTGCTAGGGAATGCGCAGAGGTCGCATCCAGCTAGTGCCGGATGCGACGCGATTCTGCCGGCGTATCCTCAGGCGCGGCGAGGACGAACCAGGGTGCGGTGATCGATCAACCGGTGCCGCTGAGGCGACGTCGGATCCCGCCCGGCGAACCATCCGAACGACTCGACACCCTGCCGGGGGCGGCCCCGGAAGATACCGGTTAAAGCCGGCCGATCGGTCCGGTCCGCCGTCGTGTCGAAGCCATTGTACTTACGCATGCAAACCTTTCAGGTCGACCCCATCCGTACTGCATCCATAGCAGCGACGTCTGGAAATGTCAATATCTAGATATCTAAATATCTTACGATGGTGCGATTCCGACGTGTTTCCCTTTAGTCAAGAGCCTAGGGAAATCCCGAGTACGGTACACGCTAGGCTGTGTGCAAGCCTACCGGCTCACTTTCGAGGGGGGCCAAGTGGGCTGGAGATCCGTTCGTTTGCTTCTTCATTTGTATTCCATGTGCCAGAACATGTTCGTATGCGCGACGCTAGGCCGCCGCGCCTCATCGATCAACATGTTTGGATTCCGAGCGAGAGGTCGGTTGCCCTTCCGTTGCCTGAGCGGAGCCTGAACGTATGGTCTGCCGGGTAAGATATCTGAGCAGCGCTGGCATTCACCGACGGGAGATTCCGGGCATCGGCGCGTTGTCAGCCGCCTTTCCGCAAGATTGGCTTCTATACGCCTCGCTTCAATGCTTCCCGAGGAACGACACGCCGATCGAAATGGACGCAATGGTCGTGATGCACGATCGCGTCCTCATTCTTGAGCTGAAGGACTTGGACGGGAAGCTGACGCACAACGGGGACCTGTGGCGCAACAAGAAGAGGACATTCCGTTCGCCCGTTCAGGCGGTGGCCTTGAAGGCCCGGAAGCTGAAGAGTTTCCTTAAGGAGCGCATCCCGGGCTTCGACTACTACGTTGATTCCCGCATCGTGCTGACGGGCACGTCGACGAAGCAGGAGCTGGACCCCGCGGAGCAGCCGATGGTGTGGTCGCTCCAGGAGGCGACATCGATCGCGACCCTGCAGGGAAGGAAGGCGCTCCTGAGGCCCGTCGCGCTCGGGCTGACGAAGGCGTTTCAACAGGAACCGGAGTTCGAGCGGGTCACACTCAATCCGAAGATGTTCGGCCCCCTCGAAACAGAATGGGACGGCTATAGGGTCGTCGAGCCCGACTTCGTCTCGCACCCCTCCGGCATATGGTCCGAACATCGGGCCGAGCAGGCTACCGATGACAGATTCAAGGCTCTCGTTCGCGTGTGGGCTTTCGACAAGCTACCCGCGGGCCTCAATAGCCAGGAGAACCGGGCCTTCATCGCAGACCGCGAAATGCGCGCCATCGGGCGGCTGTATGATCTCGGCAGTCCGCTTTTTCGGCGGAACGCGATCCTTGAGCCGATCGGTGACATCAAGCGCGAGATCCTGACCCAACATTTCGAGCTGCGCAGGCTGACAGCCGGCTTTACGACGATCGACCGATGGCTCGAAAGCCACTCGGACGACATCGACGTGGACGATCGCGTCACGACGGTGGCAAGCCTGCTCGAGATCGTGGCTGAACTTCACGCCCAAGGGATCGCGCACCGCGACCTCGGACCGAGGTCGATATGGGCGATGTCTCCCACGAGGATCTCGCTCACGGGCCTGATGGCCTGTCAGTTGCCCGACGATGAATCCCTGGCGGAGTGGATATCCATCCTGCGGGGCCATTCGGGCCGGCTTCCGGAGGATGCCGATAGAACCCTCGCAGGAACTGCCAAGCAACGGGACGTCTACGCGCTGGGGCAGTTGGCCTTTCGCATACTCGCCGGCGCGCCGGCGCCCGAGGATCCGGGGCAGTTCTCGCATGCGTTCCCGGTGCCGGAGCTCGTGCCATGGCTCGCCCGCGCTCTTCAGGCGAACGGTGGTGCGAGGTATTCCGACGCGCGGCAGCTCGCGGACGAATTTGCGTCGGCGGTGGATCGGATGGAGACGGCAGGGATCGACCAGCCGCTCATAGACCGGCACGAGACCAAGGATCTTCCCTATCTGCTCTGGCCACCGGTCCGCCAGCTCGAGGGCGACAACATCTACCTGGCCCGGGACGCAGACGGGGCCGAGGTGGTCGTCAAGACGTGGCCATCGGTCCGGCGCGGCGAGAGCACCGCTGGGGACCTCGCTCTCACGCGCCTGTTCGACGGCGTCGGCCGGCTGGTGAGCAGCCCTTTGCCCGGACTGCCGCGGTACGTCAGGGCCGGATTACACGCGATGGGACCCTTCGTGGCCTACCGTTACGAGCCCGGAACGCCCCTTTCGGTGTCGATGCCGAAAGACCCGGAGGTCGTCCTCCGACTATCGGATCGACTCGTGGAATGCGTCGTTGCAATCCACGCCATGAGCCATTCGCACGGCGACATCGCCTTCAAAAACATCCTCGTGTGCGAGGGCGACACGGATATCCGCCTGCTGGATCTGTTCGACATGACGCCACTGGGGGATGGACGCGTCAGAACGCCGGCAATGAGCCCCGACAACCGCGACGCTCTGACAGACGAGCAATTGGACCGGTATGCCACCGTCAAGGTCGTCCGGGCTCTCTTGGAAGGCACAAGCGACCCGAGCCTATCGGGAGAGATCGCGATATTGGACCGCGAACTCGAAAGGCCGAGGATCGAGACCTTCGAGCCGATCATCTCTTGCGTCAGAGAAGCCCTCGACCGCCTCCAGGCGGCCAAGCCTCAGCGTTTCACGATCACGTTCAAGGGTGGCAGTAAAGGGCCGTTTGTCTCCGACGGGGGGGCCTATTATTTGACCGTAGAACGCGGGGAGGCTTCCGAAGTCGAGTACCGCCTTTTCGGGATCGATCGCATGCTCGGCATCCAGGTGCGAGGAAGCGAGGTGATGGGCGTGCGTTATACGCCCGCGAATTTCACGATGCTTTCGGCTGCATCGCAGTTCGGCATAGCGGCGAACTTGGTCGTCGAGGTCAACGAAGGAGCCGAGGCCGGGATCGATAGCCTGCTGTCGTTCCTCGAGACGCTGGCTGGTCCGCCCGTCGCTTCCGAGGCAGAGGTCCACGAGACGCTACCCCAATCCATCGACGTCCCGCGCTACTGGCGTAAGTTGCTCGAACTGGAGGAGGCGTTCCAGCCTGGAGTAGAAATCCTTCAGGATATCGGGCCGCCTTCCGGACCGATCGCCGTCTACGCCTACGAACGCCTGGGGCGGGACTTCGACTTCGACACGGGAACGACCGTCGATGTGCTTTTGCCGACGGGGAGGCGTGTCGGAGAGGTCAATCTCGATCAGACCGACGGCCAGCGGCTGGTCGTCGAATTCTCCGATAGGCGTCTGGCCCCCGGCGACCGCGTCAACCTCGTCGAGCGAAGGTCCCGTACTTCGTTCGACCGCCGTATGAAGGCTGTCCAGCGCATCCTCGACGATCAAGCCGCCATTCAAGGCCTCATCGACTTTTTCAAGCCAGGCTCGTCGATCCGCGCGAACGACTACGGCGAGGCGGTATCGGACGAGGAGCTCAAGCGCTATCGGCTGAATAAGGGGCAGCGCCTTGCGTTCCGACACGTCATCTCAACCGGACCCGTCGCGATGCTGCAGGGACCGCCAGGCACGGGAAAGACGCTCTTCATTGCATCGCTGGTCCACTGGCTCACGGTCGAGCGGGGAGCGCGAAAAATACTGATCGCGAGCCAATCGCATGAGGCCGTCAACAACGCCATCGAAGCCTTGCTGGACCTTTTCAAGGGCCTCGGGGGAAGGCGACCAAGCCTCCTCCGCATTGGTTCGAAGGGCATCACCCAGAAGATCCGGCCCTACCATACCAGCTCGCTGCAGGAGCGCTCCAGATCCCGCTTCGAAAACGCCTTCCGGCAGCGCGTGCTAGGCCCCTGCAGCGCGGTCGGAATCGCCAAGTCGCTGGCGACCGATGCCATCGAAATCGATCGTACGATCGGTGAGAGGGCTCGCAGGCTGAAGACGCTCACGGAGGCCGAACGGGGCCGGTCGCGGTCACCCCGACGCGAATTCAAGCACCGGGATGCTACGCTTGAGCGAGCCGCAAAAGCCTTTTCCGAAGCCGCCGAAAGAATTCTGGGAAGGGCAGGCGATCCCACCAGCATCGACGCCGAACTGGATGAGGCTTTCGCGACGATATTGGCGCGCCATCCGGGTTCGTCCATGGCGGACGTGGTAAGGACGAGGCGGCTCATCGAGCTGTCGCGCGAGTGGGCTGCTTCTCTTGCATCGCCCTATCGCAATTTCGAGGAGTTTCTGGCCAAAACGCGCACAGTGGTCACCGCCACCTGTGTTGGCGTTGGGCAGACCAAGATTCGCATGGAAAGAAACGTCTACGATTGGGTCATCGTCGACGAGGCCGCCCGCTGCACGCCAGGCGAGCTCGCGGTGCCCATCCAACTCGGCCGGCGCGTGCTCCTCGTCGGCGACCACCGGCAACTGCTCCCCATGACGGAGCGGGCGGTGTTGCGCGGTCTCCGCGGCGAGATGCCCGACACGCCACGCCAGGAGTTCGAAAGGAGCGACTTCGAGCGTGCGTTTCTCTCCAGCTACGGTCGGGAAAACGGACACACTCTGACTGAACAGTACAGGATGGCTCCTGACATATGCGATCTTGTATCGCGTATCTTCTATGAACCGCACGGCGTGCAGCTCCGGACGTCCGAGGACCGCGAACCCGATCAGGCATTCCAACAGTCGCTCGAAGCTCCTCTGTCCTTCCCGGTGACCTGGATCGATACTTCGCACGAGCCGGATCACGCCGAACTGCCGGCACCGTGGGACCCCACCACTTTCACGAACCCCGCCGAGATCGAAGCGATCATGCGGCTGCTCGAGCGCATCGCGGCGGACGCGGCCCTCGTCAAGGCGCTGTCGTCCAGCAAGAGCGAGACGCCGATCGGCGTCATCTGCATGTACAGCGCGCAGAAGACCCGGATTCAGGACACGTTCGCTCGGCGGCCATGGGATTCGAAGTTCCGCAGCCTGGTGCGAGTCGATACGGTGGATTCCTATCAAGGCAAGGAAAACACCATCGTGATCGTGTCCCTTGTCCGGTGTAATCGGTCCGGAGACCAAGGGCACGTCCGCATTCCCAACCGCTGCAACGTCGCCATGTCGCGCGCAAAGGAGCGCCTGTTCATAGTCGGAGCAAGTCGGATGTGGGGGGCCGTCCCAGAGCGCTGGCCGATGCGCCGGGTCTTCGATGAGGTCAAGGGAGGAGCACAGGGCTGCAAGAAGATCGACTCGAGGACCATGCGATGACCGGCATTCCGGGGGCGACGATCATCCGCAGCTTCGGCTTCAACGTTCCTTGCAGGCGATACCTGATCAGGGCCAACGTTACGACTGATCGTCGCCTTCCCGTAGTAGACGAGTTCGTACTCCGCATCTTAAAGGTCTGCGACACCCTGCCAGTGCGGCGATTGTCTGCCTTCTTCGGCTTCAGCGGGACCGAGATCAATGCCGTCGTAGCAGATCTGTCGGCGGCTGGCCTGGTGACGGTCGAAGGCAATTCCCTACGGCTTCACCGTTCGGCTCTGGATTATTTCCGCGGCCCTGAAGAGGATGGACCCCGCATATTGGAGGTCGAAAGCTGGGTCCGACGCCTGTGGTTCGATCTGGTCAGTAAGAACATGGTGGCGCCGGACCGGACTAGGTCCGCACGCCATCTCGTCGACATCCGGCCCGCAGGCACGGCCAGAGATCTTCCGCTGTCATACGCGCGGGAGGCATTCGAAGCGAATTTCCCCGAGTACCTCCGAAGGGTTCTCAAAATGAGGAACCCCGATCGCTTTTCGCTGTATTCCGTGTCGGAGGTCATTGCCGAGCGCTTTGGTTCGCAGGTTTTCCGGATGGAGGAGGAGCTGACGTTCGATCCAGAACCGCGACTCCGTCCGAATTTGACGAGCATCGACAGCGATAGCGCGGGCCGGTTCAATCTGCTCTCCGAGGAGATTCTGAATGCGTATCGAAAGCTCGATTGGGTGCAGGCGGCACCGGGCGGCGTTTCGGAATTCTCAGCGCTCTCCGGCGAAGGTTCGGTAGCGGACGCCTACGGTGGATCCGCTCGCTTCGACATCACCAAATGGCTCAGGCTAAATCCCGATCGTAGGAAGCCCGATCGGCAGAACCTCGTCGGCGCCTCGTACATTCGGCGCAACGTTGATTTCCTCGTCAACCTGATCGATAACGCTGCGCTGGCCCCGTCGGTGCAGGCATCGCGGGAACGCGAGATCGTCTGGTATCGGCCAGGCGGGTCGAACTGGGGGCGATCGCCCGACCTCCAGGAAGCCTTGCGCTCGATCAAGATTGCGCTCAGGCGCAAATACGGCAAAGTCGAGATCCGTACGAGACTGGTTCTCCCCGACGACTCCCGCCGAGATCATCCCGAAAACTTCAAGAACCTGTTCGACGAAGGCTATCTCGCGCCGCCGGGTTTCCTTCATCCCTCCGTTGAGGTCGTCCACGTCCGCGGCATCGCCGCGATCATGCTGGTAACGGTGGCGCTTTCGCCGACCGTCGAAGTTCCGGTGGGATTCGCGACTAGCGCGACCGATCCCTTGGCAAGGATCGAGCGCAAGCTGACGAAAGTCGATGCCATCTTCGAGGAGGTCTGGAAGGGAGAGCGGATCGAGGAGGAGGAACACCCCGTCGGGCCGGAAGATGAGGAGCCCGAAGATTAACGGGGGCGCTCGGAGAGCCTTGCGCGACGAGCGAGACTCACCATAGTTTCAATCATCATCGATTTTTTCGTCATTCAGCAAAGCACGATAACGTATGCATAGAGCAAATCGCGACCTACCTGCGAGCGGCTTCGCCCTCATCGTCGATGGAAGAGTGAAGACGGAGTTCACCACGAGAGAAGGTGCAGATAGCGGCGCTAGAGATTTGAAACAGCGCTTCCCCAGCCTGCAGATCAGGATCTACGACGCCGAGAACAGGTCGCACGCTGATATCTGAGAGTTGTCGCACCCGAAAATTGGACGTCGTTATCCGGATCTTTCATCTTCCGTGAGCGCCGCTCCGATAAGGCGCCAGACGCTCTGACGACGATCGTGATCCCGCACGAAAACAGTGCGCGTGGCCGGGGCATTGCCGGTCAGCGGGTTCTCTCCCTCCGAAATATCTACCCGATAGTCGCTGCGGTTCGCGAGATCGGAGATGTTCCCGATATGCATCACCGCGATCGTGCGACGAAAATCTGCCGCTCCTCCAGGAAATAGTTCAACTGTTACTCTGAGCATCAATCCTCCGTTTGGTCTTCGTCGTGTAACTCGGGCTTTACGGTCTGCGTCAGCAGGAGCCGCTCGATCTCGGAGCGATCCAGATATCCCGTCGTCTGCAACCGAGCGGCTACTGCCTCTACGGCCGGGCGGTTCTTTTCGATGAGGGCGCGAGCACGCTCATGACAGCGGTCCAACCTCTTTCTGACAAGGGAGGTGACGCCGGGATCATGAAGGAACATCTCCCGCGTATTCTTCGCATAATGGACGACACCCAGTGAGCCCAATCCGTAGCCCAATTCGAGGTCCAGGGCGGCACCCGTAGCACGGGCGAAATCGCTGTCATCGCCGATGCCGGCACCTATGGTCGCTTCGGCCCGACCGAGCAGGATCTCCTCAGCGGCCCGGCCGCCGAGGAGTGCGGTGATCAGATTTTCGACGCCAGCCTCGGTTTGGGCGTTCGCACTGGAGAGATCGACCCGGGTCGTTCCGCCATGATCCAGGATGCTCAATGCCTGCGGCTCGAATACGTCGAGCGCGACACCGACGATCAGGTGACCCGACTCGTGGACGGCGCAGACCCGCCTGAGCTTGTCCGGCAGAGCTTCGCGGCCGGACCGTATCTCGTGAACGACATCTTCGATCGTAAGATCGCGTTGCGCGCGCCGTGCACGGGATCTCGCCCGCCGGACCCATGTCTCGACGTCGGCGCCGGTATGCCCGATCGCCGCGAGCGCGGCGTGGGTCAGGTCGGCGCCAGGCAGAAGGTTCGGCCCTAGATAGTAGCGCAAGATCTTTGCGAGCGCAGCGGCGTCGGGCAGCGGGATCTCGATGGTCCGGTCGAGTCGGCCGGCACGTCTTACCGCCGGATCGATCCGCTCGGGGAAGTTAGTGCAGCATACGACGATCACACCGGGAGGAACGGCCGACAGCTGCTCCAACAACAGATTCAGGATCTGAGTCCAGTATTCCCGGTATTCCCCGCCGATGCTGGCGCGGTCGCTTATTCCGTCCAGTTCGTCCACGAACAAAACGGCGGGCGCGAGCTGCTTCGCCTTGGAGAAGCTGTCCTTGATGGCTGCGAGCGTGCCCGATAAATATAGAGCGGAATTCCAGTCCGCGACGCTCGTCTTCACGATGGGCACGTTGCAGGATTTGGCCAGAGCCATGGCGTATTGCGTCTTGCCGACTCCGGGGGGGCCGAAGAGGAGCAGGGAGCTTTCGATATTTTCCCAGTCCAGGCGCCCCGTCCGATACGCCCGCAGGTCGGCTACGAGTTCGAGTCCCCAATCGCGCGCGGCGCCGTAACCGGGAAGGTCTTCCAGTGAGGGGCCGTCGTAATCGAGAACCGTCTTGTTCGAGACCATGGCGTCCATTCGGCGGATGCAATCGTCCGCCGAGCGGTCAGGTCGGATGGAGAGTGCCAAATCGGAGATGTCCACGACCTGCACCAACTGTTCGTCGACGGCGATAGTGGGCGCTTCCCCGGTCACCGCCTCGACAACCAGCGAGATCGCGGACGCATCCAAGCGCTCCAGCGACAGGTGATGCTCCGCGGCCCTCAACAGATCGCGAGGCAGATGGCGACGGGGATCGGGAGCGATACCGACGATGGGCGCAAGAGCATGAAGAGCCTTCGCCACCGCTTCGTTGCCGTTTTCGTTGCGATGCTGCTTCCCCGATCCGTCGCGGGACACCAACAGAACGGGGTTGGCGCAATTGGCTTCGAAGTGCTGCTCGTCCCTGATGGAGGCATCCTTGCCGAAGGCGCAGACCTTCAAGATCCCGCGGACGAGCGGTACGACGGCGGCCGAGTGCGTCGTGATCGAGACCACGGGGCACCCGCGGCGCAATTCCCGAGCGAGGCTGTCCACGCTCTCGACCGCCCGCGCGAGAAGGACAGCCGCCGCCGCCACGTCGGGTGGGATGGAGCCCTTGACCGCCGTCCGTGAGACGCCGGACAGATGGTCGATCGCCTTCTCGACAGGATCTCTTTTCTCGCTGCCACGAAGCGGCCGCGCGTGTGGCCCGGCGTTATGTCCCAGCATGTCGAGGTATGCTCTGGCCAGCAGATCTTTTCGCGCGTTCGTCTTCAGATGCTTCAAGCGTTCACCATTCATCGCACTAGCGGCGCGGACGGACGAGCGTCTTCGGCCCGAGCTGGTGGTTGTCGATGTCGAGTTCGAGCGCATTCTCGCACGCGAGGGTGCAGACCACGCTGAGGGCGCCCGATTCCGTGACGACGAGGCGATCGAGCTCGCCGACCGTCTGGGGGCCGCGTTCGCCGAGCGTTTCCAGGATACGGTGCCGGTCGCGGGCGGAATGGCGGTCGTTCCTGCATTCCCAGATGCGCCGCGCGTTCCCGAACCGCGGCTCGCTGCGGATATCTTCGCGAGCGATTTCGCGACGGCGGATGCCACGAGCGGTGAGACCCCGGTCGACGGTTTCGTCGTCGGCGGGGGTCCTGAGGGGCGACGGGCCGACGACTTCCATCATGTAGTCGCCGTCATCGCGGTGGACGATGATCGACCCGACAGTAACGGCGCGACCGCCGTGCACGACTTGGTGCATGAACTGAATGGACCTGACATGTGGGTCCAATGCCGTCTGGATAACGAGGTCGCGCCGGACCGTGTCTGGGACGGGAATGGCGGTCTTTGTCTTCGGAGTGCTGACGACGGGCGTACGCCGGCGGATCGTGCGCATGAAAGGGTCCTGGTCTGCGTGAAGGGCTGTGGTGCGGAAAAACGTGGCCGTCGCCGGCTTCGTCGTCGTCGTGATGCATGGGTTCTCCTTTTCAGATTTCGAAGGTGAAGTACGGGTCGAAGGCGCGGTTTTGCCAAGCGCTTGGGGTGGCGCAGGTGAAAGGGCCGTATCCCTTGGGATTGCTGATCAAGCGCGTACGGCCGACGACACGCTCATGACGCTCGTGAATGTGCCCCGACACCCAGCAATCGGCGCCGAGCTCTTCGACGAGCTCCAGCCCGTTGCTGCAGTAGGCGGATGCCGCCAGGTCGTGGCGGAAGGCACGCGGCAGCGCCGACGGGTCGACGGAATGATGCGTCGCGATGATTCGGCGGCGCCGGGGATCGCGTGCACAGTGGTTTCGCAGGAAGGCGACGCTTCGCCGGTGCGCCGCGAGGGTGTCCGTCGACCGCAACTTGCGGCTATACTGGTCTGCACGGATCTTGCCGTAGTCGTTCATGCGAGCCTCGGCGGCGCGCATGGCATCGGTGACAGTGTCGTCGCCGAACAGGGCGAAGTCGGTCCAAAGAGTGCATCCCACGAACTCGACGTCACCTATTGTCACCGCCTCGTTCTCGAGAACGTGGATGCGCGTACCGGCCGCTTCCGCTCTGGCCAGTTCGATGGTGGCATCGAAGTCGGTGCCGTACCGTTCGTGATTACCGGCGACATAGACCACGTCGTGCTCCGGGAAGCGCTCGCGGAGCCAGACGACGCCACGCTCGGCACGCGTGATCAAATCGCCGGCGACGACGAGAACATCGAATTGAGGACGCTTCTGCGGAAGATCCCAGACCGACATCTCAAGATGGATGTCGGAAAGCAGCCAAACGAGCACTGAAGGCACCTGGAGGAAAGAAGATCGGCGCGATCCGGCGGGGGGGGGGGACCGGACCGCGCCGCGGGACGCTCCCGGATCTAGCCGATCCGGCGCGGCCCATGGAAAGGACGGGTGAGGGTGAGGCTACGCTGCGTCGGCAACGCCGCGCTGCCCTCGAGCCACCCGAAGGTCTTCAGACCATGCAGGGCGGGGCCCCTGAACGGCTGAGGACGCGCCGACGCCGTGCGCGTCGTATCGCGGGCGCGATTTTTCGAGTGGTTGTCGTAGATGCCGGACATGGCCAGCTCCTTTCCTTCGATCCCGTCCATGATCGAAAAGTAGCACGCCGAGTCAGGTATGTCAATATCTAGATATCTAAATATTCAAGGCTGTCGGATTCTTTGGGAGGCCGACGGTGGCCGTCCTAGGCGGATATGAATGGAGCGGATCGTCTAGGAAGAGGTCTTCTCTTGGTCGCCGGCTTCGATCAGGACCGTCTCGAGGCTCGCGATTTCCGGCACGGCCTTTCCTGCGATCGCCTGCAGGTCACCTACCAGACCGACCGTCGAATCGACCACCGTCACGATCTGCATCTCCCGCTTCGCCCACTGCCGGCCCATGAACTTGCGCTCTTTCTCGAGATCGTCGCGCATATCGTTGAACTTCTCGACGACGGCTTCGACGCGTTGCCGGAATTTGGTGCCGGTGAGGTATCGGTAGACCAGTTCGGTCTTTGCCAGTTGTCCTTGCTGGGCGATCTTCGACTCCTCCACCTCCACGATGGTCTGTCTGAGCGCGATGGCCAGCACCACGGCATATCGGGGATGAGACACCCATACGCCTTCGACCAGATCGAAATGATCGACCTTCTTGGGCAGTGCGTGAGAGACGATGATCGCCATATCCGCACCGCAGCGCCGCTGGTCGTCACGCAGCTTGGCGAGCCAGGCGTCGCTCCAAGCCTTGGTGCGTTTTGTTTCCCAAAGGATGGTGCCGGCATTCCGTCCCACGTTCCCGTTGACCTTCTGGACGACGTCGGCGCCGATCTCTCCCTTTCCTACGGCCTCGACGAGATCCGCCGGAAAGCGGGAGCGGAGTACGTCCTCAAGTTCGAGCTCGAAGGCTTCGCCAAGTCCCTGCTGCGAGCTCAATTCCGCCTTGCGCTTCAGCTCCTCGATGGTGCGCCCCATGGATTCGATCGTCTGGTCGCGCTCGATCACGCGGAGGCGCGCCGAAGCATCTGCCTCCTGCTGGGCCTTCAACCTGATCGCCTGGAGCGAGGCCTCGACGCGTCTTTCGACCGTCAGGTCCAGCTCGCGCCTTTCCTCGTCGAGCTCGCGGTGCTTGCGCAGTAGCTCCGCCTGCGTCTTCTGGGCTTCGGCCAGCTTGGCGTTGTTGGCTTCGATCGCGTTCCGGAGTTCGACGGCCTCGGCGTCCTTCGAAGCGATCTCCGCCGCCACCGACTCGCGGGCCTTCCTGCTTTCCTGGGAGATGATCCGTCCGCGTTCCTCTCCGATCCGCCGGGCGATTTCACCCTCCATGCCGTCGCGGTCCCTGGCGAGCTGGTCGCGTTCCTGTCGGAGCGCATCGGTCCGGCGGGCCATTTCCGCGTCTTTCGCGACCAGTTGCTCCTGAAAAACGCGGCGGTTTTCCTCGATCAACGGGGCCGCGAGCGACTCGGTCAGCTTGATGGCGTGATTGCAGTTCGGACAATGAAGAACGGCCTCGGGTTTGACGACTCGAGGCAGACCGGTTTTGAAGTTCAATAGTCGCTCCAATCTAGGCGGCCCGAGAAGGCGGTACACGAACGCGTACGAGGGCATGCCGGCCGGGCCAGCCGTTTGCAGAGGCGATCGGCTGTTAGGAGGCCGTCGCTATCTCCCGGCGCAACGGACGTGCGTTAAGTGCTTGGTTCGGCGTTCAATTTAACATGGCTATCCAGAAATGTCAATATCTAGATATCTGTCGCAATGGCAGCGTGGATAACGTGCGTCACGCGGCTTTCAGCTGTGGCCACCGACTGATATGGACATCTAGGTATCCACGGGAAAGTCGAACATGAAGAGAGCCAAGAAGGATGAACCACCCGGAAGGCCAGACGGACGGAAGGCGACGTCGATGTACCTCATGCCTCACATTCTGGACGCCTTGAAGAAGGCCGCCATCGACGAGAAGAGGAATGCGTACGAGATCGTGGAAGACGCGGTGCTCGCATATCTCAAGAAGACAAGACAGATCTAGCTATGGCTTCGAACCGAGCGTTAGGGCCACCGTCCCGCATGAAGGGGGCGCAACGCCCACGAACGACCGCTCAGCCTCAAGAGGGCCGAGCTTCCGCCCTCGCAAACCTATTCCTCCTGGAGGCCATCCCGACGTGCCGGTGGAGAGTTGCCTCAAGGTTCTGCTCTCCAATGTGCTGAGCGAGAAAGGTCGCTCATCTGGTCAGATTAGCGTCGCATGGTATTATATAACCCTTCAAACCGCGATGCGCGAAACACCCATCGTCTTGCATTATCGCAAATAAAATTGCATGATCACATAGTTTTATGCATTATTAACGTCTTTCGTGCACTGGGCCCATTGATTGATGAGTTCGCGCGACATAGGTTCTGGCCATGAAACATGGTTCGATCATACTGACCATCTGCCGGCAGGGTCTGAAGAACGGCGATCCGGGGTTCCGGCGTCAGGTCGAGCGCTTGCAGTCCGCGCTTCTCGCCGAATCCGACAAGGACGCCGCGATGCTGAGCCGACTGCTCGAGACGGCCGCCGACAACACGCTCGAGCCGGCGCGCGCGCGGCTCGCGAGCGGACTGCTGCGAGGCGAAGCCTTGGAACGTGGGGTTCAGGCTCCCGTGGATCGGGACTCCGGCGCTTCGCTCGCCGACGTGGTGCACGAGTTCGAAACCTCCGGCGACCTCGAGCTCCCGGGCGAGGCGAAGGCTGCACTCGAGTCGGTCACCGCCGGCTGGCTTCGTTACGACGAACTCGATCGGTTGGGGGTGGCTCCTCCTCGGACATGTCTGCTGTTCGGTCTACCCGGAACGGGGAAGACGATGGCCGCGTATGCGATAGCGCGTAAGCTGGGTCTTCCCCTGGTGGTCGCGCGTCTCGACGGCATCGTTTCGTCCTTTCTAGGCACGACGGCTCGCAACATCGGCAGCCTGTTCGAATTCGCCAACCGCTATCGATGCGTGCTTCTGCTGGATGAGTTCGACGGCATCGCGAAACTCCGGGACGATCCCCAAGAGGTCGGCGAGATCAAGCGCGTGGTGAACGCGCTGCTTCAGAACCTGGACAAGCGAGAAAACATCGGGATCACGATCGCTGCGACCAACCATCCGAACCTCCTCGATCCCGCGGTATGGCGCAGGTTCGAGGTGAGGATGGAAATGCCGCTGCCCGGTCAGGCGCAGCGTCGTGCCATCATCGAGCGTTTCATCACCCCGCTGAAGCCGGACGACGCGACCGTCGACTTCCTGACCTGGGTGACCAGGGACCAGAGCGGCGCCGACATGAAATCGATGGTCAACGCGATCAAGAGATTCGTCGCGCTGAACGGAAACGGAGTGCCGATAACGCTCATCGATGGCGTGAAGGATTATGCGCTGACCAGCGCCTCCGTGCGCAATCCCGAGCGCCTACGCGTGCTCCGGGAAGGCGAACATGCGCTCGCGCGAGCATTGATAAGCGACGAGGAAACCCCCTTCACGCGGGCAGCAGTGGGAAGTCTACTCGACAAGGATCCCAGCACGATCGGCCGGTGGCTCTCGAAAGAGGGAGCCGCGGAGCTGGCCGGTTAGGATAAGGAACGATGGCGAACAACCCGGTCCAGATCGTTCTGAATCACGAGGATTTCATAACCGCGCCCGAGAAGGCGCGCGGTGGCCCCACTGCGGATCCTTTCAAGGGTAGGGATGAAGATTTCGTCTCGCACAAGAAGGAAATCCGGAAGCAGGTCGCGGTGATGGCTCAGGCGCTCGGAGCCTCCGAGTTCGGAGAGGTGGGCTATGCCCGCGTCGTCCTGCAGGAATCCGCATTGGCGAAGTCGAACCGGCCCGTGAGAGCCATGTTTCCCGTGCGCGGTTCGATTCCAGTCGGCGCCGGCAATCTCGGGGAGCTTTTCTACCGCGTCACGCGCAAAGACATCGACCGGCTCGCCGAAACTGTGGAATCCGCCGAGGAGACGGCGAGATGGACCAAGGACGCCAAAGGCAATAACGTTGCGCTCGCGTCTCCTGCGCGGGCCGACGTCGCCGCGATTGCCGAACTCAGCCTACCGGATCCGCAGGATAAGCGGGATTTCGACGTACGAGACGGCGTCGAATGGCTCGATGATCCCAACACCGACGGCCGCTATCAGGTCGAGCTGTTTGAGAAGATAACGGAGAAAGTATCCCGGACTGACCCGAGGGCAAAGCTTTTCAGCACTTTCAGAAGCTTGGTGAGGGACATCGACCGTTCAGCGGCACATATCGACGCCGACCGTCAGGACCAAGCTCTTCTATCCTTGCAGATCCATCAACCGACCGAAGGCGCTCAACTCGCCAGCGCCATCGAGCGCCGCAGAGCAAGACCGCCGACCGACAGAGTGGTCGTACATCATCGGGACGTACTGAACCGGTTGGCCGGTCATCCGCTCGTGCGGAAGATATCGCTGCCCCTGCGTCTTCAGCTCGCGGACAAGACCTCGTCATCAGTCGAGAACACCGATTTGCGTTACCGACCGACCAAGCGGAACGCGACCGCTCGCTATTCGAAGGTCGGGGTCATCGACTCCGGAGTCGACGACTCCTTGGCCGCCTGGATCGAAGCGAGGTCCGAGTATCTGGATCTCGAAAGGCTCAACCGCGAGCACGGGACCCAAGTCGCCGGGCTTCTGGTCGAGGCCCGGAACTTGAACGGCAATGGCATCGGTCGTGAAACCGACGGATGTCTGATCTATGATGTTCCCCTCTTCATCGAGGGCAAGTTTCGCGACTCCTTCGCCAGCTTCGAGGACTTTCTGAACCAGATCGATCTCGAAGTCGGCGAAATGGCGGAAAACCACGGTGTGCGCGTATTCAACATGAGCATCACCGCCGATTCGCCCGTCGATGGCGGTCATTACGGCCGACTTGCCAGCCGTCTGGACGAGATCCAGACCAAGCACGACGTGATCTTCGTGATCTCCGCCGGCAATCTGAAACAGACAGGCAGGCGCTCGCCTTGGCCGGCCAAAAACGGGGACGTGCTCAGATACTTCGCCGCGCGGACGGAGACGGATCCGATCTTTCAGCCCGCCGAGAGCGTGCTGTCGATCTGCGTCGGTGCAGTGAACCCCGATTCCGGCTCGCACGTGTTCGGAGCACCGACGACGTATACCTGCAGAGGCCCCGGCCTCAGGGTCGGATGCAAGCCGGACGTGGCGCACTTCGGTGGAGCGCTCCCTGCTGCGAAGACGGGATTGGCGACGGTGACGGTCGGCGGAGTTCCGATCTACAGCGCAGGCACTTCGCTGGCGGCTCCGCTCGTTGCCAAGACGCTCGCAACGATCGATGCCAAGATAGAAGACACCTTTCCGACGCACACGCTGCACGCCCTGCTGGTCCATCACTCCGAGCTGCCGGACTGCCTGATATCGCCGCGATTGAGGGAGCTGGCTCGGCAATTCTGCGGCTTCGGACTGCCGTGCGGCACCGACGACATGCTGACGACCGACGACTCGGCGATCACGCTGGTTTTCAACAGCGCGTTGCCCGCCGTAAGCGGTCGCGCGCAGATCATGCGTTTCGATTTCAACTGGCCCGCCCAACTGGTCGACGACTCTGGCAGGTGCACGGGGATTGCGAAGATGACGCTGGTCTCGCGCCCGCCCCTCGATCCGGCCTATGGCGCCGAGTTCGTCCGGGTCAATCTCGATGCGAAGCTCCAGCAGCGCCAGGCCAGGATCACTCGCAAGGACGGCGAGTACAGCTACAAGAACGAGATCGAATACGTGAGCTTCAGACGCGCCGGCGGACAGGTCGGATTCGAGCGTGAGCTCATTAAGCACGGCTTGAAATGGTGGCCGGTGAAGAAGTATGAGGTAGACCTCGGAACGGGGGTCGGAGCTTCGTCGCGCTGGCGCATCGAAGTCGACAGCGTCACGAGAAGTGGGCAGGACTTCCCCGAAAACGTGCCCTTCAGCCTGGTGCTGACGATCAGGGATCCGGAGCGACGCCCGATCTTCCAGGGGATGCGCAGGTCGCTGGAGGGGGGGAACGTCGCTCTACGCGATATTCGCGTGTCGAGCCGCGCGCGCCCGCGCAGCAGAGGCTGAGACTTATATCTCTATCGACAGGCATCCCTGGTCGGCCGGCTGCGGAAACACGCAGCGGAAATTGTTGTCCGCCATGAACGTCTCGTCTTTCCAGCCCGCCAGCCTCGGCTGGTCGTAGTTGAAGTAGATCGTCTTGAGGCGATCCGACGACCTCACGATACGGGCAAGGGCAACATCGTCGGGATGTTCGTGGTGCGAGCCGTTGGTCGAGATCGCGAATCGGGTGCAATCGACCACGGACAGAAGTCCGGCCGTCACGTTTCGGCCGCTGCCATGATGGGGCACCTTCATCAAGTGGAGCCGTAGAGGGTTCGTCTCCGAGTACGACATCCGCCGAAGCGCCTGCTCAAGAACATCGGGATGGGCATCCGCGCCACACAATATCGTCTTCCCGTCGTATTGGAGCAGGAAGGCAATGCTGGAGCCATTGGGTACCCCATCGTCGTTATCCTCCGGCTGCGCGCACAACGAATCGAGATCGGGAATTCCGCCGCCGAAGGACTCGATCTCCTGAACCTCGGGCTCGTCCGGCGGCTCCCCTTGTTCAGGCTTCAGCCCGGCCTCGATCAGCCATTTGTCCCAATCGCCCATGAGAGAACGCAGACCGTGCCGTGTCGGGGATAGCAGCGTCACGCGAAGGCAGCCTGCGAGAACGAGGGTTTCGAGCGGATCGTCGCCATCGGGGATCCTGATCGCCTTTCCGCCGAAGCGCGCGTTCCAGCTCCAGGCGCGATCCGCCAGGGCGGTCGACAGTTGCTCGCCTTGGGCAACACCGAATTCCTCGATCTCGTCGTCCGATGCTACGCCGTCCAGATGTTTGTAGGCGTTGAACCAGAAATCTCCTACCTCCGCCCGAAAGTCGTCGTCGGCGCAAAGCTTGAGCATACCTTCAATGTGGTCACGGTCGATGTGGGTCACCACGATCGCTTCGAACCGCGTGCCTTGACCGACCTCCAGAAGCTGCTTTTTCTTGACGTCCTTCCACGTTCCCGTTCGGCCTCCGTCGACGAGCATCCTATGCTCGCCGGCCGGGCCATAGGTCACAAGCAGGCAGTCACCCTCGCGGGCGGGCAGGAGAGTGAGCCGAAACGTCACGCGCTCTTCCCCTTGGGATAGCGCAGCACGGTGAACGGCTGCCCGGGATCGAGCCTGGTGGTCACCTTCAGGATCGAACGGTACATCCGCTCGACTTCCGGATCTTCACCGCTAAAGGTGAACAGTCCGTCCTGAAGATGCTGAACGCCCGCTGCGAAGAAGGGAAGGCCGCGCCGGAACGCCGTCATGAAAGCCCTCTTCGCGATATGCAACTGTTTCTCGTCGTCGGCCGTTTGCAGCATTCGCTTGGCGAAGATCACGGCTCCATCGGGAATCCCCGGGAATCTGGTCATGAGATTCTGGATCCAAGGCTTCCATTTCTCGAAGATGGCCTCGTCGCTTATCGCAATCGCGCAGTAGCCGGCGGCGCACGCCGCAAGCGGATTGGTCTGCTTGCTGAGAAGTGCGCTTTCGATCATACCGTTGTTGACGAGTTCGTGCAGGATCAGGCGACCGGCAGCGACCGAGCCCGCGGTCATGTAGGATAGAAGACCTCCCATCTCGGCATCGGCGACTGTCACCGTGGTGCGCACCGGCCGATAGGTCGCGCGCCGGTCCACGAGCACCTCGATCGAGATCGGCTTCGCATGGCGCTTAGGCGCTCCCCACGGAAAAGGTAGCCTTGCGATCTCGATTCCGAATTCGTGGCGAACCACAGCCCACCGGTTGAAGTGCGCCGAGCGGCGGGTCGCGTCCACCCTCCAATGATAGAAACTGCTGTCCTCGGACAAGGCGTAATTCGTGCGGAGGAGGCGGCCTTCGCGCGCGATCGGTGCGGAGGACCGACCAAGGCGCTTCCAGAACTCCTCCAAATCGGCAGGTCGTCCGACCTCCCGTAGGTGCAGGTCCGCCACCAGCGAGGTCTCGGCCCTGTCGGCATACTGCAGAAGCGCACCTTCGGTCGTGTCCTCGGAGAGGGTCCCGACGGCTTTCGTGAGGTCGTTCCAAGTGACCTTTCCGGCTCCGACGACATCCTTGACAAGACCCGCCAGCCTCGAGGCGCGAGGATCCGAGACCTCGAGAATTTGTCCGACGACAGCGTTGGTCACGGCCTCGAAGGCCGGACTGCTCTTGATCTGCTCCAACGAGGGCAACTCGACGCCCTTGTCCTCGGCGACGCGCTTCACCCAGTCGACTGTTGCCGTGGCTGCGGATTGCAAAGACGCCTTGCTGGGCACGATGCCGGCGAGCGTTTGCCAGCTCAGCCAGTTCTGAGGCGAGCCGCCGGTGTTCAGATCGACGTTGGCCTCTTCACCGGGACTCACAACGACGTCCTGATTGACCACGTCGCCGGACGGAAGAAGGACTTCGATCCGATAGTGACCGGCCGGACACTCGATCCGCTTCACCTCGTTCGTCCCGGCCGGCACGACGAACTCTTGTATGAACGGCTCCTCCGGCTGCGCTCCGCTTTCGGTGCCATACTGGATGGCCCTGGCCACGAGCGCGTACTTGATATCTTCGCCCAGGTTCGCCTTGTGCACCTTGACCGACATCGCCGACATCTCAGACCTCCAGCTCGACGAACGTAACCGGGCCGTAAACGGGGACGTGCTTCGTGACGAGAGGCTTTCCGGGCGGTTCCGCCCCGAATTCATAGCGGTTGGGCTCCAGTCCCAATTGCCAATATCGACCGTTCTTCGCGTCCCAGATCACGCGCAGGGGCTCAATTCCTTCACGCTGGCATAGGAGAGTCGCCGCGTCCATGGCCGCTAGATCCCGACACGTGACGAAGGTCGCGATTTCGACGGGATTAGGGCGATGCACCTCGAAGGTAGCCGAGCGGGTGGTCTCAGGGACCTGGAGGCGATTGGGCAGCGCGAGGCCTTTGCTGAGCAGGTGGTGAAGGGCCGTTTGCAGCGACGTGGTCTCTATTATCCATTCGCCGCTGCCCGAATGACCTCCCGACCCCCTCAGTGCTCTAAGAAGCGCTTCAGTGTACATGGATGGCTTGCCCTGCCGACCGTAGGCGGCCGCGCCTTCAAGCGTCGAATGCAGGACGCTCTGAAGGCAGGGATCTTTCGTCCCCAATCGCCCTCTAGGCTCCGCCTGTAGGCAAGTGCGGCCGATCGTCGTCTTCTGCCTGTTGAAGTCCGACAGCGGCGTCGAGACCCGGCACGCGTCGATCACGAAGAGCTGCCTGTTCGGCAGTTTCGTCGCCATCGCTGCGAGCAGCTCTCCCAAGTTGACCGCTCCGTCGAATGCATTCTGTTTTCTAAAGCCGAAATCGCGCATCAAAAGAGCGGATGCCGCTCCTTCCGAGACGCCATGGCCACAAAAGAAGAAGACCGCGAAGTTGTCCGGGTGCTTGGAACAGCGCAGTGCCCAGAGATCAATCGCCTCCTCGACGGCGTCCGCATCGCCGACCGGGATGTCGTACGACGCGCCCGTCCTGCCGTTCACGAACTGGGTCGGCTGGGCTTCAGAAAGGACCAATGCGACCGAGGCAAGAGGTCTTCCTGGATGATCGAGATCCCGGATGATCCAATCGGCGAAAGCTCGGCCCGATACCGGCGGCGAACTCAATTGCCCCATCCCTGCCGCGTGCTGCGAGAGCGTGCCGGAGCCGTTCACGAGGTGAGGGTAGTCCCCGATGCCGATCACGAGCACGTGGGTCGACGGTTGGTCTTCCATGTCAACGAAGTGGACGAGCGATGGGTCGGGTGCCTGCTCGTTCATTCGATCATGCCGTCCAATCGCGATGCGTGCACCATGCTGGAGTCCTCCTAGTCCCGTTGACGATCGACGGCGTCACTTATCGTTCAGGGAGACCGCAGAACTTGATCGTCCCGATGCAGTCGCCTCGCAACGCGATGTCTGTTCTCGATCTCTCGCGAGGGCCGGATCGTCGCTTCTGGAGGATGAAGCCAGAATCCAAAGGAAATGCCACCTAGTGAAAGCCCTAAGTCAGCGTAATTCGATGTGATTCAGGGCATATGGGGGAGTGTCTTGCCCCAGACTACAGGACGTGCCCCTTGGCGCGCTCAACCACGTGAACGGTATTACCGCACCTCTGGACGAGGCGCGTCCGATCGTTGTCCGACAGTCGGGCCACGATCGTGGTTCCGGTCGGCATGACGGTAGTGATTGCAATCTTCTCGTTTGTCAGAAAGTCGCTCAGGGTGTCCACCGAAGCGGGCAGATCCCTGACAGTCTTACCTTTCCGTAGGGAAATCACGAATTCCCGCATAGGCTTAGCCTCTCCGGAGCCGCCCTCGAGGGGGCGGGACGAATCCATTATATAACACCATTCCGGACCAAAAGGTTACGTCTCACCTCAAGAATGGAACTCCTCTCCCCACCTTGATAGGGTCGAGACCGACCGAACGGGTGATCGAGACGAGCTTTTTCCGGGCGAGATCATAGCGCTTGCGGCCGGATGAATGTAGGTAGGAATCATCCTTGGACAACTCGCACGCCAGGATCCCCGCAACGATAGGTGAGGCAAAGGACGTGCCGGAAAGGTCCGAGATCTGGCCGCCGGATTTGACGATCACTCCCATACTCGGGGCACTTACGTCGATGCCAGCCCCCTCGCTCGTCCTTCTGTCGTGAAAGGGCCTTCCTGGCCAGCGCCTGTATCGCTTTCCGAGCAGGCCATCTTTCGTGGCATCGGAAGCCAATTCACCCATCACGGAATCGGAAGGCGCGACGCCCGTAAAGCCGATCCCGCCCACTCCAATGGTAGTCGAGAGGTTCGCTGGGATTTCAACTGGATCTCCTCCCGAATTTCCGCCGGCGCAGATGCACAGGGTCCCTGCATCGGCGGCCTCGTCGATTCGGTCTTCGAGGTCGGGCAGGTCGATCTGGCCGAAGCCGCAGGAGATGTTGATGATGTGGACGCCATGTGTGATCGCAAGTGCCCGGACGCCATCAACTACTCTGGCAGAGTCCACTCCGGAAACTCCTTGCGGTCCGACGAAGGAGGCATCTACGAACAACAGCTCGGCATCCCATGCGAGGCCGCGGAAAGCATCTGGGCCGCGTGCGCCGACGATTGTGCTGACCCGCTGTCCATGCTGCTGCTTTCCAGCGTTGAGTTTCCGTATTGCGCTCTTCCAGTCGTCGGGATCGACGAAAGCGACGTGCTGAAGTTCCTGCGGTGCCTCGTACAGCAGATCTATGATGCCGATCTTCAACCGAGCAGCTGAGCGGGCTACGGCGGAATCACAGGATGCCAACTCCTGCCACCAGGGGACGTCGATATTCCCGCTAATCGGCGCACAGCTAACTTCCTGAAGGCTAGGGTCGTACTCGACCGTTTTCGACCAATGTCCGTCCAGCGGGCTGATCATGAGCAACGAGGCGTTTCCAGGATCGGCAAGGTGGTAGACCCCGCTGCACCGCACCGTCTGGAGAAGAGCCGTATCGGAGTATTCGGATATTCGGCTCACGACCGGGCTGCCCGCGGGGCCGCTGGAAATGATTCGGATGGATGACACTTGCGAATCTACTCCCTGGTACCCGCAGCTTTAGGCTGCAGGCATATTACGCCCGATGTCGTTCATTCTTGAGAGGAAACGCGAGCTCGTCAGCTAGGGATTGCCCGAGGTAGGCTTTACCTGACTGAGCTCGCTCTCACGTCATGAAAATGTCCAGTGAACCCCGGGTATACCCGAGTACATCGAAAGCGCCGTCGATGATCTGATCCTTCGCTGCCAAACGGAGGTGACATGATCGAAGCTTTCTCTCTAGCCAACGCCCACCGCTTCCAGGATGCTTTGGCTTCCCAAGCGCGCCTGCGCTACGAGACATTCGTCGAAAGACGGGGGCTGCCGCATTCCTTCCACGAGGGTCTGGAGTTCGATGAATTCGACACTCCGGCAGCCAGGTATCTGGTGTGGCGGGACGATAATCGTGTGGTTCGAGGACTGGTCAGGATGCTGCCTACGACCCGCGCTTACATGTTGCAATCGTATTGGCCGCACCTTGTTGCGGACGGAATTATTCCTTCATCGAGCGCCGTTTGGGAACTGACGCGCGTGTGCGTCGACAAATCGCTCGATCCGAAGGTTCGCCGGAAGGTGTTACCGGAATTGCTCTGTGCGGTCCAGGAACTGTTGTCGAGCTCGCAAGGAAGCGGGATCATCGGAGTGACCAGAGAACATCTGCTGACGCACTTCATCCGAAACGGCATCCGCTGGTTGGGAGAGCCGGACCTGATCGAGGGCGAAATCGAACGCGCGTTCTTCGTTCCGGCCGAGTTTATCCGGCCAGAATATCACTGTCGGATATTCGGGATTTCCGGCCAGGTTCTAGCGAATCCGGAGGATTTCGCCCTTGTCACGAAAGCCGCATAAGCGCTCTTCGGCCGAGCCCGGCCCCTGCAAGCGCACCGCCCAAAGGATGGCCGACGCCGTTTCCTACCTTTGCCGGGTAGCCGTGGAAGAAGGTTTCGAGAGCATCCTGCCGGACTTGCTCGAAGCGCAACAGAAGCTCGAAAGTATCGCAAGCGCCGGAAACCCCACGCCAAAGAAATGCTCCAGCTAGGAGAAGATGATGCATCTGGATGCCTTCGAGAACGAAGAATCTGTCGTACGCTACTACTGCCGTAAGCTCCCAAATCTACTGGACTCGGCGACGGGTGCGATCGTCCGGGACATCGAAGGCCGGCAGTTCATCGATTTCTTGTCGGCCTGCGGAACGCTGAATTACGGACATAACCACCCCAACCTAAAGGGCGCCGCGCTCGACTACCTCCGACGGGACGGCATCATCGCAAGTCTGGATCTTCACACGTCCGCCAAGCTGCACTTCATCGAGCGCTTTCGCGACGTCGTCCTCAAGCCGAGAGGCTTAAGCTACAAGCTGCAGTTCCCGGGCCCGACCGGCGCCAACTGCGTGGAAGCGGCGATCAAGCTGGCACGCAAGGTCACGGGCCGAACCTCGGTCGTCGCCTTCACGAATGCGTTTCATGGCATGTCGTTGGGCGCGCTCGCACTTACCGGATCGAGCGCCGCGCGAATGACTTCGGCAGGCCTGCTGAACGGCGTCGTACGACTTCCATACGACGCCTATCTGGGCGCCGGCGTCGCGGATCTGACAAGATTCGAAGCGATGGCGACCGACCCGTCGGGCGGTGTCGATCCGATCGCAGCCATAGTCGTCGAAGCCGTACAAGGGGAGGGCGGGCTCAACGTCGCATCTTCCGAGTGGCTACAGGCGCTTGCAGCCACGGCAAAGCGCCTAGGATCTCTCTTGATCGTCGACGATATACAGGCGGGCTGCGGACGGACGGGTACTTTCTTCAGCTTCGAAGGTGCCTCCATCGAGCCCGACATCGTCTGCCTCGCCAAGTCGATCAGCGGATTAGGTTTGCCGATGTCGCTGCTTTTGCTGAAAAGAGAGCTCGACGTCTGGTCGCCTGGCGAGCACAACGGAACGTTTCGCGGCAACTCGCTCGCCTTCGTCACGGCGTCGGCGGCCCTCGGATTGTGGGAGAACGGCGACATGACCGTCTCGCACGACAACGTCCGGATGCTTTCCAAGTGGACGAAAAACATGGCCGCACGGTTCGTGCACGTGAAGGCCAAGGGCAGAGGGATGATGCAGGGATTGAAATTCTCCGACGCTCGGCTTGCTCAGATGTCGGCGGCTTCCGCCGTCCAGCGGGGCGTCATCGTCGAGTGCTGCGGACCGCACGACGAAGTCCTCAAGATCATGCCGCCACTCAACATCGAGCCGGTGATCTTCGCGGATGGGCTTGAGAGACTCGGGCAGGCCATAAGCGAAGCGCTTTCGGACGGCGGTGGGCATCCGCCCGAAGACTTCGCTGCTCCGTCACAGCGGTATGAGACCCGTCTTGATGCCTACGATGACGGCAGTGATCCGGTTGTTCGCCCCGAGCTTGCGCATCCCGTTGCTTAGGTGAAATTCGACGGTCTTCTCCGATATGTTCAGGATTTCGCCGATTTCCCAGTTGGTCTTTCCCTCCTTGCACCAGCGTAGGCATTCCCGTTCTTGAAACGTGAGCGGCACGACTTCCTGGTCCCGCCGGTCAGACAACTCGCAATATTTCAACCAATACTGCACGCTCAGCATGTAGAGGTGCGTCATCCTGTGCGGCGGCAGTTCGGCCCGCTGCCGCAGGCTGAGGCTTATGAGATCCACGTCTCGCCCCGACCCGGGAATAGGAATTGTGATGCCGGAATGGACGCCGAGCTCCCGGCATTCCTCGAAGAACCGCATCTGATCCTTGGTGAAGCCACCACGGGGGCTCGTCTCGGACCACTTGAAAGGCCGTCGGGCGAGATGGGCCCGCTGGACTACCGGATCTCTCCTGTCCCATCCCTCGCTTCGATACGTGTCCACGTAGCCCGAGGGGAATTCGGCCCAGGGCAGCGAAACGAGGCCTCGCTCGTTTGTCCGCGCAAAAACCGCGTTCTCATATCCCTCTTCCGCCACGGCCGCCAAAAACGTCTTCTTGAGACCAGCGACCGATGCGATGCTCTGCGTGGTTTCGATGAAGTTCTCCAGACTCGTTCCCATGGCGTCCCCCGACCCAGGCTCGAAAACTAATGTGCTGTCACGAAATCCATCATGGCCTCGTTGAAGGCGCGCGGCGCTTGCCAATGAGCGGCGTGTCCCGCCGGGATGAGGATCGGCCGTCCCTGCCAAAGAGTGCTGAACGGCACCTTCTCGAGATAGTCGATGCGCAGAAAGGGATCGGCCGAGCCTTGCACCACCGCGACCGGCTTATCTGTATTCGTCACTGCGGCGAGTTCGTCAGCTCCCCGTCCGGCCATCCCGTTGGAAACCATCCAGCAGCGCGCGTCGCCATCGGTGCGTTCGACCATCCGGAGGAGGTGATGCCCCTCTGGCAATCGCGTGCCCATCATTGCATTCGCATAACGACGTACGTCGTCGGGCTTGAAATGCCTGCGCCCGGCGAGCGCCGTCGTCCCTGTCCACCGGAAGCCTTCCATCGCGCCTTCAGGTGTCAGCCGGATCGGCGGCGTTCCAGATATGAGCAGGGATCGTACGGATCGACTGCGCGCTAACAACTCCAACCCAATATGACCGCCAAGCGACCAGCCGAGAACATGATAGGACTCGTACCCCAGCTTGCTCATCAGGTCACCAACGAGCCGGGCATATCCAGGAAAGCTGTAGGTTGTCGACGGAAACATCGAGTTGTCGGAGCCGCCATGGCCGGGCAGATCCGGAGCGACGATCGACAGTTTCGTTTTCGCAAGCTCCTTGAGCTGCTTCGAAAAGACTTCCTTGCACGAGGAATTGCCGTGGAGGAGGAGGATTGCAGTCCTTCCCGCCCTGCAGTGGAAGAGATTCAGCCTATGGCCAGCTACAACGCAATGACGCCGCATCATCCAACAATCCCCCGAAACGGGGAGGCAGGTGAGCACCCGCCATAGAACGAAATTAAACACTCTTTGCAATTTTTAATTGTTCATCCTACACGTGTAGACCGCCCCGTCAAGCGAGTTCGAAAACCGAACCACGGCCTTTACGCTTAGACGCAGCGGGTCGTACTATGAAGGCCGGCTCGCTCACATTTCCATTCACCCGGCTTGATCCAAGCCGGCTATAGCGCGCCCACGAGCTTCCATACCGATTGTCCACGCGCGTGGCCCTTTAGAAGGTGCCAGCACATTGACGGCTCGCCGGTGAAGGGATTTGCCAGTCAAGATGCCGTAGTCCGATATGTCAGCTATTTCCGATACATTCGCTACTGCCGTGGCTGCCGTTGCCGTCATGGCTGCGAGATCAGTTTTCTGGTCGACGGATATCTGGACGTCGAGATATCGGAAGCAAGGCCCGATGTGGTTTTTGCGTTCCTGAAAGCCGGAGCCGACCTGGGAGCGGCAATCCTGGGAGCGGTTCTCAGCTCGGCAGCCTCGAGTGCGCTGAGACGAGCCCGTCTGCGGGCGGAACACTCCTCCCCATATCGGGGCTTGTAGATTGCTGCTATAGCGCTTCGACGCCGCTGAGCTTAGGGTTGACTGCCAGCGCTGACCGGATCTGGCTTCCCCAGCCGCGGACCAAGTCATCATGATCTCTGACTTGTAGCCGACGAAGCGCATCGAGAGCATAGTTTCCAGGAGTGACAAGCCTCCAACGCGTCTTCGGCATGATCCGGGATCAGTTTCACGCGCCAGAGTTTGAGGCTAGGCGCTTGCCCTGACCTTCCGCCGTCGCGCGGCTGGCATCTTCGGGACGGACCGGGGCCCCGGCTCTTCAGCCTCCATCGGCAGCCGGCCGGCTCCTTTCGCGCCGGGACCGCGTTCCACATGCACATGACGTGCGTTCAGCGGCTCCCCGCATTCCGAGCAGACCATCACGGGGTCGAATACGTGGCCGCAGTCCGTGTGGCGATGGAGGACCGGCCGCCCCTTCTTGTCGACCATGTGCACGTCGCCCCAATGCACGATCGATATCAGCACCTGATAGAGATCGAGGCCCTTCGGCGTCAGTCGGTATTCATATCGGGTAGGATTGGTCTGATAAGCCACCTTGGTGAGGACAAATGCGTCGACAAGCTTGTTGAGACGATCCGTCAGGATCGGCCTGCCGATGCCGATACGCTTTTGGAAGTCGTCGAACCGACGCACCTTCAGGAAGCATTCCCGAAGGATCAGCAGGGTCCAGCGATCCCCGATTACGGACAGCGTTCGGGCGACGGAGCACGGTTGATCCGCAAGTTCGTTCCAATTCATACTTAGTCCTTGGCGCTTGGCGCGCCCTAGAGTCAATGCGAAAAATGAACCAATATATCAGGTATGCAAATCAACAATCGATAAGGTGCAGGTTGGGGTGCCTTTTCGGCTTTGTATCCCACAAATGCTGGCGTCGGCCCGCCGCGTGTGCGGTGCCGGTCGAGTTCTTTTTCTTCACCATGCGAAATTTGAGGGCGCCATGCCTTCAACTTGGTTGGCCCCGTCTGCGACAGCACAGGCCGCAGCGCAAGACCCTTGACGGAACATCCGAGCCCGTCGAGATCACCTCAACCTCGGCCTCGAGCTTTCGAGCGCATGCGCGACAATGAGGCGGTTGGGGGTCGCATGCGGGCGAACTCAAGCCACGCGCTGGGAGCGGGCCGACCAGGGCGGTCTTCGCTGTTCGGCGGCGGAGGCTGCCAGGTTTCGCTTGCCTACGCGTCGCGCGGGTCCCCCCCACGCCATCTGGAGCCGGACCCGCCCACTGTTCAGGCTTTCCGGCATGGGCTTTCCCCAGCCCGCGCTTTTTAACGCATGCCTTCCGCCTGGCGACGCTCCAGCGGCGCCACCTCAACGACGGTGCGGTCACGCAGATCGACTGTGAGGCTCGCCGTTCCGTAGGGGGATGCGGTGAACTGGCCCGGCTCGGCGCCGCTCACCAGATACCGCGCGTGCGGAACGAGGCGCGCCAAGCCTAGGCTCTGCTCGCCGGACGCCCGCCCCGGATGGAGCACAAGCTCAAGGTTGCGGCCATCGCTGAAGGCACGGGCAACGAGAACGTCCGGATATGCGGCCTTATCCAGCATGGGACCTTGGAGGGCCGTCTTGGGGGGACCCTCGACAATGGCGCGGCGGAAGTCCCCGGTCCTCATCACGCGGCCAAGGATGGCGTTGGTGTTGGCGGAATTGGAGGCGGCGACGTAACGCAGAACCCCGGTGTCTTCTTCGCGTCCGCTGCAGGCGTCCAGGCTGTTCTGCGCGGCCTCGGCTAAGAGATCCTCACCGAACTCCCGGGCCGACAACAGGATCGCAGCGTAGCTGTAATGGTGTCCCGTCCTGTAGTTCCCGATGTCGAACCCTTCGCCCGGCAGAATGAGGCGCGGCTCACCCGCGACAGTGCGGATGGCGGGCGCCAGCTCGCGTCTTGCCACCGCCCAGAGCATGCGCGCGCGCGCCGGTGCGAAGGCGTTATGGAACGCCGCATAGACCACCTCGCTGGACGGGAAGGGGAGCGAAATGCCCGTGTATTCCGACTTGAGGCCGATGATCGAGCCGCTCTCATCGGTGAACTCGGTGTCGAGCTTCTCCAGCCAACCTGGCAGGTAGCGCGCCACGTTGCCCGTTCCGCACAGCGCCTCGTGTACGGTGACGGCGCCCATGCCGTAGTGGTTGCAGATCGGGTAGATCCAGTTTGGTTCGCAGGCGAAAAGCCCAAAGTCGGAGCGGGCGTAGTTCGAGGTGATCGAGCCGACCAGGCTGCCGAGGTCGTGCCGATAGCTCTTCTGGCTATTGAGACGGAAGGTGAGGCTGCCCGGCTGCAGATATCGCCGATCGCCGCTGTTCAGCATGTAAGCGCCCACATGCATCCCGAACCAGCCCGTCAGCATGACGTTGTCGCGGTCGGCTGGGTCCCAGTTAGTGAAGTTCAAGTGTCCCCAGCAGGATTCGTAGATCCAGTATCCCCAGACTTTCCGTTGCAGGTACTTCTCGATGAGGTTGCGCTGCGCCTGTCCCATGTAGCCCTGGAAATTGGGCGTATAAGCGCCATGGATCGTCGCCAGCGCCAGGCCCATGTGGTTGAGCTGATACCGAAGTGCTCCCGTCTGGAAGGGCTCGATATCATCAAAGCCGTCCCAGGACGCGATCGGCTGGAGCGCGCGATCCAGCAGGTAGCGCAAGGCGGACAAGTCTTCGCGGCTCATTTCGCGCGACGCGGGATCTGGGGGGGAGGCGGTTTGCGCCGCAACCTCCGCCAATGAGGCCGGAACGAAGGCTTGCCGAGCGGCCGCCTTGCGCCAACTCTGCTCGCGGCTGCGTAGGGTTGCGCGATTAACGGCAAGTGCGACCCCGGCCACGCTCAAGGCCGTGAGGATCGGCCCGCCGCTCCAGATCTGCTGCCCAACGACCGCGGAAGACAGGGCCGCGCTGCCGAACCAGACGATGACCGGAGCCATGACCATGCCCGCCCAGAACCATGCGATGAGCGAGAGGGCGAAGACGGCCAAGGTTAGAGGGAAGAGCAGGGCGGTCCATCCGCCCGCAGCGAGGAATCCGGCGCCGGGTGCCCAAAGGCCGACGCCAGCCGCCTGCCATGATGCGGGAGCGCCGAGGAGCAGGGGCGCTGCGCCCAGCAGGCAAATCGCCGAGTAGACGAGCACCGTTCGTCGTTGCCGCCTGGCGGTCACAGGTCCCTTGCGCAAGCGTTGCAGGCCCTGGTCGGAAAGAGGAGGATCAAGGGTCGTCATGGGCTGACTCCTACGAAGGCGGTGCAGATCGGGTCTGCCGCCGCCAGAACGGCCTGGGCTTGCGGGACGGAGCGGGTGACCAGAAGGGCGCTCACCGCCGCAATGCTTCCGGCCATGGCCTCGAAGGCGAGCAAAGCGACCAGTCCGGCCCCGAGGACTGGAAGCCGGCGCGGTTTGGCCGGCGGGACAGACGCTCCAGGGCGCCAAGCCGCGGCGCCGGAGGAGCGTGTAACGGTCCATCCCAGCCATCGCTGCAGTTTGATCAGGGGCAGCAGCAGTTGGTGCAGCAGGAAGACGGCGAAGGCGCAGCAGGCGAACATCGGCTTCACCCGCACGCTTTCGACTGCGCCATCGGACGGCGTTCGCAACTGGGGGCCCCGTTCCGGATCAGGGGATCCTCTCCTGTCAGCGCCTCTATGTCCTCGTCCTCGGCGAGCCAGCATAAGGACGCGCCTTCCTGCGCCCCGGTTGGCGTCGCAGGCCATCGCACGCCCAAATCCGTTCTCAGCATGAGCTTGCCTCCCCTCATGCGCCGAGGCGCAACCTTGCTTTCTTGTCGTACGCTCTGAGGCATCCTTGTAAGTATAAAAAACAAACTCACAATTCCATAATTCTCACGGGAGGTCCATATGAAGTTTGCAGGCCAGAAGATACTCCGGAACCGATAGTGCAAAAAATAAACCCACGGGAGGCAGCGGCGGTATGTCATCGTCGGAGGGCGCGCGCGACGCAACTCGGGTGGACCTGGGACTCCGGTGGACGTGATCTGTGGCTCCTTCGTGGAAGTCGCCCACCTCCGCGGAGTCGCTGCGATCGTGCTGGTCACGATTCCTAAATAGCGTTGGCAATCGTGTTGAAGAGCTACGCGGGGCGCAGCGTATCCGTGCTGCCGAGCCAAGACTCGATGGGCACGGACTTTCGTCCCTGCAAGCAACCTCCTCCTAGTCAAGGTGGTGCAGGGCGCCGGCACCTTCGGTTCGTCACTGGATTCCACCCGAGCGGAAACCGCCACGACCCCCGGGACCTCCCTAGGAGGCGACGATCGATCTTTGAGCCATCATTCCGGCCGACGGGTAGCGGCTGGAGACGACATGGCAGTCCATTTTACGATCGAGCGGAGCGGGCATCTTTTCAGTTCGCGTGCGGACGGAGGGGCGCCGTTCTTCGTCGGGTGCCAGACTAGCTATAGGGACCGATCTTCCGGGGAAGATTTCGAAGGCCTGTACAACGTGCCCCGGCGAGAACTGCCGAAGTTGGCGTACAAGGCGACCGACTATCGAGGTCTGTACAGATTCTGGGCCGACTTCATCGAGCCGACCTCGAAATGCGAGGGAGGAAACTTCCTCACCCTCAATACGTACGACAGAGCGCGCTTCACGTGGGGGTTCGGCCAGTTCGGAGCACATGTGCCCGATGGGGATTTCGTGGTTTTTTTCCGCGACATGATAGGCCGGCCGGAGAACGCCGACTACTTTCCCGATCTTGCCGTCAGAAACGGACGCATCGTCAAAATAACCGGTGCGAGTCCCGTTGCGCTGGAGACATCGACCTCGACCGCCCCGCTCATGGATTACCTGAATCCCAGCACTTCGGCCGTCGAGGATTCCGAGGTCGTGTGCGCCGCCAAACTGATCCATTGGACGACGAACGTCGCCCAGGCGCGGGAGCTACAGGTGATGCATATGGTCGGCGTATTCAACCGGCTGATGCGCGAGGCCGATGCAAGGCTGGGCCTCGACGGCCGAAGCGCCGATGTTTGCCTTGCGATCTGCGACATCAGGCATCAGGGTCGGGCGAAGTACCCCGCCATTCAATCGGCGCTGCGGTCCAATCGGCCTCTGGCAAATCTGCTTGCTCTCGGCAGCATCGCCTATCCCGAAAGGTGCGCGACCTTGAAAAGCGAGATTACCGCAAAGGGGGCGCTGCTTACGTCAAAGACGTGGAGCCGGCAGAACGGGGACTTCGTCTAAATGTCGATCCAGTCAGATCTGTTGACTACTGCGACGAACGAGTGGAAGCGTTGGGGCTTCTCCAGCGCTCCGGTCCAGGGTCCGAAGTCCATTGGCGGACGGGAATCGGAGCAGCCGTACGTCCAGTTCGTCAACGATTACTGGGTCACGGTAGGAAAGCCTGCGCGCAACGGAAAGTCGCCCTATCCTTGGTCCGCCGCATTCATATCGTTCTGCTTCAAGACGGCCGCTGCAGGGACAGGCTTTCCGTACAGCGAGTCGCATTGGGGATATTGCCAGGCCATACTGGCGCGTCCCAGGAGCTATCCGAAGCTTGAGCTGATGACTCCGGCCTCGAGTTCGCTGAGCGTAGGCGACCTGCTCTGGGCGGCAAGAGGCGGGCCCGATTGTCCGACTCCACCAGATTCCTACGACGGTGCAATAAGAGCCTTGCGAGCGGGCAATTGGTTCTGTTCGCATGCCGATCTGGTGGTAGAGCTACGCGATGGAGAAGTGGACGTCATCGGAGGCAACGTCTCCGACTCGGTCACTAGATCCAGCTACAAGACCGCAAACGGCAAGATACGTGATCCTCGACACGCATGGCTGGCGGTCATCCGAAACGGGCTCTGACGAAAAGCGGTCTGCACGAGAGCGGCGTGGACCGTATTCGCGGATTCGGCCTATTACTGTTGGTGGATGGAAGTCCCGTTCTAGCGGTTACGCTTAGATGCAGCGGGCCGTTCATCGAAGGCGGCTCGCTCACATTTCCATACACCCGGCTTGATCCAAACCAGCTATAGCAGCACCGACGAGCTTCCAGACCGATTGCCCCCGCGCGTAGTCATGTACTCGGTGCCAACACATCTTGGAGGGCTCGCCCGTCGAGGGATTTGCAGTCTCAGCCGTTACGATCTCGTAGTCTGAAACGTCCGCCAAATCAGAGAGATTGGTCACAGTCATGGCTGCGAGCGTTCGGGTCGACTCCGCCGAGCCGCCGGGATAAAGTTCAACAGTGACCTTCAGCATTTGTTTCTCGTGTTTCGCAAACCGTATCGGTCTGAAACCTCTCGACGGCGCCATAGATATCTGGATATCTTGAAAAAGTCAAGCCCAGATTTCTAAAATTGCGCCTGTTCAATGGGGCGCAGTCGTTAGAAGTATGCGAGTCCGACTAGATGCTGCCAAGCGGTCGGGCCGATCGAGATCGAGTTTGTTGCCGGGGCTCGGATGTGGATCACAGGTACGCGGTGACGATGAAGGCCGCCGTGGATTGCGACCGGCCACACCGATTTACGCCGCGCATGAACTCGCTGTCTTGCTGGTGCAGGAAGCGTTCACGCGAGACCCGCTCTGTGTTCCGTGGCAAAAGGGAAGAGCTGATCAAGATCCTCTGGCACGGTGACCGTCGTCGGTTGATGGAGTGTGACTCTGCTGGATGGCATGGCGATATCTGCGGTTCGGACATTGACCGCGTCTTTGATTCTCTGGTCGGCGATGGGCCCCGATGATACTCTTCCGACGATGTATCCAGGCCGCAGCGATGCTTCGCGCCGAGCGAGCGGCCCCGCTGGCCTCATCCGCGGCAAATCACCAGCAGCTTCCACGGTGAACTACCCTCACAGCACGTCGACAGGAGCACGGAGCAGCTCACGCCTACTGGCGCTGCATCAAAAGCAGATGGATCAGTTTGTTTCGCTGTCGATCTCCAGATCAATCAAGTCGGGTCGCCAACGGAATCAAGCAAACCGAACACGACGGATTGACCAAGAGTCACCGATAAAACTAGCCTCGCGATACGCACGAGCTCGCAATTGTCAAATTGTGGAAGTTTGAGCGCCACGTCAGGCAATCGAAATAGGAGGAAACTCGATGTTCTTGTTCACAAAGCTATCCAAGCTGGTCCAGCCGCGAGAGGTGAATACCGCCCCAAAAATGGTGGACTTGACGCAGCGGCAGGAAGTCCTCTCGCAGGTGTCGGGCGGCGCCACAAGTGGTAGCTGGGGTTCTGGCCGTTATGGCCTCGCATAGCAAAACGCTCTGAATCGCCCACGGTTCGCTACGCGCGAAACCGCTTGTTGCCAATCTGCGGCAGCTATCGGCAGGGCGGCAAACGCCGCCCGCCGGACGCAACCATCCCCGGATCTGTTCAAGCGGCATAACCGGAAACTTTATCGAGCGACGAAGTCTTGCAGGCTGACGGCCCAGAGACAACGGCCGATGCCTCGGGCCGCTCCCCTCCTGGCAGACCTACCATAATATCCCCTTGCGCCTGCTGTCGGTGTGGATTGCGACCGGCCGATATACCGGGCATGAGCTCGCCGGCCTTACTGATGCAGGAAGCGTTCACGCGAGACCCGCTCTGTGTTCCGTGGCAAAAGCGGAAAGCTGGTCAAGATTCTCTGGCACGGTGATCGTCGTCGGTTGATGGCGTGGTGGCTCTGCTGGCACTTCGCATAGACCGCGTCTTGTGAATCTCTGGTCGGCGATGGGCGCCGATGATTCTCTTCCCGACGAAGTGTCCACGCTCCAGGCGATGCTGCGCGGCCGAGCGAGCGGCCCCGCTGGCCTGCGCGGCCAATCGCAAGCAGTTTTCAAGACATCAATCCAATGAACCACCCTTACAGCACTCGACGGGAGCACGAAGCACCTCACGCCTGCGAATGACGCTGTCGGCAAGATCTCCAATGTGCGAGATCAATCCTGTCCGGATGACGAGGCTCGAGGATTTGGTAACCTCATGCAAGGCGAAGTCGATTCACTCGCGCAGCATCAAAAGCAGGCGGATCAGTTTGTTTCACTGCCAATCTCCAAGTCAATCAAGTCGGGTCGCCAACGAAATCAAGCAAACCGAACGCGATCAATTGACCAAGAGTCGGCGATAAAATTAAGCTGGCGATACGCACGAGCTCTGCAATTGTCGAATTGTTGAATTTGGGCGCCACATCAAGCAATAGAAATAGGAGGAAACTCGATGTTCTTGCTCACAAAGCTATCCAAACTGGTCCAGCCGCGCGAGCCGAATACCGCCCCAAAAATGGTGGACTTGACCCAGCGGCAGGAAGTCCTCTCGCAGGTACCGGGCGGCGGCGCCGCAAGCGGCTCGGGTTCTTGCCGCCCGGGTTTTGGCCTCGCGGCGTAGCGTAGCAAAAGGCTCTCAATCGCCTGCGGTTCGCTACGCGCGAGGCCGCAAAACTTGTCGCCAATCTTGCGACAGCTATCGGCGGGGCGGCCAGCGCCGCCCCGCCAGAACGCAACGGCGACTGTTCAAGCGCCATAACCGGACCTTGATCGAGCAGCTAGTCTTGGCAGCTGACGGCGTCGAGACAACGGCCTATGCCTCAGGCAGCAACCCCTATCGCGGGACGCCAAGGGCTCGCAACTCAATCAGGTGTGTCGATTGGTATGTCGAGCGCGCAAGTTTACGTTCTCTCCCAATCGCGGACCAAATCAGAGCTAAAACTCAATCATCGCCGCATCGGCCTGCTGAAAACATCGGCGATCGAACATGTCATTGCGAACCGGCGTGTAGCGCACGATCGTCAGCATCGCGTCCCAAAGTATTCCTGCCCAATGCAGAAAGACCTGCTGGTCCGTGGACAAAAAAGAGAATAGCCAAGCCCAGCTCGATGCCCCTCAGGCCGTGCGAATGGTGCGAAACGCCTCGAGCAAGGTAAAAAGTCACGGCAGCAGTCGGGGTTGCTGACGGCTGGATGGGAGGCAATGAGCTTGGACGAAATACGGAAATAGGCGGAGTGGAGGCAACTATGACGATCGGAGTTCGTTACAGATCGCGCGCTCTGCCGTACTGGCCCTGCTCATGGATGATGCCCCGCCGAGATGGCAACCTAAGACAAATCTTTGGCAATTTCAACAATCGCTCATCGGCATCTGTCGCACTAAGCAATACATATCGGATCAACGCAATGAATCCGTAACTAGGAAATGTCCACGAGGAAACATTGACCCGTCAAGGAGCGCGAAAGCGGCCTGGAGGCAATCGCCGATTTCCACTAGCGCTTCGGCGAAGTACCTGTCAGGCCCCCCCGGAAAAGCAGGCCGAAGTTTATCGGCTGACCGGCCCGCCTTGAATGCGGCGCGTCCAACGTGGACTATTCACCTCGTCGAAGATTAAAGTATCCGAAGCGCGAGTCCAAACGTTGACCCGTAGCATCCGGTATTCCCCGTGTTCTGTCTGAGGCTTCGAATGATGGCATCCCTTGCGCTAGAGCAATTTCTCACTCAGTGAGGCGGTTGCACGTATCGGCAGCATTGGAAGCACGCAGACGGCATGCATTGAATTTACAGGGGACCGGTGACCGCAGCGTCGACCCACTGAGGGAAGATTGCAAGCCTTGACATGATTGGAAAAGAATCTGTTTCGCTGGAAGAAGATCGATGTTGTTGCTTCACCTACCTGAATATCGAGGGTGCACCGAGCGCAACATGTTTCGAAATCGGATCTGCGAAGTTTTGCATAATCGAAGGTGGAGATGACTCTATAGAATACGTCCCGAAGCTGCATGCACGCGAGTCAACCGTTGCGATTTTGGTCTCGACTTCCAATGGGTTCGAGATTGTACAAAATTGTGAGTGGAAGAGAGTGCCGAGATGGGGGGCGTGTATAATAAGCAGTCGCCAAAGCTACAAAGTGCGTTGCGCGTCGGGCGTGACCATTTCTCTACAGCTTCCGCGCGAGATGCTGCTCCAGCGATATCCGAAGTTTCGACGTTCTGAGATGTTTGTTCTTGAACCCGGTGACTTGGGGACAATTTTGCTGCGAGGTGCTCTAACGAATTTGGCTGAAAATACCTCCAGAGCATCGCTCGTACAGCATTCTGGAATTCCCCATGCCTTGATAGATCTGCTGGGAACGTGTGAGATCCCTCTCGGGGCCACCGAATGGCGCTTGGAGCGAGCTCTCTCCTACATTGCACGGAATTTTTGGAGATCGGGTTTGTCTGCGAGCGATGTCGCCCGCCAGCAACGGTTAAGTCGACGATCGCTTGATGAAATGTTTGTACGGGCGCTGGGACGCACGGTTGCTGCCGAAATTCTTGAGCAGCGGATGGCACGAGCTTCAGCATATCTGATGGATGTTTCTAACCACCGCCGACAGATCCGTGATGTTGCCGCTTCGGTTGGCTTCGAGCATCCGCCACATTTCACCCGTGCCTTCCGAAAAAGATTCAGCCTGACGCCGAGCGCCTTTCGGAAAGGAAGGCTGAGCTCGCAACAAACACTCGATAAGCAGCGGTGATCCACTCGTCGCTGCTCACTTTGGAATAGTGCTTCTAGTTTGAATTAGTGTGATCTGGTTGAGTAGCACCGCCGAAGTACTCGGCAACACAAAACAGATCACTCCGTGAGCTTAACCGCGGCCGCCGCTATGTATCCGACCTCACTCTTCCGAGAGGAAGCAATACAGTTTCAGCGCAACAAGATGCATGGGAGTATCATACTGCGGCAATCGTGGCGTACCAAGTGGTTCGCTGCTGCGTCTGCAAGCTTTATTGCATTCGCAATTGCGTTCGTCACGTCGGCCTCTGTCGCGCGGAAGCAGAAGCTGGATGGCTTGGTGCTGCCGGAGCAAGGCTTGCTCTACATTTCGGCTCCGACAGCAGCTGTCGTTGTGGATCGCCGGGTCGTCGAAGGGCAAGAGGTACGCCGGGGCGATGTCCTATTCGTGCTCTCGGCCGAACGCACAACCCGACGTGGCGGAGCACAAGAAAGCATCACCCGTACGCTTTCCGACCGAGTTGAATCATTGACCGCAGAATTGGAGCTCGTGCGCTTGCGAGGGGAGCGAAGGCTCGCAACGCTGGCTCGCCGACGACAAAATCTGCTCAGTAGGCAGAGCGGACTGGAGAAGCAAATTCAACTGCAAGTCGACCGAGCGGGGCTCGCCGAAGAGGCGCTGAGACGCTCGAAGACCTTGTATGAGTCTAGCAATGCGCCGTTAGCGCAAGTTCAGGAGAAGACGTCGGCGATGCTTGAACAAAAGCAGAAAGTCTATGATCTGCTTCAGATCCGCGATGGTTTGCTGGCTGAATTGGAGAACGTTGAGAGCGATATCGAGATCGCACCCATCCAAACCAAGCAGGAAATTGCGGCTCTTCATCGCGCCATTGGTGATACGGAAAATTCGCTCGCGGTAAGTGAGATCGATCGGCAGATTTTGCTGCAAGCAAGTGGTCCTGGGGTAGTCTCATCGCTCGCCGTTCAGTCCGGACAGCAGATCAAGCCAGGGGATGCCCTCGCGGCCATCGAACCGGCCAATTCGACCTTATTCGCCGTCTTTTATGTTCCAAGCGGGGCCGTGGGATTGCTGCATCCCAAGATACCGGTGCGCCTAAGCTTCGATGCCTATCCCTCCGATAAGTACGGGACGGTCTTGGGATCCATCGAGGACATCTCCCGCAGCCCGGCCTTGCCCATGGAGACAGCGAACGCCGCACGCGCCGTCGATGCCGACACGCAGGCTTATCGCGTGCGGGTAGCAATCAACGCGGCGTCGATGCCGACGATCATGAAGCTAAAGCCGGGTATGCGGGTCCGTGCAACCGCCCTGCTGGACTATCGCCGGCTTTTTGAATGGTTGTATCAGCCGCTCGTGAAGACGTATGGGCGCGAAGCATGACCTATCGCTTGAAGATCGGCGCCGGGAGAGACTTGCCTGTTATACTGCAGGCCGAAGAATGCGAGTGTGGACTCGCAAGCATTGCTATGGTGGCGTTTTATCATGGAAACCGATTTCGCTTGGGAGATCTCAGGCAACGATTTCCGGTATCCCGAAGAGGGGCGTCGTTGGCGAGCCTGATCAAGATTGGCAACGCTCTCAAGCTCGATTGTCGGCCTCTCCGACTTGAGCTGGAAAATCTTAAGGAGCTGAGCCTCCCTTGCATTGTTCACTGGGACTTGAACCACTTCGTAGTTCTCAAGGCGATTGGACAAAAGCGGATTACCATTCACGATCCGGCAACAGGCGTGCGAAGTCTTGGCTGGAAGGAGTTCGGAAAGCACTTCACCGGCATTGCGCTGGAGATGCTTCCAAGTGATGATTTTACCAAGCAAGACGTGCGAACTCCCTTTAGTGTTCGCAGATTGATTGGACGCATTAGCGGTCTGAAGCGGTACATTGCCCAGGTGCTGAGTTTGGCGCTTGGGCTCGAGATTGTCGCTGTTGCCACGCCGTTCTACCTGCAATGGCTGGTCGATGAGGCGCTTGCAGCAGGAGATCGCGATCTCGTTACGATTCTTGGCACTGGATTTTGCCTGCTAGTATGTCTGCAGGCGGCGATTGGCGCAATGCGCAGCTGGCTCGTGGCGGTTCTTAGTGCTCAGTTGAATTTCCAATGGCTCGGCCGTGTATTCGGTCATCTCTTGCGGCTGCCAACGGAGTATTTCGAGAAGCGGCAGGTGGGCGGCGTTCTCGCAAGCTTTGCGTCGATAAACGTTATTCAAGAAACTCTCACTGTGGCCTTCGCTCAAGCTATTGTGGATGGTGGACTGATCATAGGCACGGGTTTTGTTATGTTTGCCTATAACTCCCTGTTAAGTGCCGCCGCTTGCGCATCCGTAGCATTATACGCCATCTTAAGGTTCGTGGTCTTCGCAAAACTTCGCAACGCGGCTGCTGAGGAGATCAGCTTTCAAGCGAGGCAGAGTACTCATTTTCTTGAATCTCTGCAGGGGATACAAGCGATTCGTCTCTTTGGCCGTGGTGATGAGCGAAAGATCACTTGGATGAATCTTCTCGCTGACAAGTTCAATGCTCACCTTCGCGTTCAAAAGGTGCAAATTACCCAGCAAGCGACTAACGTGCTGCTGTTTGGTATTGAGCGTGTGATCGTAATTTGGCTGGCTGGCTTGCTTGTTCTCCGGAATGAATTGACTATAGGAATGTTAATTGCCTTTCTTTCTTATCGAGAACAATTTTCCTCGCGAATGGCGGCCTTGGTCGACAAGATCTTTGAATTCCGCATGCTAGGACTTCATGCTGAGCGCGTGGCGGAAGTTGTTGACGCTGCGCCAGAGGCGCATGGCCCAGAACATGAAGCGGAATTGTTGACCAAACCCGATTATATCGAGCTTCGTGACATCTCATACGCATACTCGCCCCATGAAGACAATGTTCTTGACAGCGTCAATTTGCGTATCGAAGCAGGTGAATGTGTTGCGATCACAGGCCCGTCTGGTAGCGGGAAGACGACTCTGGTCAAAATTCTTCTGGGGCTATTAGAGCCGAGCTCTGGTGAGGTTCGGATCGGCGGTCGTCCTCTGCATCAAGTAGGGCTGCAGACGTTTCGGCGAACAGTCGGAACGGTGATGCAAGATGATATGCTGTTCACCGGCTCGCTGGCCGACAACATAAGCTTTTTTGATCCGACTGCGGAGCACGCATGGATCGAAGAATGCGCGCGGCAGGCCGCCATTCATGATGAGATCATGTCGATGCCGATGAGGTACGAGACACTGATCGGAACAATCGGTGTCGGACTTTCTGGTGGGCAGAGGCAACGCATACTGTTGGCTCGCGCCTTATACAAGCGACCGCAGATTCTGGTTCTCGACGAGGCAACGAGCCATCTCGACCTAGATAATGAACGGTGTGTCAATCACGTGGTGCGTACCCTAAGGCTGACGCGGATCATCATCGCTCATCGGGCGGAAACGATAGAGGCGGCCGACCGTGCAATCGTCGTTCGCAATGGACGAATCCAAGCAAGAGGTGAGGGAGCGAAGAGCAAAGTCTCGGGAGATCAACCTTCCTGCCTGGCTTCGAGTTGAGATGTTTGGCTTGGGATGGCTGCGTCGCTGGTGGATCATCGAAGTCCTCATAATAATCAGAGCCTCGTGATAGTGAGGTAGGGTCATTGCGGAGACACGCTCGAAAGACGTGAGTGCTTCGGTTGGTGTTCGAAATGTGGCGCCGCAAGCAAGAGGCGGCGGACTTTGGCCGCTGCGCGCGCATCATGATGAGCGCCATGATCGCCACGATCATGAGCGAGCGGATGACCGCACTGACGGATATCATAATCGTTCGCGCGCGAACCTTGGTGCGCCGATACCCTCCTGCGCTACGCGGGCCGTCAACACCTGGCCCATGCCGGTCGTGGCCGTCAATGAGCGGGATCGCGGCCGTTGGGATCCGAAACCCAAGTCATTGCGGCAGGGCGCTCTACTTCATGCTGATGGCGGCGCGCGAAGGCCGGGCGAGAGCGAAGCGCGCAATGCCGTTAAGAACCGGGAGGCGGCCTTTCGCGTCCCGAAACATTGTTCCACTTGAGAAAGCTGGCCGATCAATATCGGCTGCAAGAGCTGGTGCCCTTCTGATCCCGATCTGACAACGATCAACCTAGCAAACGGAGCGCACGGCCGTCTCGGGCGCGTCCGCTGAGTGCTGGAAGGAGCTGCCAAACAGCAGAACGTCGCACGCAGAATCGGGCTTAAGCTGCTCCGTGACGCCTGGTTAATAGAGATGGACGATTCGTGCGTCGGGCCACAGCTCATCTTGACGTGTGGAGACGTTCTTACGGGTGGCGAGAGGAGGGACTATTCGGCCGCGTCGAGAAGCGTTGAGGCTCGTTCTTCGTCTTTCCGGTTGATGCGCTCTTTGCCGTATCGAGCGAGATAGATTGCATCCTTCAGCGCCTCTACGTCGAGCAGCCCGGGATCGGCGGCGATGGCTTCCTTCACGCGCGTTTCGAGCCACTCCGACCAGGCGAGCAGGATCTCGCGCTTTCTTCCGAGCAAGGGATCGAGAGCGTAATTGCCGGCTGTGACGTCGCAGGGCGGCGCACCTTCGGAATGATCGAGGACCATCTTGATCTCGACAAGGTCCAGACCGAGTTCGCGCTGCCCGTGGCTGGCAAAACCTCGACGCCATGCGTGACAGCTCATCTCGGCGCCTGGGAGGAACTGCAGGGCGTGATTGATGAAGCTCGGATCCGCGTGAGGATTTTTCGTCTTCTTGTCTTGCCCCGCTCGAACGGGGAAGTAATAGGCCTGGTCGCCGGCGAGGGTGTCCAACCGTCGGACCGCCAGCACCGTCGGGTGCACCAGAACAATCTTGTGGGGCAGGTGGGCGCGACGTCGGTTCGAACGTTTGCGCATGAACGGGGGGATGGACCAAAGGATGTCCGCGCTCTGATCCTCCCAATCTCCCATCACTCGAAATTCGGCCCTGTGGCTGCCGATGACAGCCCGCCGGCGCTGCAACGACCCGGCTAATAGCTCGATTGACAGAGCTGCCGTTTCCTTCATCGCTCTAGATCGGGCGATCGCGAGAGCCCGTCCCAGGCGTGCAGGGGAGGGAACGTCTCGGTTTGGATCTTCGGAGTCGTCTTCGAACAGGGCGATGATATCCGGAGTATCCCTCACAATGGTTGGGCGCTGCCTCTCGGGGGTCTTCAAGCGGAGGAGCAGGTTAGGGGCGACAGACGTTTCCTCCCGACGGCAATCGTCGGCGAGAAAGGTCCACATCGAGCCCAGGACGCTCTTGAGGTGTTCACCGGTCCGGTGAGCTCGATTGCAGACTTCGGCAACGCACTTCGCGACGTCTTCGCGCGTGATCGCTGCGACGTCCTTGTCTTCGAACCGTTCTAGTTCGGGCACCTTGGAGTGTCGCTTTTTCTCGTCAAGGCGCATCTTGCCGCCCAGCGTCCGCGCATAGTCGTCGTAGGTCTCCGGCGAGCGAAACTTTAGGATGTGATCGAGGAAAGCGTCGACGGATCTCGCCCAGCTCCAAGAGGGGACTGGTCGCTTGCCTCCGACGCGGGTCTGATTGGCGATCGGGACGCCCGTCATGTACTGGATGACGAGCATCTCCGGATCCATGCCGCGGCGGCACCACCCCTTCACCTCGCCGGCTCGTTCCCTTGCAATATCGGGCTTGATCTCCGGGCCGCCAATCGCCCAGCGGCGCTGCTTTCCCCACAGCCGTGATCGCACGGTCCATGTCACGCTTCCGCGGACGCGAAGCTGCAGCCCTCCACATTGAAGGTCAGATACCTCGTACTGGTTGCCCGCGGCGCAGTCGCTCACGGCCTTTTCCAGTGTCTTGGCGGTGATCTTCTGGCGGCTTTCGTGCTCGGCGTTCACTGGGTCACATCCGCTTTTCTGGGTCACGTGGGGTCACAAAACGACCAATTAGGAGCCAGAAACGCAAAACGCAACCGTTGCGGCTGTTTAGCGAGAAAAATCAGGAAAACCCTCTGATTTCAGTGGGAAGTTAACTGAGTTAGCTTCCCACTTTTGAGACTGCGACAGGCCCAAGAGCTTGGGTCACTCTGACTCTTAATCAGCGGGTCCCAGGTTCGAGCCCTGGTGCGCCCACCAAACAAATCAAGACCTTAGCGACAGAAACCGTTTGAGAGAGCCGAACTAAAACGGTTTTTCAAACGGTGATTTTGGCGGTCGATCGGCGGATCCACTCGCGGCATTGTGATCTACTTTGCTCGGCCGGGCGCAAGCGAAGCCGACTCGAGGGCCGCCCGGCAGAACCGCTTTTCAATGCGCTATCTGGGTCAGAGCCGCCCGACATAGCCGGCATTTTCCCACTTCTGTTCTATATCATCGGCGACGCATTGGGGCAGCTGCGCCGCGCTCCCATCGAAATAGTGCTTAAAGTCGACGTGAACCCTCATGTTGTCCGGCCGGTAAGCCGCCATGCGGTCATAGAGGAGAACTGATCCTGCCTCGAAGCGCTGATAGACTGATTTGTGCATCGGCGATTTTGATTCCCCACTCTCAATATCGGTAGGAAGATCGCGTACGCCGGCCTTGAGGAAGCCGCCCGCCTGCTCGTTGTGCTGGGGACCCGCGGGATTGGGCGACAGCCGCAGAACACTGCCGTCGTGTTTCAGGCCGCCCGGGATGAGCGAGGCTCCGGCGAGCAGCCAGTTGAGGGCGACGTCCGAGAGCCGCGCCTCATTCTCGAGATAGCCGCCGCCGACATCGGCGTGCACACCCGGAAACCAGACCTGTTCGAAATAGAGGTTGCCGTGCGCGTCGCGTACGTCCTGCTTCTCGGCCGTGGGCGACCAGCCAACGCGCTTGAAGTCGGCGCGGTTCTCGTCAATCGAGATCGCATGCTTGGCGTAACCGACATTGGGATTCAGCGTCGTGTCGTAGAATTTGTGCTTCGGCGGGGCGAAATGCACGGTCTGGAGGCGCTTCAAGATTCCATAGCCGGGCAAGGACGGCGCGATCTTCAGATAGTTCTTGAGAAAGACAATCAGGGCTGTGGCGATGCCGAGGTAACTCAGAAGCCAGGCCCCCCATCCCGCCCATGGAACGACCGGCTGAAGGAAGCCACCGAGCCAGTGCAGCCCGATCAGCAGCGCAATGCCGGAGGTCACGAGCGTAGTGCCAAGATATTTGTGGCCGAGGGCGGCGACCGTATCAAACACGCCGATGAAGTATGGAAACACGTTCGCCCGCTCGGCGCCGTCGATGGTGGTTGTGCTACCGTACTGCTGTCTGAATTGTGCGGCGATCGCGTCCCGGGTCTTCAACAGAAACTGCCGGTACCCAAGAGTCTTGCGCGAGTAGGATGGGCAGAATTGATAGACATCCTTGACGGCGTGCTCGGCCAGCTTGTGGATGCTCTTTGGATCGCGGCGCAGCGGCGAGCCATCGGGCATATGGCGCGGGACGCCGCAATAGGTCATGACGCCGGCAACCGATCGCACAGTGTAGGCCCCGCGGCTGAAACCGATCAGGAAGACGCGGTCGCCTTCCTCATAAAGGGCAATGATCGCGGCGTAGCAATCAACGATGTTCCTGGTGATCCCCAGGCCCGTCGCCATGCTGGCGAGGTTGTAGAGCCAGCGCATCCAGCCGATCCTGAAATGACCTCCGTCGGACGCCGAACCCAGACCGGGGTCGTAGAAGGCGACCTGTTCGGATGGTTCGACCTTCGTGTCCGGACCGACACGGCAGGCGCGGTAGAGCTTGTAAACGTTCGTCCGCGCTTCGTCGAAATTGATGCCGCCGGCCTGGCCTGTACCGTCGGAAAAGATCACGACATTCTTCGGCATTGCATACTGTCCCACCAAACTGCCAAACGCTAACCCATATCGCAGATTGCGCGTGTCGACATTCGCGTCGGCGCACTTGCACAGCCCTCGATTGTTTGGGCCGATGCAGTCTAAAGCTTCTTGATGTTGATCTGTGAAACAGGTACTGCCGTCCAGTCGTCATTGTCCAGCCGGTAAGCATTTCCGGCCGCGTCCCAAACATATCCAAGCTTTTTCTTGACCAGCAAGCCTGGACGCAGGCGGTCTGTCCTCGGGTCGTTCCGTATCGCCCCTGTCTTTGCATCAAAGAGTATGGCGTCTACATAATCCTTTCCCTGACCAAGAGCCGATACAAAGGCAGTAAACCGGGATGGGCTTTCGAACACCTGCTTGGACAGCACGTACCATCCGTTCGATTTCGATAGTGCACATGGATTGAGAAGGCAGGAGGCAAGCATTTGCGCCTGAATCTGGTCCCGCAACGAGCCGGGATTGGTCTTGCACCAGTCTGACCAGAAACTGGAGAGCTCCGTTGCTGCTCCGACACCGGATTTGAGCCCGCCGGAAAACTGCTCATACCACTTCAGCAGATCGTTCGGGGAGGGTGTGCCCGACAACAGAATCAGAAACTTCTTGATAAATGTAGCCGGGCTCTGATTGTAGGTCTTCATGCCGATGGCGAGTATCAGGTCAGCAACGGCAACCGCGTTCTCCGCTGCGTACTTCTTGAAAGCCTTGGTCGCTTCGACCTGCCGCCCGACCCCCACGAGGCTGAGACCGTGCTTTTTTCCGAGCACGATGATGTTGAGCTGCTTGTCGCTTCCGATCAGTTTCTGATCAATATTGATATTGACCCAGGTGCAGCAGATCTGCTTTCTCCCAAGCCGAGAAGAGAGACGCGATGTGTGCAGCAGCGAGACGATGACACCGAACATAGCCAGGGTAGCCTTTGGCGAACTCTAGCTGATTGACTTCGATATCGATGATGTTCTGCTTGATCCAATCGGAATAGGCGCCGTCGCAACTTCCCAGGATCACGATCGATTCGGCATCCGCTCGATAGGGGCGCGCGAGCTGCTTGAACTTGAAGCAGCCGAACTGCTCGTTTCGCCACCTGTTGGTGGGACTGGCTGTCCCTTCCGGCTTGGAAGGCCAACTCGCCTTGCTGCGCTTTGCGTAGTAGTCGTCCGGCGGCACGGTGTAGCCCATCATTGCCGCCACCTCCAAGGTCCTGGCATCGAGCGCACCGGTCGGCTTCAGTTCTTGCGCGACCTGGAAAAACTTTGTGGCCTTCTCGGTCTTTTCACCGAACTCGGCGTCGATGCCCCCCGTCTGGTTAAATCCTTTTCTCAGCAGAAAGTATTGCCATCGCTGCACCTCAGCGGGAACATTCTTGGCTCCGCGAGCCAACAAGAAACTCATTCCTGGCACTCCGATCCGCCGACTCTCTGGATGCGTGCTGCGTCGCCTCGGCTAGTCCTGTGCTCGTGCAGGACTAAGTCCTGTGGCGGCGAGCACAGCGCCCGCGCCGAACGACAGCAAGCACCTGCGATTGAGGTCAAAGCCGTTGGCGCACGGCGCCGTGCTGTCCGTGATCTCGCTGCGACCGAACGGTGTCATCCCGGACTGGACCTCCCGACTGTGTCTTGTTCTGCAAGACCTGGAATCGTCCGGGACAGGAGTCGTCGGGGATGAGCGCCAGGTTCGCGAGTTTCTGCGCCTGGACCGTAGTTAGCAGGCCATTGCGGCCGTGATGCCGGCTGGTCTCAAAACTTACCAACGCGTCTCATTTTGCAGCGGGCGCGACATCTTGTCCGTGCGGAATTCTGCATTCAGGAGATCGGTTTCCTGCGCGCGTTGCGCGAAGGCGAAGTTGCGTTGCGCGAGGCGGGCTCCACGAACCCGCTCGCCACGGCGGCGGCCTGCGCAAGATCCTGGCTGATGACATCGAGCACGGCCTTGGCCGCGACCGACACGGCGCGCCTGGGGTGATGCACCCAGGCAATCGAGCGCACGATCCTCTGCTCGTCGAAGCGATGCGCCCGGATGCTGCCGCTGGCGAGCGATTGCCGGAGTGCAATGGTCGGCAGCACCGTCGCGAAATCGGTAGTCGCGATCACGTCGCAGAGCGCGGGCAGGGTGTCGAGCTCAAGGCGTGGCCGCAGGTCAATTCCGATTGGGGCGGCATGCTCGTCGAGGATCAGGCGCAAGCCGTGGCGCTTCGACGGCAGCACGAGATCGACCTTGGCGATGTGGTCGAAGCGTAGTTTTGCAGGCGGCCTGATCGGGCCGTCCTTCCGGCAGGCGAACACCATCTCTTCGTCCATGACGTGGTGCGCGGCTAACGGCGTCTTGCGGCGCGGCACGTTGATCAGCGCGAAATCGAGCTGGCCGGTGCTGACCCAGTCGACCAGCGTTTCGGTATAGCCCTCGCAGACCGACAGCGTGATCTCGGGATAGCGGCTGGCGACTGTCGCCGACGACCTCGCCATCGTGCTTTGCGCCACCGAGGTGATGAGGCCAACCGAGACGCGGCCCGAGATGCGCCCGCCGAGCTGCGCCATCTCCTGCCGCGCGTATTCGGCATCGCGCACGATCGGGGCCGTCAACCGCACCAGCGCTTCGCCGGCGCTGGTCAGCGTCATGCCCTGGACGCTGCGGTCGAACAGTTTTTGCCCGAGCTCCGCCTCGAGCTTGGCGATCTGCATGCTGAGCGCCGGCTGCACGATGTTGAGCTGGCGCGCGGCCCTTGTGACGTTCTTTTCCTCGGCTAGGCACAGGAAATATTGCATCTGCCTGAGTTCCACGGGGGCCTGTCCTTCGTTCGGCAATCCAGCTCAGGCCATCATCTCAGTTGATGAACGACATAATCAATCATTATTTGTGGTGATGGGTGGGATTGCGTAGTCTTGCGGCGGACCGCGTGACCTCAGAGGCGCGTCCCCAGGGAGCGAAACCAGCCATATGCAGGACACCACGCCCAAGCGCATGATCATCGGCATTTCCGGCGCCTCCGGCGTGACCTATGGCGTGCGCCTGCTGCAGCTCCTGCGCAATGCCGGCGTCGAGACGCATCTCGTGATGTCGAAGACCGCCGAGCAGACCTTTGCCTACGAGACCGACCTGAAGATCGCGGAGGTGAGGGCGCTCGCCAACGTCAACCATGCTATCGACGACATGGCCTCAGCCATCGCGAGCGGCTCGTTCCGCACCGCCGGCATGATCGTGGCACCGTGCTCGATGCGCTCGATGTCCGAGATCGCCTCGGGCGTGACAACGACGCTGCTGACCCGTGCTGCCGACGTCGTGCTTAAGGAGCGCCGCCGTCTGGTGCTGATGGTGCGCGAGACCCCGCTGCACACCGGGCACCTCAGGACCATGACGGCGCTATCGGAGATGGGCGCGATCATCGCGCCGCCCGTGCCGGCCTTCTACGTCAAGCCGGAAAATCTCGAAGACATGGTCGAGCACACCGTCGGCCGCGTGCTCGACTTGTTCGATATCGACATCGGCGTGGTGCGCCGCTGGGGCGAGGACGAGGCCCTCAAGCGCCGCTCGCCGACGCTGCGCAAGATCGCGCCCTGATTTGAGACCTTGAGGAAAGACCTGTATGCCAATGGACAATGTTGCGAGGAACGCGCCCGCCGATCTGCGCGCCTGGCTCGCTTATCTTGCCGAACGCGGCAAGCTCGCGATCGCGCGCGAGGGCGTTGCGCTGGTGGACGAGCTCGCCGCCATCGCCAAGCGGCTGGAGCGCGACAGCGCGGTGCTGTTTCCGCGCCCTGACGGGCACGCGATCCCCGTGGTCGCGAACCTCTTTGCCGGCCGCGACTGGGTCGCTGATTCCATCGGTGTGACCGAGGACCAGTTGCTGCCGCGGTTCCTGGCGGCTGCCAGCCATCCGTTGCCGACGCACGAGGTCGCGAGCGGTCCAGTGCAGGAGGTCGTCCATGACGACGTCGACCTGCTGCGCCAGCTTCCGGTCCCCAAGCACAATGAGCGCGACAGCGGTCCCTATATCACAGCCGGCCTGCTGATCGCTCGCAACCCGAAGACCGGCGTCCAGAACGTCTCGATCCATCGTTGCCAGATCTCCGACAAGAAGCGCATCGGCGTACTGCTGCTGCCGCGGCACACTTTCTCCTATTATCGCCTCGCCGAGCAGCTGGGCCAGGCGCTGGAGATTGCGATCGTGATCGGCGCGCATCCGGCCTTGATGCTGGCCTCGCAGGCGATCGCGGCACTGGACGAGGACGAGATGGCAATTGCCGGTGCGCTGTTAGGCGCGCCCGTCGATGTCGTGAAGTGCCGGACCAATTCGGTCCGGGTTCCCGCCCATGCGGAGATCGTGATCGAGGGGCGCGTTCTGCAAGACGTGCGCGAGCCGGAGGGGCCGTTCGGCGAATTCCCCCAATATTACGGCCCGCGCGCCAATCGCGAGGTGATCGAGGTCGACGCAATCACGCATCGCAAGAAGCCGATCTTCCACACCATCGTCGGCGGCGGCTTCGAGCACCTGGTCCTCGGCGGCGTGCCGCGCGAGGCGACGCTGCTCCAGCATCTGCGACGCAGCTTCCCCAACGTGCTCGACGTTCGACTGACGCGCGGCGGTACATGCCGCTATCATCTCGCGATCAAGATCGACAAGGCCAATGACGGCGAGCCCAAGAACATCATGATGTGCTCCTTCGGCGCGCATTACGACATCAAGCAGGTGGTCGTCGTGGACAAGGACGTCGACATCTCCTCGTCGGACGAGATCGAATGGGCGGTGGCGACGCGCTTCCAGGCTGATTGCGATCTCATGGTCGTCTCAGGCGCGCTCGGCTCTAAGCTTGATCCGACCACCGACAACGGCATCAGCGCCAAGATGGGCCTGGATGCGACCGCACCGGTCAGCGCGCCCGAGCTCGCCTTCAAGCGCATCCGCGTCAAGGGCGAGGAGGATGTCGATCTCGTCACCGCGTTGCAGGCCGACCCCAGCGCCGCCATCGTGCGGCTTCTTGCGGAGGCACGAACGTGATCCGATCAACGCGTGCGAGAAACTTGCGTCGGTTTGCGCGGTTGGAATATGAAGCGGGTGCCGCATATAGTGCCGCTCGAGTAAGCCAATCGTGTTGCAGCGCAATGCTGTTGGGAGGAAGGAACTGATGTCGACGGCCCTGCGCATCGCTCACGGCGCTTTCGGCAGGGTCGCGCTGCTCGACATGGACCGTTCGCTGGTCCGTCACGCTCATCATCACTGTCACGTTCTGCTCAAGGTTGAGGGCGCCGACACGCAGTTCCTGGTCGGCGACCAAGTCACGCCGCTTACCGATACCGCGGCCGTGCTCGTCGACGGCTGGAAGTCGCATGCTTACGTGCACGACGTCAATCGTCCGCGCACGCTGATCATGGCCCTCTATATCGAGCCGGAATGGCTGAAGGAGTTTCGCCCCGGTTGGGCCGCCAGCGGCGCGCCGGGTTTTTTCGAGCGTCCTTCGGGCGAGGTGTCGCCGCGCATCCGCCAGCTCACGCTGCATCTGGCCGCTGAAATGATGGCGAATCCGGATGCGGTGCGCACCCATGAGCAGACCCTGTCTGATCTGATGATCGCGGTGATCGAGCGTTTCACGCCCTGGCGCAGCTTTGCGACCTCGATCCGCGGCATGAGGGCGGTGGGCTGCGACTGGCGCATCCGCCGCGCCATGGACGCGATGCGCGTCCATGATTCCTATTCCAATGTCGATCAGTTCGTGAAGGGCGCGGGCCTCTCGCGCGCGCAGTTCTTCCGCCTGTTCGACGCTTCGCTCGGCGTCTCGCCGAAGATCTATCTCAACGTCGTGCGCATGGAGCGCGCGCTGGAGGCGGTGATGCGCGAGGAGACGCCGCTCGGCGAGCTCAGCGAGCGTTTTGGTTTTCCGGAGCCGGCGCATTTCACGCGTTTTTTCCGCGATCATGCCGGCGTCAGCCCGCGCGAATTCCGCAACGTCTCGCGTCTCGCGGGGTGATGCTCGCGGATCGATGCTGCGCTGCACTCTCTCGAATGAGACGATTTGGTAAGTCGTGAGAGTGCGCGGTATGGCGCCCGCACCCCCTGTCCTGACAACTGTCACCGTCGCGTCAAAGAGCGCGTCGGGAGGTATGCCGGGACATGTTGCAGGCGGTCACATCCGCAAATCCGGGGAGTGGCGACGAACCGTGGGTCGGGCGTTCGATCGAGCGCGTCGAGGACGCTGCGCTGCTGTCCGGCCGCGGCCGCTTCATCGACGATCTCGGCGTCCAGCCCGGCACGCTGCATGCGACCATCCTGCGCTCGCCGCACGCCCATGCCGACATTCTCTCCATCGACGTTGAAGCGGCAAAGCGCTGGCCGGGCGTTGCCGCGGTTCTGACCGGCAGCGACGTCAAGGCCGTCACCACCAGTCTCGTCGTCGGCGTGAAGGCGCCGGTCGAGTGCTGGCCGATTGCGATGGATCGCGTGCGCTATGTCGGCGAGCCTGTCGCTGTGGTCGTGGCGACAGATCGCGCGCGCGCGGAAGACGCGGCTGAGCTGATCAATGTCGACTATCGTCCGCGTGGGGCCGTCGTCGATCCGCTGGGCGCGATCTCGACGGGCGCGCCGGTGCTGCATGACGGCTTTCCGGGCAATCTCGCCAGCGACCGTGCGTTCCGCTATGGCGACCCCGAGACGGCCTTTGCGGACGCGCCGCATCGGTTCTCCATCGATATCCGCTACCCCCGCAATTCCTGTACGCCGATCGAGACCTACGGCGTCATCGCCTCGCACGATGCCGGCGAAGATGCCTATGAAGTTCTCGCCAATTTCCAGGGACCGTTCAGCATCCACACCGTGATTGCGCGTGCGCTGAAGGTGCCGGGCAATCGGCTGCGACTGCGCACGCCGCCGGATTCCGGCGGCAGCTTTGGCGTCAAGCAAGGCGTCTTTCCCTACATTGTGCTGATCGCGGCGGCCGCGCGCGTCACGGGACGGCCGGTGAAGTGGATCGAGGACCGGCTCGAGCATCTCACCGCATCGGTGTCGGCGACCAACCGTGCGACGACCTTGGCGGCGGCGGTAGCCGCCGATGGCAAGATCCTCGCGCTCGACTGGGATCAGGTCGAGGATTGCGGCGCGCATCTGCGCGCGCCCGAGCCAGCGACGCTCTACCGCATGCACGGCAATCTGACCGGCGCCTACGACATCCACAACGTCAAGATCCGCAACCGCGTCGTCGTCACCAACAAGACGCCGACCGGTCTCAACCGCGGCTTTGGCGGACCGCAGGTCTATTTCGCGCTGGAACGACTGGTGCAGCGCATCGCGATCGGCCTCGGCCTCGATCCGCTCGATGTCATCAAGCGCAATCTGATCGATGCCGGCGCGTTTCCCTATCGGACCGCGACGGGTGCGTTGCTCGATTCCGGCAATTACCAGGAAGCCGTTGCGCTCGCAGTCGAGCAGGGCAGGCTCGCTGCACTCAGGGCGAAGCGCGATGAGGCGCGCGCACAGGGGCGTCTCTACGGCATCGGCTTCACCGCGGTGGTCGAGCCCAGCGTCTCCAACATGGGCTACATCACCACCGTGCTGACCGCCGCCGAGCGCCGCAAGGCAGGTCCCAAGAACGGAGCGCAGGCGACCGCGACCGTCGGGCTCGATCCGGTCGGCAGCGTCACGGTTCACGTCGCCTCGGTGCCGCAGGGGCAGGGGCATCGCACCGTACTGGCGCAGGTTGTTGCGGACGTCTTTGGCCTTCATCCGAAGGATATCCGCGTCAACACCGAGATCGACACCGCCAAGGATGCCTGGTCGATCGCATCGGGTAACTACGCCAGCCGTTTTGCCGCGGCGGTCGCGGGCACCGCTAAGATCGCTGCCGAGCGCGTCGCCGGCCGCCTTGCGCGCATCGCCGCCAGTCAGCTCAACGTCGAAGCGACCGACATCGTGTTCGCAAGGGGCTTCGTCGCCTCCAGGCACAATCCGGAGAACCGGATCGCGTTCTCGCGCGTCGCCGCGCTCAGCCATTGGTCGCCGGGCTCGCTGCCCGACGATGCCGGCCAGACCATCCGCGAGACCGTGTTCTGGACGCCGCCGGAGCTGACGCCGCCCGACGAGGATGACCGCATCAACTCCTCGCTCTGCCACGGCTTCATCTTCGACTTCTGCGGCGTGGAGATCGATCCGACCACGCTGGAGACGCGGATCGACCGCTACGTCACCATGCACGATTGCGGCACCATTTTGCATCCCGGCATGGTCAACGGCCAGATCCGCGGCGGCTTTACCCAGGCGCTCGGGGCCGCACTTCTTGAGGAATATGCCTATGCCGAGGATGGCAGTTTTCTGACGGCAACGCTTGCCGACTACCTGCTGCCGACCACCACAGAGGTACCGGAGCCCGAGATCCTCCACATGGAGACGCCGTCGCCGTTCACGCCGCTCGGGGCGAAAGGCGTTGGCGAAGGCAATTGCATGTCGACGCCGGTGTGCCTTGCCAATGCGGTCGCGGATGCGCTCGGCGTCGCCGACGTCACGCTGCCGCTGGTGCCGGCGCGGCTGGCAGGATTGGTGCGCGGCGCTGAGCCGCCGCCACCTACGGGCGGCGCGACTGCCGCGCCCGCGCGCGAAAGCGATCGGCGGCTGCGCGGCGAGGGGCAGGCTTCGGTGAAGGGTGCGCCCGAGCAGGTCTGGGCCATGCTGCTCGATCCCGCCACACTGCAATCGGTCATTCCCGGCTGCCAGCGCGTCGACAAGATCACCGACACGCATTTTCGCGCTGACGTCACGCTCGGCGTCGGTCCCGTCAGCGGGCGCTATCGCGCCGACGTCGAGCTGTTCGATCTCGATCCGCCGCGCGCGGTGACGCTGCGCGGGGACGCCACCGGCGCGCTCGGGTTTGGTAACGCCGAGGGACGGATCACGCTCGCACCTGACGGCAACGGCGGCACGAAGCTGACCTACAGCTATGACGTCGCGATCGGCGGCAAGGTCGCCAGCATCGGCGGCCGCCTGCTCGACGGCGCGACGCGCGTCATCATCGGCCAGTTTTTCACCGCGCTCGCCCGCAAGGCCGGCGGCGGCAGTGCAGAGAGCGGCGGCTTCTCGCTGTTTGCCGTGCTGGCGAAGCTGGCCGCCAGCCTGTTCGGGGGGCGCCGATGAAGCCGCCCGCATTCGACTATCTCCGCGCTGAAACCACAGGCGACGTCCTCGATGGCCTCGCGCAGCAAGGCGGCGATGCCCGCGTGCTCGCGGGCGGGCAATCGCTGATGGCGATGCTCAACATGCGCCTCGCCAAGCCCAAACTGCTGATCGACATCATGCGGTTGAAGGAGCTCCGCCAGATCGAACGCAAGGGTGATGCAATCGTCATCGGCGCCGGCGTGCGCCAGGCCGATCTCTTGGCCTGGCCTCAGCTTGCCGAAACGCTGCCGCTGGTCGCGCTGGCGTTGCCCTGGGTCGGGCACATGCAGACGCGGAGCCGCGGCACCATTTGCGGCTCGCTCGCCCATGCCGATCCCAGCGCCGAGATGCCGCTGACGCTGGTTGCGCTCGGCGGCGAAGTGCGTTTGCGCAGCGCCAAGCGCCGCCGCCGCGTTACCGCGAAGGACTTCTTCGCCGGCATGATGCTGACCGCGCGCGCCGATGACGAGTTGATCGAAGGCATCTCGCTGCCTCTCGTCAAGGGATCACGCGTCGCCTTTCGCGAGGTCGCGCGCCGTCACGGCGATTTCGCCATCGTCGCCTGCGCCGCGATGAGGACGCCGACCGGCGTGCGTCTCGCCGTCGGGGGCGTCGCCGACGTCCCGACCGCGCGCGATTGGCCTGTTCTCGACGGCAGCGCGCTCGACGACGCCCTCAATGCCTTCGCCTACGAGCTCGGTGCGCGTGACGACGTCCACGCCACCGCGCGCTACCGCCGCGACCTGGTCCGCATGATCGGCCGCGATCTGATCGGCGAGGTGCTGCGATGACCCGTCTCAAGGCCGATCAGCGCCACTCTGTGCGCTTCACGCTCAACGGCAGGCCCGTCGAGGGAGAAGCCGAGCCGCGCATGCTGCTGTCTGATTTTCTACGGCATCAGTTGGGCGCGACCGGGACCCATGTCGGCTGCGAGCACGGCGTCTGTGGCGCCTGCACCATCGTCGTCGACGGCATGCTGACGCGGTCGTGCCTGACGCTCGCCGCGCAGGTCGACGGCTGCGAGCTCAAAACGGTCGAAGGGCTCGCGCCCTCGGCTGACCGGCTCGGCGTGCTGCAGCAGGCGTTCCGCCGCAACCACGCGCTCCAATGCGGCTTCTGCACCGCGGGCATCTTGATGTCGCTCGACCATTATCTCGCGACGAATCCGGCGCCGACCGAAGCTGACATCCGTGACCTCCTCAGCGGCCATATCTGCCGCTGCACCGGTTACACCCCGATCATCCAGGCGGCGCTGGAAGCCGCCGCCCAGCTCGCTTCATCCACAAAAGAGACGTCAGATGCTTGATCTCGCCAGCAGCTTCATGGGCAGCGCCGCGCGCGATCCGAACGCGATTGCCCTGGTCGACGGCGACCTTCGCCTGACTTACCGGCAATGGTACGACAAGATCTCCGCGCTGGTGGCCTCGTTCGATCGCCTCGGTCTCAAGCCCGGCGACCACGTCGTCACGCTGCTGCAGAACCGCTGGGAGGCAGCGACGCTGCATTGGGCCTGCCAGTTTGCCGGCCTCGTCATCACGCCGATCAACTGGCGCGCCAAGGCGGACGAGCTCGATTATTGCATCGAGAACGCCGAAGCCTGCGCGGTGTTCTATCAGGATATTTCCGCCGAAGCGGTGCAGGGCTCGGCGCTATCAGGCGGGCGGCTGCGGGTATCGGTCGATCCCGGGATCGGCGATGCAACGAGCTTTGCTGATCTGATCAAGGATGGTGCGCCGGATGCCGAGCCGCGCGTCGGTGCCGATGCCTGGTCGATCATGCTCTACACGTCGGGGACGACCTCACGTCCGAAAGGCGTGCCGCGCCGGCATCGTGCCGAGCGGGCCGCGGCGATCGCCCATGTCGCGCAGAATCTCTACGGCCGCGGCGAGCGCACGCTCGGCGTGATGCCGCTCTATCACACCATGGGCGTCCGCTCGCTGCTGGCGATGTCGCTGATCGGCGGCAGCTTCGTCTGTCTGCCGCGCTATGACAGCCGCCAGGCGCTGGCGCTGATCGCGAAGGAGGCGATCACCAACCTCTACCTGGTGCCGACCCTCTATCACGACCTCGTTCATCACGAGGCCTTTGCCAGGACCGACGTTTCCAGCGTGCGCAAGCTCGGCTTTGCCGGCGCGTCGATGACCGATGGCCTGCTGAAGAAGCTGAACGAGGCGTTCAAGCCCGACCTGTTCGTCAACCATTACGGCAGCTCCGAGATCTACACCTTTACGATCGACCAGAACGCCACGGCAAAGCCTGGCTCGGCCGGCAAGGCCGGTCTGAACCAGCACGTCAAGGTGGTGCGCATCGGCGCGAAGTCGATCGCAGATCTTGTCGCGGTCGGCGAGGAGGGCGAGATCATCGCGACGCTGAGAGGCGACGAGGCCTTTGAGGGCTATTGGCGCCGTCCCGGGGCCGACGCCAAGTCGCTGCGCGAAGGCTGGTATTTTACGGGCGACACTGGCTTCGTCGATCCCGACGGCGATCTGTTCGTCACCGGCCGCGTCGACGACATGATCATCACCGGCGGTGAGAACGTCTCGCCGGTCGAGATCGAAAGCTGCCTGTCGCTGCATCCCGCCGTGGACGAGGTTGCGGTGGTCGGCGTTGCCGACGAGAAATGGGGCAAGATCGTCGCCGCCTTCGTCAAGCGCAATCGCGCCGTCTCCGACGTCGAGCTGGAGCAGTTCTGCCGCACCTCGGGCCTTGCCAATTTCAAGCGGCCGCGCCGCTACGTCTTCGTCGACGCGATCCCGAAATCGCCGGTCGGCAAGCTGCTGCGGCGACTGCTCGTCGCCGGAGAATACGAGGCCGAGCGCCTGCCGCCGTCGGACGCGGCCTGATCATCACCCATCAACGATCAACAGAAGGAAGCCAAAATGCCGTCATCCTATACGTTCGCCGATCCTCGGCTTGCAAAGCTCGACGGGTTCAAGGTCGAGATCGACGAGGCGCATGAGCGCGCCGACATCATCCTGGGACGTCCGCCCTACAACGTCGTGGCGATGCCGCAGCGCGACCAGCTGCGTCTGACCTTCGAGACGCTGGACGAGGATCCGCGCGTTCGCGTCATCGTGGTGCGCGGCGAGGGCGAGCACTTCTCCAGCGGCGGCAATATCGGCGGCTTCATGGAGGCGAGCCCCGAGCACGTCTCCAAGCTTGCCTGGAACATCGCGGCGCCCGCGCGCTGCGCCAAGCCGGTGATCGTCGCCAACCGCGGCTATTGCTTCGGCGTCGGCTTCGAGCTGTCGCTCGCCTGCGACTTCCGCATTGCCTCGGAGACCACGCAATACGCGCTGCCGGAGCAGAAGCTCGGCCAGATCCCGGGTTCCGGCGGATCGGCCCGCCTGCAGAAGATGGTCGGCATCACGCGCACCAAGGACATCGTGATGCGCTCCAAGCGCATCTCGGCCAAGCAGGCCTATGACTGGGGCATCGCCACCGAATGCGTGCCCGATGCCGAACTGGAGAAGGCGACCGACAAGCTCGTCGACGAGCTCCGCACCTTCTCGCCGCTGGCGCAGCGAACCGCCAAGAAGCTGCTCAACGACACCGAGGATTCCACGCTCGCGATCGCCATCGAGCTCGAAGGCCATTGCTACAGCCGCCTGCGGCAGTCGGACGACTTTAGGGAAGGCGTCGAGGCCTTCAACGCCAAGCGCCCGCCGAAATTCGCCGGCCGCTGACGCATGCACTTGAAACGGCCGCGGTTCGCAATGACGCGAACCGCGGCGCCATTCAAACGGGGGAGGAATAACAAAATGGCTGAGATGGATATGCCGGTCGCGGGTGCAGAGGCATCGGCGGACAACAAACAGATGGTCAACGCGATCATCGCATCGGTGCTCGGATGGGCACTCGATCTGTTCGATCTGTTCATTCTGCTCTACGTGGCGCCGGTCGTCGGCGCGCTGTTCTTCCCGGCCAGCAATGCGGCGCTGTCGCTGGCCGCGGTGTACGGCTCGTTCGCCGTGACGCTTCTGATGCGGCCGATCGGCTCGGCGGTGTTCGGTCACTTCGCCGACGTGCACGGCCGCAAGCAGGCAATGCTGGTCGCCATCATCGGCGTGGGCATCAGCACAGCGGCGTTCGGCCTGTTGCCGACCATTGCTCAGGTCGGTGTGATCGCGCCTGTCATCTTCCTGGCGCTGCGTCTGGTGCAGGGCGTGTTCGTCGGCGGTGTCGTGGCCTCCACCCACACGATCGGCACGGAATCGGTGCCGCCGCAATGGCGCGGTGCGATGTCCGGTCTGGTCGGCGGCGGCGGCGCCGGCATCGGCGCGCTGCTGGCATCGTTCATCTTCCTGATCACGTCTTCGGTCTTCCCGGGCGATGCGTTCGCGGTGTGGGGCTGGCGCTTCATGTTCTTCTCGGGTCTGCTGAGCTCGCTGCTCGGCTGGTTCATCTTCCGGAACCTCGAGGAGTCCCCGTACTTCAAGGAACTCAAGCGCCAGCAGAGCGACAAGCAGGCAAAAGTCTCGAAGGCGCCGGTCAAGGACGTGTTCTCCGGCGAATATCGCGGCGTGCTGCTGGTCAATTTGCTGATCACCTTCGGTGGTGGCGCGGGCTATTACCTGACATCGGGCTATCTGCCGAGCTTCCTGAAGGTCATCAACGCGGTCCCGAACCAGACCTCCTCGCTGATCCTGATGGGCGCGAGCGTCTCGGCGTTCTTTTCGGCCGTGCTGGTCGGCGCGTTGAGCGACCGCATCGGGCGCAAGAAGACGTTCCTGATGATCGGCGTCCTCGCAGCCGTGCTCTTGCCGCTGTGCTATCTCAACCTCGCGGCGACCAAGGACACAACGCAGATCACGCTCTATGCGCTCGCCATCGCCTTCATCGGCAATGCCGGCTACGCGCCGGTGCTGATCTTCCTGAACGAGCGTTTTCCGACCGCGCTGCGCGCGAGCGGCACCGGACTGTCCTGGAACATCGGCTTCGCGCTGGGCGGCATGATGCCGACCTTCGTCTCGCTGGTGAGTGGCAGCCCGGCGGAAATCCCGATGTCGCTGGCCTACTTCGCGGTCGGCGTGTTCGTGATCTACCTGATCGGCGCGATCGTGATCCCCGAGACCAAGGGTAACTTTCGTTAGGCTCGATCGGCGCGTCTGTATCTACGGCCGCGCCGATCCATCGAATTGCGCGACGAGAATGGAATGGATGAGTTGCATTTCGACGATGTGATCGTCGGCGGCGGGTCGGCAGGCTGCGTGCTCGCCAATCGGCTTTCTGCGGATGGGAGCCGCCGCGTGCTTCTGATCGAAGCTGGCATGGACACCCCGCCGGACGCGACGCCGCCGGAAATCCTCGACAGCTATCCGATGACACTGTTCTTCGGCGACAAGTACATCTGGCCGGGTCTGTCGGCGGCAGCCGGCCGCAATGCCGGGGGCAGGCCGGTCGTCCGCGCCTACGAGCAGGCGCGGGTGATGGGCGGCGGCTCCAGCATCAATGTGCAATCGGCCAATCGCGGCCTGCCGCGCGACTATGACGAATGGCGCGATCTCGGCGCGCGGGGCTGGGGGTGGGCGGACGTGCTGCCGTATTTCCTCAAGCTCGAGACCGATCTAGATTTCGACGGGCCGCTGCACGGCAAGCACGGCCCGATTCCGATCCGCCGCATCGCCCGCGAGGAGATGCCCGAGTTCGGCCGCGCCGTGGGCGAGGCGTTATCGGCAACCGGGCTGCCGTTCCGTAAGGATCAGAACGCGGAGTTCGAGAACGGCATCTTTCCACCGGCGTTCTCCAACAGCAACGATCGGCGCGTCTCCACGGCCGCTGGCTATCTCGATGCAGCGACGCGCTCGCGGCCGAACCTCACCATTTGGGCTGACAGTGTGGTCGAGCAGCTTCAGCTCGACCGCCGCCGCGCGACGGGTGTGGTGGTCTCGCGTCGCGGGCAGAAGCTCACGGTCGGCGCCGGCCGCGTGGTCCTCACCGCGGGCGCGTTGCAATCGCCGGCGATCCTGATGCGGGCGGGTATCGGTCCGGGTGCGGCGCTTCAGGCGCTCGGCATTCCCACGGTCATCGATCTCCCCGGCGTCGGCAGCAATCTGCGCGATCATCCCGCGCTGACCTTCTGTCAATATCTGCCACGCGGCCTTCGGCTCCCGCTGGCCCGGCGGCGTCCTAATTTTGCGGCGATGCGCTACTCGTCGGGCAATCCGGGCTGTGACGCCTCGGACATGTACATCACGGCCTCGGCCCGTGGCGGCTGGCACGCGCTGGGCACGCGGCTCGGTCTCTATTTCCTCTGGTGCAACCGGCCGTATTCGAGCGGCTCGCTCACCTTGGCGGCGCCTGATCCCAAAACCTATCCGGTGGCCGATCTCAACCTGCTGTCCGACCCGCGCGATGTCGAGCGCATGATCGCGTCCGTTCGGCTGCTCGCGAAGCTTGTCGTCCATCCCTCGCTCAACCCGGAGGGGGGTGATTTCTTCCCGGCCTCCTATTCCCCGCGGATCAAGCGTTTGAGCCGGTACAGCACGGCCAACCGCATCGTCGCCTTGATCCTCGGCCCGATGCTCGACGTGCCCGCGGGCCTCAGGCAGCTCCTGATCCGGCTCGTACTGCTCAACGGCACTGCCTTCCAGACGACGCTGGCGGACGAGCGCGCCCTGGAGGCCTTCGTGCGGCAGAGCGTGTTCGGAGTCTGGCACCCCGTAGGCACCTGCCGCATGGGCGATCCGGCTGACCCCATGGTCGTGGTCGATCCCGAGGGCAGAGTGATCGGCAGCGACAATATCTTCGTGGCGGACGCCTCGATCATGCCGCGGCTGCCGACCGCGAATACCAACATCCCCGTGATCATGGCGGCCGAGAAGATCAGCGATGCGCTTTTGCGACAAAGTTAGACTTTGCGATGCGCCGACCGCGGGTGCGCGCAAGATCGCCGAGATCGCCCGCCGCGTCACCGAACTTCCGGATCAGCTAGACTGGACACCGACAAATGGCAAACCGGACTATCAATGGGTTGCGGGCCATCGCTGACGGTATTGGCTGACAGTCGGCCAAAGCCAAAGAGGAGTCCGCTTCGGCTTAATGTACGTCTATGTTCGTCGGCTGATACCGATAGTTGCTGAAAGTGCCGACCCTCAGCGCCTCGGGAATTTTCCTGTGAATTCAAGACCAAAAATTTGAGGCGGGTATACCGTCGGCATTTGTCCGTCAGATTTGAAAAATTGTGCCTGTAAATCAACGACGAAGCGTCGTCCGAAATGATTGAGTGGGAGTAGTGCGGCCGGCTGGCATCGCGCAGTTTAGCGTAGGTTTGTCGAGTAGTTCTCGCTTCCTCCACATTGCGAATTCTGACAGAGGCTTATCCTAGCAGAGGTGCGACATCCATTGCGTCTTCACAGATGGAGTGCTGCAGCGCGCTCAATCGTACGGAAAGGTCGAGCGCCTGTAGCCTGGCTAGGCGCACCAACAGGGTTTGGCGCAAAAAGCACCAGTTATTATTTACCTCGATCGCGTTGGCGGGAGCTATAGCTCGAATCCGCCCAGGATAAATTGGGGCCTTCAGCCCCCGGCGCGGCATCGAGCAGTGTCTTAAGTGAGGTTGTCGAAACCCCTCACTCTCAAGACAGGACGCCCTCTTGCGCTATCGTCTGGGCTCTGCTGCCAGCCGTCGTGCGCTACCGCGCGAGCGGTAGTCCTATGGACCCGAAGCGGACCTGTGCATCTCAAATCTCGCCGAGAACGCGCGAATTCAGAGGCGACCGTGATGCAGACAACGCCAGAATTCGCGGTCAATCCTTGCTCTCGGACTTGCAGGCTTCTGTCACGACGGCGCATGCCCGCGAACAATGTTTGTGCAGCCGTTTGCCCGAATCGCGGGCACCGTCCATCCAATTTTTTGTACGTCCGCGGACAAGCTTTTCGCGGTCGGCTCCCCCTAGGCTCTCTCCCGGGATCCGGACCATGGCCAATGCCATGACAATTCGAAGGAGCTGGAGATGGAGAGACGGGTATTGCCTCAGGTGCGCCAGGGGATGGCGCGCGCATCTTTGCCATGGCGCAAGGTGGCGCTTGGTGCCGCCATCGTCTGTGGCGTCCTCATCGCTGCACCGCTGACCGCGATAGCTGCGGCGCCTGCGGCTTGCGCCGCTCTCCAGGAGAAATATCCGGACTGGAAGGGCAAGACGCTCGTCAATGCCATCAACCCGCACACGCCGGGCTATGAGACCATCGATCCGAAGGATCCCAGCAAATATATCGGCTTCGACATCGATCTCGGCGAGGCCATCGGCGAATGCCTCGGCTTCAAGTTGACCTACAAGCCCGTTGTGTTCGCGGCGCTCCTGACGACGCTGTCCGCTGGACAGGCCGACATCGTGATCTCCGACATCTACGCCACCAAGGAGCGCGCCAAGGCCGCCGACTTCATCACCTATTCAAAGGTGTTCGACGGCGTGCTGGTCGCCAAGGGCAATCCGAAGGGCATCAACGGCATCAACATGTCGATGTGCGGCGCAGCCGCGGCCGAAAACACCGGTTTTGTCGAAGTGCCGCTGGTCCAGGCGTTGATGCCCGAGTGCAAGAAGGCCGGCAAGGCGGAGCCGACCGTCCAGCTCTACGACAACAACGCGAACTGCATTCAGGCGATCCTGGCCGGCCGCGCCGACACCTATGTCAACGACGTCAATACCGTCGACAGTGCGGTCAAGGCCTATCCGGACAAGCTGGAGAAGGCGATCGCGGTGACGATCCCGTACTCGGTCGGCATTGCCGTCCCGAAAGACAAGCCGAAGTTCCGCGACGCCGTGCTCGCTGCGCTGATCGAGGTGCAGAAGGCCGGCATTCACATGGACCTTCTGAAGAAGCATGAGCTCGATGTGAACAACTTCAAGGAGCCGGACATCCTGACGGCTGACTGATGTCGCTGTTCCTCCATTACCTGAGCATGCCGTATCTGCTCGAGGGCATCGAGCTCACCCTCGAGGTGACTGCCCTCGGGCTCGGCGGCGGATTGATTCTCGGATTGATCCTCGCTGGCATGCAGCTCTCGCGCTTTTGGCCCCTGGCGGCGATCGCCAGGGCCTACACCGTGATCTTCCGCGGCACGCCGCTGATCCTGCAGATGGTGTTCGCCTACGACGCGTTGCCGCATATCGGCATCAAATTGACGGCGGTGCTCGCAGCCGGTCTCGCGCTCGCCTGCAACGAGGCGCCGTTCATCGCGGAGATGCTGCGTGCCGGTGTGCTGGGCGTCGATCGCGGGCAGGTGACGGCAGGGCAGGCGCTCGGCATGACGCCATCAGTACTGATGCGCCGGGTGATCGCGCCGCAGGCGATCCGCACCATGATCCCGGCCTTCGGCAACGAGGCCGTCAGCGCGCTGAAGAATTCGTCTTTGGCCTCCGTCGTTGCGGTCCAGGAGCTGACGCTACGCTCGACTCAGTTGGCGTCATCGACCTTCGACTTCTTCTCGATCTTCTTCGCCTCGGGCCTTCTCTATCTCGTGCTGACCGCCAGCATCAGCGTCATCCAGCTGTTCGTGGAATGGCTGCTCGATCTCGACCGTGCCAAGGGATGCCAGCGTAGGCTCGCCGACTATCTGCCCTGGCGCCGTGTCGATCTCGGCACCAACCCCAAGCTCGCTGCGGCGACGGCAGATGATCCTGAGCCGGTGAAGGCAGCGCTTGCGGATACGCCGCCGCTCGCGCTGACGAGCGAAGGGCGCGCCCGTCGCGCCGCCACAATCGCGCGCAACAACATCGCGGTCGAGACCAGGGGCCTCACGAAGAGCTACGGCCCGCAAAAGGTGCTCGACGGTCTCGATCTCACGGTTCGGGTTGGCGAGGTGGTGGCGCTGCTCGGGCCGAGCGGCTCCGGCAAGAGCACGCTGCTCCGCTGCATCAACCATCTCGAAAACTGGGAGTCCGGCACCATCCGTGTCGGCGGCCGGCGCCTCGGGTTCGGCGAGAACGGCAAGCCGCTGTCACCCCGCGCCGTCGCCAATGAGCGCGCCAGTGTCGGCGTGGGCATGGTGTTCCAGCAGTTCAATCTGTTCGCCCATCTGTCGGCACGGGAGAACATCGCCGGTCCCTTGCGCTGGGTCCAGGGCATGACCCGTATCGATGCCGACCGTCGGGCCGCCGAGCTGCTCGACCGTGTAGGTCTCTCGCATCGCGCTGATGCGTTGCCGCGGCATCTCTCCGGCGGCCAGCAGCAGCGCGTCGCCATCGCCCGCGCGCTGGCTCCGAACCCGAGCGTGCTGCTGCTGGACGAGCCGACATCGGCGCTCGACCCTGAACTGGTCAACGAGGTGCTGGAGGTGATCCGGCGGCTCGCCATCGACGACGGCCTCACCATGATCATTTCGACGCACCAGATCCGTTTCGCCGATGAAGTCGCCGACCGTGTCGCTTTCCTGAGCGGCGGCGCGATCATCGAGGAGGGGCCGGCGCACGACTTGCTCTCCAACCCGTGCAATCCGCTGACGGCGCGTTTCCTCAGCGTGATGGAAGCCGAGAAGTCCCCGGAGACGGTGCGATGAGCGCTGTCTCCGCGAGATCCAAGACCGCGTTCCCCGAAGAGGCCATCTCATGAAGCATTTCACGCTGCCGGTTTCACCGAAGACCGTCCACTGGGGCTATTTCTCCAAGAAGGTCACGCCGGCCCTGACGCTGCGCTCCGGGGACCGCGCCACCATCGAGACGCTGACCCATCACGCCAATGACGACTACGGGCGCATGATCCAGGGCGATCCCGGCGCCGAGAGCGTGTTCCAGTGGACGCGCGAGCACAAGGCGGTTGCGCGCCGCGGCTCCGGTCCGACCGAAGGCCCCTTCATTCGGGGCCCAGGCGAGGGGATCGGCGTGCATCTTCTCACCGGTCCGGTCGCGGTCGAGGACGCCGAGCCTGGCGATATCCTGGAAGTGCGCATTCTCGATGTCCGGGCGCGGCCGAGCTGCAGCGCCTGTCACGCCGGCCGCTGCTTCGGCTCCAATGTCGCCGCCAACTGGGGCTTTCACTATCACGACCTGATCGAGGAGCCAAAACCGCGCGAAGTCGTCACCATCTTCGAGCTCGACACCTCGGGTGAGCCCTACGCGAAAGCGGTCTACAATTATGTCTGGACGCCGCAGATCGATCCCGACGGCATCGTGCATCCCACCATCGACTATCCCGGGGTACGCGTGGATCACGCCACCATCAGGAAGCGCGAGAACATCCTGTCGAGTGTGAAGGTCCCGGCGCGTCTGCATTTCGGTACAATGGGCCTCGCACCGTCGGAAGCCGATTTCGTCAGCTCGATCCCGCCAAATTATACCGGCGGCAATATCGACGACTGGCGCATCGGCAAGGGCGCACGGATGTTCTATCCGGTCGCGGTCCCCGGCGCCTATTTCTCCGTCGGCGATCCGCATGCCGCGCAAGGCGACAGCGAGCTCGGCGGCACCGCGATCGAGGCTTCGCTGACGGGCGATTTCGAGTTCATCCTGCACAAGAAGCCCGATTTGTCCGACACCCATCTCGAAGGCCTCGACCATCCCATGCTGGAGACCGATCACGCCTGGTCGTTCTATGGCTTCACCTATCCGAACTATCTCACCGCACTCGGCGCCGAGGCACAAACCGAGATTGCCAGCCACTCGAGCCTCGACCGGGCGATGCGCGACGCGTTCCGCAAGCTGCGGCGGTTCCTAATGACCGTGCACCATTTGAGCGAGGACGAGGCGATCTCGCTGATGTCGGTCGGAGCCGACTTTGGCGTCACCCAAGTGGTCGACGCCAATTGGGGCGTCCACGGCACCATCCGCAAGAACATTTTCCGGTGCGACTAATTCATTGATGTTTATTCGATATTCGGGATCACGGCGTGAAGGATAATCCTCACTTGCGGCCCGTCGCGGCGACGGACGATCGCGTGCGTCTGGCACAGAGGTTGCTTCGATCCACCGCAATCTGGGTCGATCCGATGAGCTTCCGTCCCTTCACGAGCGAGTCTTACGCGCAAGACGACCGTCCCGAAGCATGGCGCGACCTGCTGGCTGCGGTCGGCCTGCAGCCGGCCAGCGGCAATGCCTTTTTCGACGGGCACGCGACCGCATCGCATCGCCACGCCGCAGGTGTCGCGCTCACGCGCATGGCTGCAGGCGCGCAGAGTATCGCTCCGCTCGCGCAGGCGAAGGAGGAGCTTCCGATTGCGCTGATGCCGGTCGAGGACGGCATGGTGCTCAAGAGCGCCGGCAGCCATCGCATTGTGCCCGTCGGCCAGCTCGTGCTGCTGCCGCGGAACGGGGACTGGAGCATCGTGTTCCAGCGCGACATGCGAGCGATCGTGCTGTCGGTGACGTCTGAGGCGCTGCACGGACGTATCTCGGGCAAGCCGCGACTCGGAGAGCCCCGCGTCGTACCGCCAAGCGGCTTTTCCGATGTCTTTGCGCGCCTGCTGGACGCGACGGCGCGCACGCTCGATACGCTGAGCGATGCCGAATGGAATTCGGTCGCTCAGTCGCTGGTTGATCTGCTTCTGACGCTCGCGCATCAACTGGCGGCGTCAACCTCCGATGGCGCATCGAGCGCGACGCAGGCTGCGCTGTTGCACCGGATTTGCCAGACCATCGAGCGCCGCCTGGACGATCCCGACCTGGTGCCGGCGCGCGTCGCGCAGGCGGAGGGTATTTCCGAGCGTTACCTGCAAAAGCTGTTCGAGACGGTCGGCGACAACTTCACTCACTTTGTCCGCGAGCGCCGGCTCCAGCGCGCCTGGGCCGACCTGTCCAATCCGACCGAGGCGCATCGCTCGATCTCGGAGATTGCCTACGCCTATGGCTTTGGTGACTCCGCGCATTTCAGCCGCGCCTTCCGCCATCGCTTCGGGCTTCCGCCGCGCGAGTTTCGCCAGCAGGAGGCGGAGCGGGCAACGGCTCAGCACGGCGCCGCCTGCCAGCGCGGCTGGCCGCAGGAGGCGCTGGCGCAGCTGCGCCCGCATCAGAGCGTGGAATCACGCGGCAGCATCGCCCGTGCGGATGCTGAAGAACCGAGAACGGCAGAACGCCGGCATCACCATCTTCCGGTCGAGGCGGGCCGCGTCCATTGGGGCTATTTCAGCCGCTCGCTGCCGCCGCAGATCGAGATTGCCTCGGGCGACACGATCACCATCGAGACGCTGACTCAGCACGCATCTGACGCGCCAGAGCTGATGATCGCGGGCGATGCCGGGGCCGAGAGCGTGTTCGGCTGGACCGCCGAGAAGAAGAATGTTGATCGCCGTGGTGCCGGTCCAATGGATGCCAGCGTGTTCGGCCGCGGCGCGGGAGAGGGGTTTGGCGTCCACATCTGCACCGGGCCTGTGGCGGTGAAAGACGCCCAGCCAGGCGACGTGCTCGAGGTGCGCATCCTCGACATCGTACCGCGCGCGAGCCGCCATTCGAACTATGCCGGCCGCGTGTTCGGCTCGTCGGTCGCAGCGTGGTGGGGCTATCACTACAACGAGTTTCTCGGCGGTCCCAAGCCACGCGAGATCGTCACCATCTACGAGATCTTTGACGATCCGGAGGAGCCCCATGCCCGCGCGCTGTATTCCTACCGCTGGGAGCCGCAGACCGATCCCTTTGGCGTCGTGCACACCACCTACGACTATCCCGGCGTTCCCGTGGCGCCTGCCACGATCAAGCGCCGGCATGTCGTGCTGGATGGCGTCCGCATCCCGCTGCGGCCGCACTTCGGCGTGATCGCCGTGGCGCCGCGCGAGGTCGATTTCATCGACTCCGTGCCGCCGTCCTATTTTGGCGGCAATCTTGACAATTGGCGGCTCGGGAAGGGATCGACCGTCTATCTTCCGGTCTCAGTTCCTGGCGCGCTGCTGTCGGTCGGCGACTCCCACGCCACACAGGGCGATGGCGAATTGAGCGGCACCGCGATCGAATGCTCGATGACCGGTACGTTCGAGGTGGTCCTGCACAAAAAGGCGGATCTTTCCGGCCGGCCGTTCGCCGATCTCTCGTATCCGCTGATCGAGACCGAGACTGACTGGGTGCTGACCGGTTTCAGCCATCCCAACTACCTCGCCGAGTTCGGCGCGCAAGGCCAGAGTGAGGTCTACGCAAAATCCTCGCTCGACCTTGCGATGAAGGATGCGTTCCGCAAGATGCGGCGCTTCCTGATGAACACCAGGGGCCTCAGCGAGGACGAGGCGATTGCGCTGATGTCGGCCGCCGTCGATTTCGGTGTCACGCAAGTGGTCGACGGGAATTGGGGCGTGCACGCCATCCTCAGCAAGCGCCTGTTTCAGGACGCGCCTTGGCAAGGAAGCTAGCAGTGAAATTCCACATGATCAGCGGCGGACCAAAGCCGGTCGCGCCTTTCAGCCACGCGGTCGAGACCGACGGCTTTGTCTTCGTCACCGGCCAGATGCCGGACACGCCGCAAGCGCCGGGTGTGCTGCCGGAGGGAATCGCCGCGCAGACCCGTGCGGTGATGGAAAATTTGAAGGTTGTCCTCGCCGGTCTCGATCTTGGCCTCGAGCATGTGGCGATGACGCGAGTGTATCTGATGCGTTTTAAGGAAGACTATGCCGGGATGAATGACACCTATCGCGGCTTCTTTGCGGAGGGCAGGCTGCCGGCTCGCACCTGTGTCGGCGTCACCGGTCTGGCCTACGACGCGCTGATCGAGATCGACTTGGTCTGTCGACGACCGTGAGGCGGATCACGGTGACAGAGGCAAAGGTCGATCCGGAATCTACGCAATCTCGCAAAGCTCATCCCACCACCCACGCTCCAGCCCTAGGAGCCTTCCCGGATCGAGCCTTAGCCTTAGGCCTGCGCCTTCTGTCCACCAGCGGCCGTGATGACGGCGACAATGACGAGGCCGGTCATCAGGAGCCGCACGCCGGCGCTAACCCCAAACGTGTTCAACATAGTCAGGAGTAGCACGAGGAAGAGCGCCGCGCCCCACAGGCCCGTGACATTGGCCTTGCCGCCGGCAACCGAGGTCCCACCGATCACGACCACGGCGACGGAAGCGAGCAGATATTCGTTGCCGATATCGACATTGGCACCTCGGAAATAACCGGCCAGCAATGCGCCATCGAGGCCGCCGAGTGTGCCCGACAGCGCGTAGGTGGCAAAGCGCACCCATCCGACCCGGATTCCTGCGAGCCGCGCCGCCCGAATGTTCTGGCCAATCGCCAGCACCGATCGGCCATAGACAGTGCGCTGCAAGATAATTCCGGCGGCGACGGTGAAGATCAACGTGAGAATGGCGAGCAAGGGAATGCCGAGGATCTGGATGTTGGTGAAAGCGGCAAAGCCCGGCGGCGGCTTGATCTGCAGACCGCGCCCGTAGCTGATGTCGATCGATTGGATGATGAAGCTCGCCGATAGTGTTGCAATGATGGGCGGGATGCGTAGCGCGCTGATCAGGAGATAGTTGACCGCGCCGATAGCGAGCCCGCAGCCGAGTGCCGCGGCGACGCCGATGGCGACCAGACGGTCATCGCCGGCCATCACGGTCATCGCCACCGCGCTGGAAAGCCCAATATTGGCGGGCAACGACAGATCGACGTTGCCGGGCCCAAGCGTGATGACGAACATCTGCCCGACGCCGACCACCACGGTGAATACCGCAAGCGACAGCGCCGCGATGAGCATGCCGCCGGCGCCGTAGCCACGAGTGAAGACAATCGCGGCGATCCACACCAGCGCCGCGCCGAGATAGGACCACATCCAGGGACTCGTGGAGAGCCAGCGCCGCGCCGCCATCATTGCTCGACCTCCCTGCGGCTGATCAACGCGCGGGCGGCGAGCACCACGATCAGAATGGCGCCGTTGGCGGCGACCTGCCAGTCCGGAGGAATATGCATGAACGTCAGTAGCGGGGAGGCCGCCAGCGCCAGCGTCAGCGCGCCGATCACGGCGCCTACGGGGGACACACGTCCGCCGACGAATTCGCCACCCCCCAGGATAACGCCCGCAATTGAGAGGAGGGTGTAGCCGTTGCCGATATTGGCATCGCCGGACGTCGTTATACCAATCAATGCGAGCCCCGACAGCACGCCGAACACGCCGGCGCACGCGTACAATACAATCTTGGCCTTCAACAGTGACCAGCCGGCGCGAGCGATGGCGGCGGCGTTGCCGCCGGAGCCGCGCAGGATAGCTCCATAGGATGTGCGCATCAGGCCGAAATAGGCGACCGCGGCTATGATCACCGCGGCCAGTACCGGAAACGGAACCAAAGGCGGCTTGATACTCATGGACGCCAACAGCCAGTCCGGCGCCCGGCCGCCCGGCTTGGGCAGCAGAAGCACGGCGAGGCCCTGCCAGACGAAGTTCATGCCGAGCGTCACCACGATCGAGGGCAGGTTGCGCCAATGGACAAGCGCGCCGAGCGTCGCGTACACGCCGACGCAACCCAATAACGCGAGAATCCCGAGCATCGGGGTCTCGCGCAGCCAGGTCGCCGTGATGCAGCCGACAAAACCGACGAAGGCGCCGATCGACAGGTCGAGATCGTTGCCGGTAATGATGAACATCTGCGCGATCGTCGCCAGCGCGATCGGGATCGCCAAGTTTAGCATCAGGGTGAAGCCAAAATAGCTGACCGCGCGCTGGTTCAGCCAAGCGATGGCGAGCAGCACCAGCCCCATGGACAGGGCCGGCAGCAACGCCCGCAGCACCCGCGGTGAATCTACCTTTCCCATAGCCGTGGGCGCTGGCCGGGCCGCGGCGGTCGGCTTGGCCGTCATCTCAAGGCTACCTCGATGAAGGAGGATTGGATCACCTTCTCCTCGGTCAGCTCATCGCGGCGGAGGTCGGCGACAATAGCGCCGTTGCGGAACACGTAGACATGGTCGCATTTCTTCAATTCGTCGGCCTCCGTCGTGTACCAGATGAAGGTCCGCCCGCCGCGCGCCTCCTCGCGAATGAGATCATAAACTTCGAGCTTGGTGCCGACATCGACGCCGCGCATCGGGTCGTCCATCAACACGATGCGCGCCTCCGACCCGAGCGCGCGCGCAAACAGCGCCTTCTGCTGGTTGCCGCCTGACAGTGACAGAATGTTGTTGTGGATATTTGGGGTGCGGATGTTGATCTTATCGCGCCAGTAACTGGCCAGCGTGTCCTCCCGCCGGCGCGAAATCAAACCTCCCTGGCGCAGCTTGCGCAATGAGCATATGCCGATATTTTCCGCGATCGACCATAGCGGGAAAATGCCGTCGGCCTGTCGGTCGCCGGCCACCAGGGCAACCGTTGCGTTTACCGCGACGCCAGGGCGCGGGCTCATCGCGGCCGCGAAAATCGTCAGCAGCAATTCGGTCTGCCCGTGGCCGGCAAGGCCGGCAAGACCGATGATCTCGCCCTCGTGTGCGACCAGTTCCGCGGATCCGCCCTGCTGTCGCAGACGTGCGCGAACATGCAAGGGAGTTTTCCCTCGGGCCAGACGGTCGCTGACGTTCGCCTCAGTGCCGGGCGCTTCCGTGCCTCCCATGGTGGCTACCAGCCGGTCGCGGTCGAAGGCCTCGGCGCGATCGGCCGCGATGGTCCGTCCGTCACGCATCACCACGATACGGTCACTGTTTTGCAGGACTTCGCCAAGCAGATGCGAGATGAAGATGCAACTGATACCCCCGGCGACGGCGCGCCGCATGAAGGCGAGCAACTGACCCGCGGTATGAGTGTCGAGCGAGGAGGTCGGTTCGTCCAGAATGATGAGACGTACCGGTTCATCGGTTGCAGTGAAGGCCCGCGCCACCTCGACCATCTGCCGACGCGCGATCGGAAGATCCCGAATCAGGTCGGAGGGGTTGACGCCGTGACCCGGGAAGATCTCGTCGAGCTTGCTTGTAATCAGCGCGCCGGCCTTGCGACGCCAGTTCAGGCCGGTGAGCGCCGGATGAAACACTCGCGTGTTCTCGGCCACCGTCAGGTTGGGGCAGAGCGACAGTTCCTGGAACACGCAGCGGATACCGAGATGCTTGGCCCGCGCTGGCGAGTAGCCCTTCTGCTCGTCACCGCCAATGACCACGCGTCCGCGATCCGCCGCGATGGTGCCCGCCAGAACATGCATCAGGGTAGATTTCCCGGCGCCATTGTGTCCGACCAGGCTGAGGCATTCGCCACCTTGGACCGTCAGATCGACGCCGTCTAGCGCACGGACGGCGCCGAAATGCTTTTCGACGCCGTCAAGTCTGACAATACCAGATTCCGCAATGGTCATTGACTGCCTAAATCGAGCGGTTGCCAGACGTAGAGCGAGCCACTACTTGATGTTGGCTTTGATCGCGTCGATGGCGTCCTGCTGGGTATATTCGTGGCTCGCGACACTGCCCTTCGGAATCTTCGGTAGTTCGGCCTCGAAGTCGGCCTGAGTGAACGCGAGATAAGGCACTAGCAGATCGTGCGGCACTTTCTTGCCATCCAACACCTGCTGGGCAACCCAGAATGCCAGTGTCGATACGCCGGGCGCGATCGAGGCGGACCATGTGGTGTAACCGTCCTTGGCCTTCTGCTCCTTCCACCATTCCAGCTCGTCCTGCCGGTTTCCCATGATGATGGTCGGCCGCGGCTTGCCGGCCGCCGCGAAAGCTTGGGCCGCCCCGTAGCCGTCGCCGCCCTGATCGACTACGCCAACCACCTCGGGCAGCGAAGGCAGCACGGTAGCAACCGCCTTCTGCGCGGTGGTCTGGTCCCAATCGCCCGTTACCGATCCGACGATCTTGAACTCCGGATGATCCTTGACGCCCTCGAGGATGCCATTGTGAATGGCTTCGTCAATGGAGGTGCCAGCGAGGCCGCGGATTTCCAGGAGATTACCGCCCTTGGGCTGGAACTTGGCCATCTGCGTTACTTCCTGCTTGCCCATATCCTTGAAGTCGACGACGACTCGGTAGGCGCAGGGCGCGGTGACAATACCATCGAAAGAGACGACGACGATATTGGCGTCGCAGGCCTGCTTGATGGCACCGTTCAGGGCGTCGGGCGAAGACGCGTTGATGACGATCGCGTCATAGCCCTGCAGGATCAGGTTCTGGATCTGCGCCGCCTGCGTCGGTACTTCCTTGTCAGCGGTGGTGAAGACGTCTGCGGCGGCAACAACCTTGTCCGCCACCGCCTTCTTGGTGACGATATCATAGCTCTTTAGCATCGCCTGGCGCCAAGAATTGCCGGCGTAGTTATTGGAGAACGCGATCTTCTTGCCGCTGGTGTCGGCGAGAGCCGATCCGGCGAGGATCGCGCTGCCGATGGCTGACACGGCCACGAGTCGGATAGCAGGCTTCATGGTGTCTCTCCCAAGTCATTGTTTGATGAGCTCGAATACGAAAGCCTCGGTCGAGCCGTTGCGCACGACAATTTGGAGGAAAAACAGGCGGATCGTTTCAGTCTGCGTCCAGGAGGGCGCGGCCCAATTAGTCACATTTTCCGGGATCCTCCGTCAAACGGTAAGTCCTTTCGCAACCCGTTTTTGCGATGATTCCGCCAACGGTGACCTTGCGACGGGTGCGATCTGCAAGCCGTTGATTTTTCTCCATCTGTGGCGGAGTCCTAATCAGCGGTTCGGTCGGATTTGCTTTAGGCATCAATTCGTCACTTGAGCCCTGAGCTTTGTAAAGCCGTATGGTCCCGAGTGCCGATCCGAGCAGATAAACCTGCCTAGTTAGAATGGATCTCTCCGTCGGGATGTCGAGAACCAAGTCCGCAGTCTGATCAAAGAAAGTGGGTTGCTATTCCGCCGCGCCATCGGCCAACAGTTCCGCAACTTAGTCCGCGAGCTGTTGAGCGAGGGCCATCACCTCCTCGCCGTGATCGAGCCGCTCCTGTCGATTCATGAGCATATCTGCCAGCAGCAGAGCAAATTTGACGACGAGGTCCGCCGATTGGCGAAGTCGGACAAGACGACGCGTCGCCTGATGACGGTTCCTGGTGTCGGCGTGGTGACCGCCTTGACCTTCCGCCATACGATCGATGATCCATCGCGCTTCCGATCGGCCTCGACGGTTGGCGCATATCTCGGCCTCACACCTCGGCGCAACCAATCAGGTGAAACTGACACCAGTGGCAAGATATCCCGATGGGGAGACCGGCTGCTGCGAACATACCTGTACGAGGCAGCGACCGTACTTCTCTATCGAACCAAAAAATGGTCTTCTCTCAAAGCTTGGGGAGTGAAACTCGCGAAGCGGGTCGGCATGAAAAAGGCAAAGGTTGCCATTGCCCGCAAGATTGCTGTGATCCTCCACTGCATCTGGGTCGTCGGCACGTCGTTCGACTGGGGCCACGCGCCGGCCTGACCTTATCTTCCAAGAACCTGGCCCGGTCCGCCGGGCTGGCGATGTCCCGCTGGGACGGTGGTCGTGGTGACCTCGGTCAATCGGCTGGTGGCGGCTCGTCCGCACTCCGTTGCACACGATGAGGCACCCGATCCGGACATCATCATGAGGCGCTCGCGACCTCGGAAAGGACCATGACCCCGGCGATGGGCAATTGATCACATTGGGATTTGGAGGGGATAGCTAATCGATCCATCACTACCGAGCGGGCTATCGATCTATCAGCCGCGCTCGCCCCGTCTACGCAACCCCGACCCGCTCCGACGGGTCGAGCGCTACCGTCTTGCCGAGTGTCTTGAAAAAGAGAATTGACATCAATCCGCAATTAAAGGGCCGATTGACACCGCTTCATCGTCAAACGCCCCATTTACCTCTACAAAAGGTGCGCGCACGAGGCGTTCCGGGCTGGCCGTCGACAACAGAACAAGCGCCGCAATAGGCAGATTCCGGCCCCATTTGCAGCGCGACGCGCAGCACCCGCACGCGGGTCGTTCGCCTCGGGTCCGGCCGGCCTTGCCGAGTGGGCGGGTTTGCAAATCCGCCAGATTGACACGCCCTGTGGCACCCCTAATGTATAGACATATTATCGGGAGCCAGCGCAATGCCGCCGATCTACATTTCCTATCTGAACCGCCTCGACATCGAGGAATTGAAGATCACAGACGAAGAGATCCTCACAGCGATCGAGACAAGCCTAGCGGCACAAGGCCGCGGCAACACCGTCATCGAACCGCGCGTTCATCTGGAGCCTGGCGCCGCCAACGGGCACTTCAACGTGCTGCGCGGCGCGATCAAGGCGCCGATCGACCGGGCCGGCATCAAAGTCGTCGGCGACTTCGTGGACAACTACAAGCAGGGCCTGCATTCCGAGCTGGGCATCCTGGCGCTGTTCGATCCCTCCAACGGCGCGCCGAAGGCGATCATGGACGCCAGCGGCATTACCGACATGCGCACCGGCGCGGTGACGGCGATCGGCGCAAAATACCTCGCCCGCAAGAATTCGAAGGTGCTCGGCCATATCGGCGCACGCGGCACCGCCTACTGGAACGTGCGGCTGCTCGATCATCTCTTCGATTTCGACGAGATCCGGGTGCATTCGCGCCGCGAGGAAAGCCGCAACAGCTTTGCCGAAAAGCTCAGCCAGGATCTTGGCAAGAAGGTCGTCGCGACCGAGGATTGGCGATCCTGCCTCCAGGGCGCCGATATCGTTGTGGAGGCCTCGCGCCTCGACAAGCCGACGCCGATGCTCAAAACTGAATGGATCAAGAAGGGCGCTTTTGTTGTGCCCTACGGCACGATGAGCGCGATCGAACTCTCGCTGACCGACATCATGAGCAAGCTCGTGGTCGACGACTGGGGGCAGTGCAAGGGCGGAAAATTCGGCAGCCTCCGCGCCCATGTCGAAGCCGGCAAACTGTCGGAGACAACGCTTCACGCCGAACTCGGCCAGATCGTTGCCGGGCTGAAGCCGGGACGGCAGAGCGATGACGAGACCAATCTGCTCTGGCATCGCGGATTGTCGCTCTCTGATATCGCCCTCGGCCATGCCATGCTTGAAAAGGCCGAGCGGATCGGCATCGGCCAGCGCCTGCGCTTTGCATGACCGGCCGGCCGCCAGCGCCGCGATGCGTCGCCAATGCGCGGATGTATTCGCCGGCGCCAGGGGCAGCCGCGGCATGGAAGGAGCTATTCGCGTGGCTCGCGCGCGAGAGCCGCATTGATCTCGACGTGATCGATCACGCGTTCCCGCTCGCGCTCTCCGATCTCTGGGCGCGCAAGGATCTCGGCGCAGCCTTCATGTGCGGATTTCCATTCATGCTCGCAGGCGCTCGTCCACGGCCGGTTGCGGCGCCTGTTCCATGTGGCGCGCTCTATGGCGGGAAGCCGGTCTATGCGACCCGGCTTATCGTCGGCGCAAAAACGCGCTTTCAATCGCTTGAGGACACGTTCGGCGGCCGGCTTGGCTACACAGTCCCCGACTCGCATTCCGGCTACAATGCGCTGCGCCACCATCTACTGCCGTACTTCAGGCAACACGGAGCAAAGCTTTACCGCCAGAGCGTCGGGCCGCTGACGACGCCGCGCCGGGTGATCGAGGCGCTTTTGGCCGGCGACATCGACGTCGGGCCGCTCGACAGCTACGCGTTGGACCTGATGCTGCGCCACGATCCGGCGCTCGCTTCGCAGATCCGCGTGGTCGCAACGACCGATCTTGCGCCGATTCCGTTCCTGGTCGCGGCGGCTGATTGTCCCGACGAGATCATCACCAGATTGCGGGCGACGCTTCTGTCGTTCGCCGCAGCGCCAGCTTGCGCGCCCCTGGGCGATCAGCTCTGTCTCGACGCCTTTGCGCCGGTGGACGTAGCCGTCTACGATCTCATCCTGCGATGGGACGCCGATGCGCGCGCGGCCGGTTACGCGCGGCCCTGCTGATCTGCGTCCTTACTTCGCCTTCTCGCCGTCGACGAAGACGTTGGTCCACAGGTCGTCCTTGGTCGCAGCGGCGTCGAAATCCTTGCCGAAATTGTTGCCGACTTCCTTGTTGAAGGTCAACGCGTTCTTCATGCCGTCGACGTCGATCTTGCCGAGATCGGCGACGCCGTTGCTCATGCTCTTGACTGCCGAGGCGATCGCCTGCGGATCGGCCTTGGCGAAGAACTGCTTCTGGATCGCGTCGGCCGTCTCGGCGGGCTTGTCCATCACGGCTTTGCTGGCCGCCTGCATCGCCGCCACCGTCTTCGTGATGAGGTCCGACGTCGTCGGGCTGATCGGCTTCTTCACAACCAGCACGAGGTAGGGCTGTTTGCCGAGCGGCGGAAATTCATCGCCCATCGCAACGAGAACGACGCCGCTCCCCGCTTTCTCCGAGAGAAAGCCTTCGGGCGGCGACAGCACGTAGGCATCGATGCGCTTGGCTTCGAGCGCCGCCTGGATCGCGACGGGATTGCCGATCTGCGCCACCTTGATGTCGTTTTTCGGATCCAGGCCGCCCTGCCCGGCGAGCCAGCGCGCCGCGGCTTCCTGGGCGCCGGCCAGAGCTGTGGCGCCGAACGTCGCGCCCTTCAGCGCAGCGAGGCGCTTCTGCATTGGGTCGGTCGGCTTCACGCCGGTCCGTTCAAGGAAATCCTTGGAAACGACAAGCTGCAGCGTCACCTTCGACATCAAAGAGTACACGATCTCGAAAGGCTGGCCCTTCGCGGCCGCGCGCAACATCGAATCCGGGCCGACTGCGGCCATATCGATATCGCCGGCGTCGAGCGCGGCGAGCGCGGAGGCATCGCCGCCTGGCAAGGCAGCGACCGTGGCGGTGAGGCCTTGCGGCTTGAAGGTGTCGAGCGCACGTCCCGACCAGATCGGCAGGAAGCTCAGCGTCGGTGCACCCAGGCCGATCTTCACGGCTTGCTGGGCTTCGGCCAGACCGGGCAACAATGTGAGCGCCGCAGTAAGTGTGGCGATCTTCGCCCAATTCATCGTCACGCGCATTGCACCATCCTCTTCGGTTTAGGCATCGATTGGGCCGGAGCCCGAAAATGTTCGCCAGCGAAGCAATCGCCGCTCGATGGCGCCGGCGATCAAATTGGCGATCGTCACAAAGCCGAGCAGGATCACGATCCCGGCGAAGACGCCGGCAGGATCGTAGGTCGAGGACGCCTCATGGATGAATAGACCTAGCCCCTGGATCGAGGACGTGAACTCTCCGACGATCACGCCGATGACGCTGTACGGAATTGCAAGCCGCATACCGAGCATGACAAAGGGCGCCGCGGCAGGCAGGAACACGTGATAGGTCAACTGACGCTGATTGGCGCCCATCACCAACGTGAGATTGACGAGCTCGCGATCGACACTGCGGACCCCGGCGAACACGTTGTAGAAGACCAGGAAGAACACCATGATCGAGGCAAGCGCGACCTTCGATCCGATGCCGATCCCGAACCAGATGATAAAGAGCGGCGCCAGGGCGATCTTGGGGATGCCGTAGAAGGCCATCACGTAGGGCTCGAAGATTCGCGCCAGCCGGGGCGAGCGGCCGAGCGCATAGCCCGCGAACACGCCGCCGGCGACGCCGATGATATAGCCGAGTACGAGCTCTTGTCCGGTGACCCACAGGTGCGGGTAGATCTCTCCGGAGGCAAACAGCTCGTACAGCCGTGCGATCACCGCTGTCGGCTTGCTGACATAGATCTCTTTGATTAGTCGGCCCGAGGCCCATTGCCAGAAGATCAGCAGCGCCAGACCCGGCAACAGCTTGACCGCCACCTGCAACGCTTTCGAGCCAATCGCAGCCATTCCGTTCGACGCAGCCGACGACGGGTAGGCAACATCATCGATTGCCTTTTGCTCGTTCAATGGATCTGTCCGGTTTGAATTTGCGAGCGGAATTCGGTCCAGACCGCGTCATAGGCGACGTCGAAGCCCGGGTTCTTGAACGGTTCGAACATGTTGCGCGGCCGCGGTAGATCGATCGGGATGTTGGCCAGCAGCTTCGACGGCCGCTGGCTCAGCACGACGATATTGTCGGCAAGTAGCACGGCTTCGGTGATGTCATGCGTGACGAAAATGACGGTGGCGCCGGCCTCCATCGACAACGTCTGCAGGTCGCTCTGCATCACCATGCGCGTTTGGGCATCGAGCGCGCCGAACGGCTCGTCCATCAGGATGACGTCGGGTCGATAGACCAACGTGCGCGCGATCGATCCGCGCTTTTGCATGCCGCCGGAGAGCTGTCTGGGAAAATGCTGCTCGAAACCGGACAAGCCAACCGAGCGAAGAACGTCGGCGACGCGCTTCTGCCGCTCGGGCGCGGAAATGCCGCGCAACACGAGCGGCAATTCGACGTTCTCGAAAAGCGTCTTCCAAGGCAGCAATTGCGCTTGCTGCGGCACAAAGCCAACCTCGGTATTGACCGACGCCACCTTGTGCCCGCGATGATGCACCGACCCGCGCGTCGGAAAGAGGAGGCCAGCAGCCATGTGCAGCAGCGTGCTCTTCCCGCAGCCGCTGGGCCCAATCACTGCGATGAACCTGCCGCGATCAGCCTCGAAGCTGATCCCGTCCAGCACTCGCACTGGCGTGCGCTGCCCCGGCGACGGGAAGTCCTGTCCTATGCCGTCGAACACCAGCACGCGATCGTCCATGCCGTTCAACCCTCGGTCTGACATGTATATACATATTCCAAGCCATCGAAATGAGCAAGCCGAGTGACGTGGCGAGGTTTTGGGCATTTGGTCGAGAGCAGACGCCATTTGCATCGTGCGACCAAATCTGTTGCACGTTAAATCTCGTTTGAAATGCGTCGTACGACGGGAGCAGGATGGAACGTTCGCCCTTGAGTGGACGGCCGCCCCCTTAATTGGTTTGTTCGCCGGCCTTGAGGGCGTGTTTCTGTCGCGCCTCGAACAGCTCAAGCTGCAGCTGCGCTATCTTCAACTTGGCTTCGGCGACCTGACGTCTATCCGCTGGCCAACCCAGCACTATGGTCGAGGCAGTGCCGGTTGCGGAAACCACAAACGTTGCGAGCGAAACCCAGCCTGCCATGACGGCATAGAAGATCAGACGTTTGTCCTCAGGCGCCAGCGACGGCCCTTGCGGGCCTTTCCTCGCAATCCAGAACGCGATACGACCACCGCCGCGGGCGACAGGCACGCGAAGGTTCAGGAAGTTCATCGCTTCATAGCGGCGTCGGTGAAAGCAGCCGATTCAGCTTCGAAGCGAACTGACGTCGACGATCGGCCCCTGGTAAGCGGGCATCCTTTGGGCCTCAAGTTATGCCACGAGTCAGTCTGCAAAGGCTGGTGCCGCCGATCTTTGCCGGCTGGTGCGCGGGTATATTAGTCGATGACCGACGTAGCGGATATCGTTCGCGCGTTCTGCTGGTGGAGCAGCCAATGGCCCGCCCGGCCAGGGTCGTGTCCCCGAGGGTGGTGTAGCTGGGTAGAGCAAAGCCGCCCGGACGCGCGCCCCCAAATAGCGCCGTAGCGGGCGGGCGGCTTTGCGGTGGTCACCGGCAGTTCTCCGGTAGGATCGGGTTGCGACACGCCAACGCAACCGAGGAACCACCGATGACCGACGACATGATGAACCTGCGCACGCTCGTGGAGAAGACCCCTGATGCCGATCTCTTGCGCGAAATGATTGGCTTTGCTGCCCAGCGCCTGATGGAGCTGGAAGTCGAAAGCCGGACCGGGGCGGCTTACGGCGAGAAGAACCCCGAGCGTCTGGCCCAGCGCAACGGTTACCGCGACCGGATCTGGGAGACCCGGGCCGGCACGGTCGAGCTGCGGATTCCCAAGCTGCGCAAGGGCTCCTATTTCCCGGGCTTCCTGGAGCCGCGCCGCATGGCCGAGAAGGCGCTCACCGCCGTGATGCAGGAAGCCTATGTGCAGGGCGTTTCGACCCGATCGGTCGACGATCTAGTGCAGGCCATGGGCATGAGCGGCATCTCCAAGAGCCAGGTCAGCCGGCTCTGCGCCGAGATCGACGACAAGGTGAAGGCCTTCCTCGGCCGCCCGATCGAGGGCGACTGGCCGTATCTGTGGATCGACGCCACCTATGTGAAGGTGCGCCAAAATGGGCGGATCGTCTCGGTCGCAGTGATCATCGCGGTCGGCGTCAACGGCGACGGCCGGCGCGAGGTGCTCGGCATGGACGTCGGCCCGTCGGAAGCCGAGACGTTCTGGACCGCGTTCCTGCGCAAGCTCGCCCGCCGCGGCCTGCGTGGTGTCAAGCTGGTCGTCTCCGACGCCCACGAGGGCATCAAGGCCACCGTGACCAAGGTGCTCAACGCCAGCTGGCAGCGTTGCCGCGTGGGGCTGTTGTATAAGTGGTTCACGGGTCCGCTCAATGCAGCAACCGGCCCATTGATGCCTTCACATCAAATCCGGCACGCGTCGCGATGCGGGACCGCGACGCGTCGAAGAAAGACGATCAAGCACAAAAGAAGCGCATCAAAAGCGGCTGCCAGCCGCTTAAGGTTGATGGCGGCGGCCGTCAGGTAAGCCTGGATCTTCATGTTCGGTAGACCACGCCGTATGGCGCGCGCCAGCCCATGCCAGGTCTTGGCTTCGCCATGGAAGCCCTCTGAACGCCAGCGATGGCGCTGATAGAGCCGTCGATCCTGCCAGCTCCATCGCTCGCGACGGCGGCGGGCGCGGAGTAGTGCAGGATAATCGTTACCCACAACAACTGCCTTATTAACTCGCCCCTTCGATAGGCAGTCACCCTTGAGTGGACACCGGGAGCAATCCTTCGCCTTCGAGTAAAAGAAACGCCCGTGCTTGATGGGTCGCGCGGGGCGTAAGATACGTCCTCGCGGGCACTTCAGGATGTCGTGCTTGGCGTCGTACCGGAAGCGTCTGAGCGGTACGCGACTCTTGATTGGTTCGGCTTTAGCTGGGATCAGGGCATCGATGCCGCGCCGTTCAAGAGCGCCGCAGACTTTAGCGTAGGCATAGCCAGCATCGGCAGTGACCGTTTTGATTTCAACGCCTGTAATCGCTTCAACCTCATCGACTTGCGGCTCGATCATCTCGCCTTCGTTCGTTTGTCCAGTTGTGACCGCGACATCCAGAATGACGCCGACCTTGTCGTCGACGGCCGTGTGCTGCTTGTAAGAGGGCTCCAGCCGCCGGTTGCGGGCATTCGTGGCCATCGTTGCATCGGGATCGGTCGTGCAGATCTTCTTATACTTGCCACTCTGTCGGCCCGTTCTCTCAACCTCGCTTTCATCCTCGCTTTGATTTTCGCTCAGTACATCCATCACATGCTGCTCGGTGAGGCTGTCCCAACTCACGTTGGCGCGGATCAGGGACGCATCGATGTGGACCACCTCCGCTGTGGCGATCTTGGCCTTCAGGCAGGCCTCGACCGTGCGCTTGAAGATCCTACGGAACCGCTCTTCGCCCCAGCGCTGGCGAATGCGCGTGAGGCTGGAATGGTGCGGCAATTGCTCATGCAGGCCATAACCGACAAACCAGCGGATCGCGATGTTGACCTGAGCTTCACGCATCAGCTTGCGATCGTGCACGATGCCGGTGAGCAGACCGGCGAGCATCAGCCGTACCGCCGCTTCGGGATCGATGCCGGGCCGTCCGTCATTCGCGCAGTAACAGTCGGTGACCTCTTCCCTTAGCCACGACAGGTCGAGCACACGATCGACCCGCGCCAGCACGTGTTCATCTGGGACGAGTTGTTCGAGCGAGCCAGTGATGAAGAGCTCAAGTTGATCCCGCTCCTTGCGCCCCAGCATCTCGTTTGCTCCGCCGATCGCGAATCGCCGACGAGAATGGAATCAGTCAATTCAGACTTTTTCAACGATCCCCGCGTCCACTTCATGCGCAACGCGCTGGCACATGCCGGCAAGAGCGGCCGGCGCGTGGTCTCCGCCTTCATCGCCACCGCGTTTGCCCAGGACGATGCCGAGGCCGTGCGAACCCAATGGCGCAAGGTCGCCGATCAGCTCCGCCCCAAGCTGCCGAAGCTGGCCTGCTTCCTCGACGAGGCCGAGACCGACGTGCTCGCCTACATGACGTTCCCGCCGCAGCATCGGGCCAAGTTGCACTCCACCAACCCGATCGAGCGCCTTAACGGTGAGATCAAGCGGCGGACCGAGGTGGTCGGCATCTTCGCCAACGAGGATGCCATCGTCCGCCTCATCGGAGCGATCCTGCTCGAACAGAACGATGAGTGGGCGGTCCAGCGCGCCCGCTACATGACGCTGGAAACCATCGCGCCGTTAAGCGATGATCCAACCGTCAGCCTTCCGGCTATCGCCAGCTGACCGGCCCGGCTCCCGCCGGCGAACGCGGTGACCCGCCGCCAGTTACACCATGCTGGGGGACACGATCCCGGCCAGTTCGTGCTCGGCCAGGGGCAGGGATTCCAGGGGCGCGCCTAACCTCCGCGGCTATCGCAATCGCCAGATATTGAACTCGCCATAGACGGCGGCTATGACCCTTGCGAAGTTTTGTCGGTACCTCCCTTCGGCCTGCTCTGGCACTCTCGCTTCAACAAACTGCCCTTAAGCCTGTCAAGGCGCGCGGCAGAAAAGATAGGGAGGACCGACTTGAAGGCCCAGAATCTGCTCATTCTGATGTCCGACGAGCACAACGCCAGCATGCTCGGCTGTGCCGGACATCCGCTCGCCAAGACGCCGAATCTCGATGCGCTGGCAGCGCGCGGCACGCGTTTCGTCGATGCCTATACGAGCTGCCCGATCTGCGTGCCGGCCCGCGCCAGTTTCGCCACCGGCCGTTACATCCACGACATCGAATATTGGGACAACTCGATCGCCTATGACGGACGGGTGCCGAGCTGGGGCCACAAGCTCCAGGCGGCCGGCGTGCGCGTCGAATCCGTCGGCAAGCTGCACTACCGGCTCGAGGAGGATCCGACCGGCTTCGACAAGCAGCATATCCCGATGCACATCACCGGCGGCGTCGGCATGATCCAGCTGTCGATCCGCAAGCAGTTCCCCGATTTCGTGCCGCCGCCACGCAAGCGCTCGGCGATTGCCGAAGCGGCCAGCGTCGGCGAGAGCGAGTACACCCAATATGACCGCCGCGTCGCTGACATCGCCACGCAATGGCTGCACGAGGCTGCCGGATCGCAACAGCCCTGGGCGCTGTTCGTCTCCTTCGTGACACCGCACTATCCGCTGGTGGCACCGAAAGAATTCTTCGACCTCTACCCGATCGAGGACATGCCGGATCCGACCTACGGCCCGAGCTCCGGCTATCAGCCGCATCCCTGGCTCGCGGACCTGTTGTCGGGCGGCGCGCCCAATCCACAGGACCAGCGCCGCGCGCTCGCGGCCTATCTCGGTCTCGTCAGCTTCATGGACGCGCAGGTCGGCCGCGTGCTCGGCGCACTCGATGCGGCGGGACTGCGCGAGACCACGCGCATCCTCTACACGTCGGACCACGGCGAGAACGCCGGCAAGCGCGGCTTCTGGGGCAAATCCAACCACTATCAGGAAGCGGTCGCGATCCCCATGATCGTCGCCGGCGAAGGCATACCCGCGGGCAAGCTCTCCTCGACCCCGGTCTCGCTGGTCGATGCCTATCCCACCGTGCTCGACGGCGTCGGCCTTTCCGCTGACGGCGACGACGTCCCCGGCCAGTCGCTGTTCAGCCTCGCCAACGAAGGCGATGATCGCGACCGCATCGCCTTCAGCGAATATCACGCCGCTGGTTCGCCGTCGGCGTCCTACATGCTGCGCAAAGGCCGGTTCAAATACATCTACTACGTCCGCTTCGAGCCTGAGCTGTTCGATCTGGAAAACGACCCGGAGGAAAGCAACAATCTCGCCGCGCGGCCGGAATATGCCGCGACGGTGAAAGCGCTCGATGCGCAATTGCGCGCGATCGTGAACCCCGAGGAAGAAGACCGCCACGCCAACGAGGCGCAGCGCCTGTTGATCGAGAGCAAGGGCGGACCGGAGCAGGTCATGGCGAACCTGCCGACCAAGAAGCTCTACACGCCCGTGCCGACCGGGTTGATCTCATGAGCGAGACCCCAGCCTCCAGCATCGATCGACGGCCCCCAACGATGGCTTCATCCCGGCCTTCGCAGGACACGGCATTCTTCGCCATCCGCCTCGCGAAAAACCGCTGGGCCCGTATCCTAGGCGTCGCCTTCACGATGTATCTGCTCGCCTTCGTCGATCGCACCAATCTGTCGATGGCTGCGCCCTTTGTCAGGGACGAACTCGGTTTCACGCCTGCCGGACTCGGGTTCGCCAACGGCCTGTTCTTCTGGGGTTACATCCTCCTGCAAATCCCGGCGGGACGGCTGGCCTCGACCTGGAGCCCCAAGCGGGTGCTGCTGTGTCAGATGCTGCTCTGGAGCTTCATCTCGCTCACGATGGCGCTCGTGCAGACGCCGTTCGAGCTCGCGCTCAACCGCTTCGCACTGGGCCTAGCTGAAGGAGGCGTGCTGACTTGCACGCTGGTGCTGATCAGGAACTGGTTCACGAAGGCGGAGCGAGCCCGCGCCAATGCGCTCTTCCTGCTCACCTTCCCGATCGCGCCCATGATCGCGGGTCCGATCTCGGGACTGATCCTGACCTATTCGCATTGGCGCTGGATGTTCGTGATCGAAGCCATTCCGGGCCTCGTCTGGGCGCTGGTCTGGTGGTGGGCGATCGAGGATCGCCCGGGCAATGCCGAATGGCTGCCGCCGCGCGAGCGCGCCGAGCTGACAGGCAGGCTGGCGGCGGAGGCGGAACAGACCACTGCAACGATCTCCGGCCACTGGCTCTCCACGCTCTGGCATCCGAGCATGCTGCTGCTCGCGCTCTATAATTTCCTGGCGTTGATGGCCGAATGGGGTGTGAACTTCTGGTTCCCGACCGTGCTGAAGGAAACCGGACTTTCGATCGGACTGGTTGGGCTGCTCGCCTCGGTGCCTTCCGTGCTCGGGATCGTCACGATGCTGGCGGTGGCCATAAGCTCGGATCGGCGGCGCGAGCGCAAATGGCACATGATCGCGGCAACTGCCGCCGCAGGCGTGCCGCTGATCGTCCTCCAGTTCACCGGCGGCGGGACCTGGGCCACGGTGATCTGCCTTTCGATCGGCATCGGCGCATTCCTCGGCCGCTTCGGCCCGTTCTGGACCCTGCCCGGCGAAGTGCTGCCGGCGAGCGTGGCCGGCGTCGGCATCGGCCTGATCAATGGCCTCGGCAATCTCGGCGGCACGGTCGGCCCGTGGTTCTTCGGCGTTGCGAAGACCCAGACCGGCAGCTTCTCGCTGGCGCTGGCCGCCGGCGGCGTCTCCCTGCTGCTTAGCGCGGCGATCGCGGTGCTGATCAGGGTGCCGGACGCGCGCAAATAATGCCATCTCGTTGCGACCGCACGCATCTGCTATGGTCGCTTCATGGATTTGCGTCACCTCGAACAGATCGTCGCGATCTGCCGCGCGGGCAGCTTCAGCGGCGCGGCCAAGGCGCTGGGCATCGCCCAGCCCACCCTGAGCAAGAGCATCGGCCGTCTCGAAGCCAAGCTCGGCATTCAGCTGTTCGAGCGGACCAACACCAGCGCCCGCCCGACCTCCTATGGCCAGTTCGTCGCCGATCATGCCTCGACGCTGTTGCAGAGCGTCGGCACGCTCGGACACGAGCTCGAGCAGATGGCAAGAGGCGAAGCCGGCATGCTGAAGATCGGCGTCGGTCCCGCCACCAGGCTGCATCCGTTACCGAAGGTCATGCAGAAGGCGGCACAGGCATTTCCTCGTCTTCAGTTCGTCACGCGCTACGCCGGGCCGAACCTGATGATGCGGGCGTTGCGGGCCGGCACGTTCGATCTGGTGTTCTGCAATCATCAACTGGCGACACCGCAGGACGGCTTCATCCGCATCAAGGTGTTCGAGGATCGTTACATTGTCGTGGCACGTCCCGGCCACCCAGCGCTGAAGGCCGCGCCGCTATCGGCTGCCGAATTCACGCGCCTGCCGCTCGCGAGCGCCGGCCTTACGCCGGACTTCAGGGCTTGGCTCGGCATGATCGCCGATGCGCAGAAACGCAGCCTCGAGGCTTTTCTTTCCGATGACTACGATCTCATCAAGCGAATGGCGGTGGAGACCGACCATATCGCGCGCGGTCCGCGCTTCGTGTTCGAACGCGAGCTTGAGCGCGGAGATCTGGTCGAGGTGGGCCTGATCTCGGATTTTCAATATGAATGCTGGATGCTGACGACCGCAGCGACATGGCGCTCGCCCATTGTCAAGGCCATCGCCAAATTCGCCAAGGAGTGAACGGCGAACATCGCCACAGCAACATGGATTGCGTCGCGATGCCTCTGACGTGCACAAATTCTGCGCAGCGAGAGGAGCCCTCCCTTCGATCCGCCTACTGCTTCTGTCCACCTTCAGGCATCCGCGGCCCACCATAAGAATTCGCTATGGCGGCGGAGGACCGTCGTGCTTCCCCTTTCATCGCATGCAAATCTATTTTTTACCGTCGGCCGCAGCAACACTTCTCAAGAGAATGACCGCGGAAATGGCGGAAATTGGCGGACGCCTCATTGGGTACGGCCACTTCTGGCGTAAGCCGGTCGTCGAGCCGGCTAATCTAGGAGCGACCGCTCGTCGCGGCAGGAAGGGGAATTACAGGCTCATGCGGTCAAGCAGACGGTCGCGCCAGACGTACTGATGGACGAGCGCCGCCAAGGCGTGCAGGAAAGCGACAAGAACTGTCAAATTGGCCGCGAGCTCGTGCCATTCATTGATGTCGCGCCGGGTCGCGGCGTTCCCTGTCCCGAACTGCGGCACGGACCAGATTCCGAACAGATCGAAGCCTCGATACGAGGCATCGATGATGCCAAGTACAACGACCGCTCCGAGCAGGATGTACAGCAGGTAATGCGTAGCTCCTGCAATTGCATGAAGAATTCCGGTGTCGGCAGGCGGCAGAGCGAGCCCGAAATGCGCGCGCCAGGCGACACGCGTCAGAAGGACGAGCCCAGTGGCAAGTCCGAGTATCACGTGGATAGACCACAGGCCGGTCCGAAATGGGCCGCGCGGCACCCAATCGGCCGTCTGACCAATTACCCACAGGGCGGCGATGAGCCCAACGGTCGCCCAGTGGAGCCAAATCGTCGTCAGATCGTAACGCGGAGCTTGTGGTTCACGAGGGTTCTGGATCAGCATCGCTCTTCTCCATGCCGTTCCTCATGCGTGCGAGTGATCCTCCAGAGCGGACCCGCATCATTTCTAACCAAACTGATCCGACGACCTACTGATTTAGATCAACCGGCGTGCCAAGGGCCTCCGATTTATTCGCCCGCAGTCCGCCCCTCCGCTTTACTCGTAGTGCTTCGATTGGGTTGAGACGGGCGGCCTTACGGGCAGGATAATATCCGAAGAAGATTCCAACGGCGGCCCGCGAAGGCGAAGCCCACCAGCACGGCCGACAGCGATATCACCGCAGGCCATCCGAACAAAGGCGGCAACGGCAGCGAGAAGACCAGGCCGGTCAGAATCCCGGCAATTCCGCCGCTGACGCTGAGAAACACCGCCTCCGCCAGGAATTGCAGCAGGACGTGGATACCGCGGGCACCGAGCGCCATGCGCAGACCGATTTCGCGGGTGCGCTCGGTCACGGACACGAGCAGGATGTTCATGATACCGATGCCGCCGACCAGGAGGGAGATCGAGGCAACGGCAGCGAGCAGGATCGCCATCGTCCGGCTGCTGCCCTGAGCGGTCTCCGCGATCTGGCTGAGATTGCGCACCGAGAAGTCGTTGGGCTGGCCGGGCCGGATGTTGTGGCGCCTGGTCAGGATGTGCGTGACCTCGGCGACTGCTTCCGGCAGATTGTCCTGGCTGGTAGCCTGGACATAGATCTGATTGACCAAGCCGGCCAGTCGCCGCTGCAGATTGTACGGATTTGGGTTCGGCGGATAGACCCAGTTGAGGGGATTCTGGCTCTGCCATGGCGCAGCGACGCCGAGGATCTTCCGCTCGGCCCTGGTGAACGGCACCATCACGATGTCGTCCTGGTCTTGGCCATAAGCCGTCTGTCCCTTTGAAGCGAGAAGACTAATGACTCGCACGGGGGTGCTCTTCAATGGCGCCCACTGAACTCTGGTCGACGTTGAACAGCTGTCTCGCAGCCGATTGTCCGATCACGGCCACAAGCGCGGAGGAGCGCACTTCGTCGCGGCTGATGCCGCGGCCCTCGGCGATGCGCCAGTTGGTGATCGGCGGATAGTTGGCACTGACCCCCTGGATGATCGTCGTCCAGTTGCGGTTCATGTACTGAATCTGCCCGCCCTGGCGGATCAGGTAACTTACGCTGCTGACATTGGCTGATTCCCGCCGGATGGCGGCAACGTCGGCGGTGGTCAGTGTTGAAGCGCTGCCGAAGCCGCCTCGTGCCCCGCCAAGACGTGTTGCGCCGGGCACCACGACGAACAGGTTGGTGCCAAGACTTTCGATCTGTTGGCGAACTACCTCGTTGGCTCCTTGGCCGATCGCCACCATGGTGATCAGAGCAGCGACGCCGATGAACACGCCGAGCATCGTCAGCACGGATCTCGTCATATTGCGCGCCAGCGCCTGGATCGCCGCGGCCCAGACCATCCTGGCGAATCCCAGCACAGTGGGGAAGGGTGCTGCCGCTCCGTCGTTCGACAAGGGTGGCACAGGCGGGGAGGTCGCGGGAACTTCGTCGCGGCCGGCCCGTTTTAGGCGCTCGTCGGCGCGGTAACGGACCATCTTCCGATCCGCGCCCACGATCGAGCGGGCCCGCCGTTCCGACAGGCTCATGACGGCCTGTAGGTGTGCGACAGCAGTGTGGCGGCCGGCCCTACCATTTTTTTGAGAGGAACTCGCGAAGGGCGGCTGCATCGAGCATCTGCTCGGTAAGCAGCTTCTTCAGCTTCGCGTTCTCCTCCTCCAGGGCCCTCAGCCGCTTAGCCTCGGAGACATCCATTCCGCCGAATTTGGCCTTCCAGTTGTAGATCGTCGCTTCGGAGATCCCGTGCTTGCGAGCCAGATCGGCCGTCTGCGCCCCGGCTTCATGCTCCTTCACCACGAAAATCTGCTCTTCCGTAGACCTTGCTCGCTTCATCTGTCCGTCCTTCTTCAGGCCGGACTCTAACCCTTGTGAAGAAAATACTCAGTGGCAGGTCAAGGTCAGCCGGAGATTTGCTGGCAGGTCGATCCCTGGCCTTTGGTGAACAAGATTGAGGTCTGAATTAAGCCAGCGCAGCTGAGGTCCAGAAGCTCGTTTGTGTCTGGCGTTTCGGTTTCTATGAACGGGCAGTGAATCCAGCTAACCGCGTCTTGGCCCCCAACATCGTGGGAGCAGCTCAAAGCAAGCACTCTCGTTGGGATTTCATCTCAAACTCGATGTCCAAGGAGTAGGCGCGACTCTCGCCTGGCATGAGCACCGCTTCGGTTCCATTCACCTTGGCGCTTGTGCAGGGTTCGATCGCAAGCACACAAGCATGTGGCCGCAAATCGTGCCAAAGCTGAAGATGTGGAAGGGTGCTGGCATCGAATGTGATGGCGATCTCTAGCGTCATGTCGTTGTCCAACGGTGTTGCCAGTTTGCAAGTCGCGGAGGTGCCTTCATCGCCAGCGGGAAAGCTGACGGACTCCGACAATAACGAGACATCAGGCAGTGCCTTGACCTCCAGCAGACGCCGCGAGCCAAGGGTCACGGATGATCCCGGCGCGAGAGCGGGGTAGCCAAAATTGAAGTGATAAAGGCTCGCTTGCGGCGTGGGATCGTTTGAAAGGTTGGTCACCTCGTCGCGAATTCGCAAGAGGTTGCCGCCAATTGGCGCCTCAAGCCGGCGCCTGACGCGCAACGCTTCGCCGCCAAACCGAAACTGCATGACCTCGCCCTGGCAGAACAGCACGGGCTCAGACCGGTTCCAGTCTTCGCCCTGGGCGGTCACACGCGCCGGCGTGAACGGCAGCCGGCCGTGCATAGGATGACCAGGAATGGGTTGTCGAAAATGGTCGAGGCCACACGTGACGAGGAATCCGGAATTGGTGCGGCTGTAGCCGCGCCCGTCTTCTTCCTCCGGATGGTGCAGATGCGGGCTGCGGAAACCGGCCATGCTCTGCCAGGCCACCGGCATGCCCCTCCACCACAGCGGTCCGATGTCGAGCGACCGGTCGGCGAGCGCCCAGAAATCGAGGCCACCACCGTTGGAGAAGGCGAGCGCGGCCACACCGCGCTCCACGCCGTCATCGAGCACGACGCGCCGGACGCTCGCGAACTGCCTGAGATCGCCGACCTTGGCGCGCAGCTCCGCGGCCATCACGATACCTCGCGTTGGGCTGCCGGTCCCGGCAAGTCGAGCCTGCCGAAAGCTTCGGGCGGCGCCTCGTTGGCCGCCATCAGACGCGCCATCAGCGCGACAAGGCGCGCCTCTTGTGCTCCGTTCTTCACGGGCTGCTGCTGGCCTGGATCCTTCGCAAGATCATACAGCCGCGTGTCGTTCTCGAGCAGCGCGCCCGGGCCGTAATTGAGATACATTGGCGAGCGCTCGATCACGGGGACCTTGAGCAGCTTTGCGCCCTTGGTGAATGGGAAGCCGTCCGACAGCGATGCGCCAGCGAGTTCCTCCGGCAGGAAGGGCGAGCGGATGTGCGTCGGCATCACCGTGTACTGGAAGATCTCCTGCGTCTTCAGATCGGCGGGAAAGCGATGATAAGTATAGTGGCCATCGGTGATGTTCACGGCGCCGCCGAAATACCCGAACAGCGCCGCCTCCCGTAACGGCTGGGCGGAACGCGCAGCCTTCAGGATCGAGTGCCCCTCCATCTCGGGCGGCGGCGCCACGTCGAAGAGATCGAGGAATGTCGGCGCAAGATCGATGGACTGGGTGAGGACTCCGCTTCGCGCGCCGGGTTGCGGGCGCCGCGGATCGTGCACGAACAATGGAATGTGCACGATCTCTTCGTAAAGGTTCATGCGGTTCTTGGCCCAGAAATCGTGCTCGCCGAGCAGGAACCCGTGGTCGGTGGTGACGACGAGGGCGGTATCCTTCCACATGTCGCGGCGGTCGAAATCGTCGAGCAACTGCCCGAGCAGGAAGTCGCACATCGACACCACGGCGTAATAGTTTGCGCGCAATTCCTCGCATTCGGCCGGGAGCTCGTCGACCCGGCCATAGCGCGGCCAGTCGCGGATCGGACCATTCCAGCCGCTGTCGAACGGCGCCTTGAACCGGGCCGGCGCGTGGAACGGCTCATGCGGATCGAAGGTCTCGAGCTGGAGCAACCAGTTGTCGGCGTCGTAATTGCGGTCGAGGAAGTCGAAGGCGTGCGCGAAGCACTGCACCGACGGAAAGTCCTTCTCCTCCTTGATGAACTCGCGGTTGATGATGTTCTGCGAGTGGTACTTGCGCCGGTCGGTGGTGAACTGGCGCGCGTGATACATCTCGCGCAGCCGCTCCCAATGCGGCTGCACCATCGCCTTCCAGGGATCGCCTTCCTGGCCGCGCACGAACTCATAACTGTCGTAGCGATTGTGATAGGTCGCGCCGCCGTCCTCCCAATAATGGAAGTGATCGGTGATGAGGTGACTATAGATGCCGGCGTGATGCAAGAGCTCCGGCATCGCATTGTCGAACGGCTCGAGCGGGCCCCAGCTTCGGTGCAGGAAGCTGAGCCGGCCGGTGAGGAGATCGCGCCGCGCCGGCATGCAAGGCAGGCTGCCGACATAATGGCGATCGAAGGTCAGCGTCTTCGCGGCGAGGCGATCGAAGTTCGGTGTCGGAATTCGCTTGCCGCCATAGGCGCCGAGCAGATGGCGGTTGAGGGAATCAAAGAGAACGAAGACCGTCTTCATGGCATTTCCTTCGTTGGTCGCGTCTTATTTCACGGCGCCTTGCGTGAGCCCCGCCACGATGTAGCGCTGGCCGATGATGAGCAGCACGAGTGCGGGCAGGATCGACAGCGCGGCGGCGGCCGCCATCTGCGTGTAGAGAATCTCGTAGTCCTGGGCGAATTTGGCGATCGCGACCGGCACGGTTGCGGTCTGCTTCATGGTCAGCGTCAGCGCGACGCCGAAATCGTTCCAGCTGAACACGAAGGTCAGAATGCCGGTCGCAGCGAGGCCTGGCGCGATGATCGGCAGGACGATCCGCCAGAGCAGGACCGGCGTCGTGGCGCCGTCCAGCCGGGCGGCTTCCTCGAGTTCGACCGGCACGTCGCGCACGAATACGCCCATCAGCCACAGCGCCATCGGCAAGTTGAGCACGGTATGCGCGAGCACCACGGCGCTCAGCGTGTTGTCGAGGCCGACCGTGCGCATGATGGTGAACCAGGCGCTCGCCAGCGCCAGCGGCGGGAACATGTGAAACACCAGCGCCCAGCCGAGGAAGATGTGCACGAACCAGCGCGGCCAGGACATCCGGTTGAGCGACCAAGCGGCGAGCGTGGCGGCGACGAGGCAGATCAGCGTGCTGAGCGTGCCGACGACGAGCGAGTTCCGGTAGTTGACGAGGAAGTCCGAGGTCTTGGAAAACAGCACCTCGTTGAAGTTCTTCAGGACCGGCGTGAACCAGAACGCGCCTGACAGCAGCGAGATCTGGGTGCGGAATCCGGCAGCGACGACCCAGACCACGGGGATGAGCACAAGCAGGGCCGCGGCGATCAGCAGCGCATGAACGATCAAAGAGCCTGCTCTCGGAGGCGTCGTCATTTCGCAGCCCCCATCCGTCCGCGCGCCGCAAAAGCGGCCGACAACAGAATGCAGGTCATGAAGATGATCGCGACCGACATCGCCGAACCATATCCGGTCTGGTCCTCTCGGAAGAAGCGCTGGTAGAGCGTGAAGCTCATGACCTGGGTCGACGTGCCCGGCCCGCCGCCTGTCAGCAAATAGACCTCGTCGAAGACCTTCAACGCAAGCACGAGGCGGAAGGCGAAGGTCACCATGATGGTCGGCAGCATCATCGGCAGCGTGACATATGTCAGCTCCTGCCAGCCGCTGGCTCCGTCGATCTTGGCGGCTTCGTAGACATCCTGGGGCAGCGATTGCAGGCCTGCCAGAAACAGCAGGAAGCAGAACGGTGTCCAGTGCCAGATGTCGACGAAGATCACCGAAGCCAGGGCCGTGTTGGGCGAGCCGAGCCAGTTGAGGGGATCGATACCGACCAGCGCGATGGCCTGGTTGACCAGGCCGAAATCGAAATTGAGCAGAAGTTTCCAGATCGCGCCGACGACGATGCCGGGAACCAGGATCGGCAGGATGAAGATGGTGCGATAGAGCAAGCGACCACGTGTAACGCCGGTGCAGAGCAGCGCGAGCACAAAGCCGCATAGCATCTGCCCGCCGACGGCAAACACCGCGAACAGAATGGTGCTGAGAATGCCGGCGCGGAACAGCGTGTCGCCGGCAAGCGCGCGGTAGTTGTTCAGGCCCGCGGCGGCGAAGCTCGAATGGCCGCCGCTCCAGCTCACGGTGAAGAAGCTCGTCGCGAACAGATTGACCAGCGGCAGCACGCTGAGTGCCAGCAACAGCAGCAATGCCGGCGACAATGTCAGCCAGCGCCACAGCCGCTCGTCGAGGCCGCGCTGGAAATCAGCCGCCGTCGGCTGCCCCGCCGAAGCGGATGGTTCTGCCATCACCGCGCCGATTTGCGCGGTGGCGCTCGCGGTAGGCTTCATCATTGGCCTCAGGGCAATGCGGGCAGCTTGCCGGTATTGTAGCTGTGCTTCGACATCACGCCAAAGATCTGCTCGGCCATGCTGTTGAGAGCCTGCACCGACGTGGCATTGCCGGCGACGGCCTGATTGAGGCCGAGTTCGAGGATCGAGATCACCTCGCTCGCTTGCGGGAACTGGTAAATGTTGACCGCGTGCGGCAGGGCCTCGCCGAGCGGCTTCATCCAGCGGTAGCGGCGCTCCTGCGCGATCGGGTCGCGAGAGCTCGCCGCACTGACGGGAATGCCGCCGACCTTGGTATAGGCGAGCTGGGCCTCCTTGGTCTGGAACCAGCGCAGGAATTCGAGCGCGCTGCGCTTGCGATCATCGGGCACGTTGCGTGCGATGCCGCCCAGCCAATGGCCGAGGCCGGGACCGGTCGAGAAGCCCTCCGCGTGCGGAGTGACCGCGAACTCCACCTTGTCGACCACGGCGGATTTGTCGGGATCGTCCATCTGCGACCATGCCGAGACCACCACACTGATGTGCGCGGCCTTGCCGGTCAGCATGTTCTGGATCACCTCGGCCTGGTCGAGGGAGGCGGTCTGCGGATGGCCGGCTTCTTTGGCGAGCCGCAAGTAATAGTCGAGCGCGGTGCGACCGGCCTCGTTGTTGAGCGTGACGGTATAGTCGCCGGCCGCCTGGTTCTTGAAGATGCCGCCGCCGAAGCCGTAGAGATAGGGATAGAAGTCGTAGCTGACGGAGGCCGGGCCGCGGGCGCCGCGCTGGACAATGCCATAGCGGCTCGGCGGCTTGTGCAGCTTCCTGGCATTGGCCTCGAGCTCGGCAAACGTCTCCGGCGCCTTCAGTCCCGCTTCCTTGTAGAGATCGCCGCGATAATAAAGCAGCGGGATCAGCGGCGAGATCGGCACCGACATCAGCTTGCCGGAGGCCGACATCGTCTTCTTGTCGGCATCGAAATAGACGGTGTTGTCGAGCGTGTATACATCAGGATCGAGCTTGAAGGACGGATCGATCGCGGCGATCGGCTCGACGAAACCGCCGAAATACATTTCGGCGACCCATCCGGAATTCATGATCAGCAAGTCGTACTGGCCGTTCGCGGCACGCACGGAGTTGCGCTGCTTCTCCAGCGATCCCGCAAAGGGATTGACGTCGAGCTCGACGTGGTTGCCGGTTTCCTTCTCGTAGAGCTCGACCGTCTTGCGGAAGCTGTTGAACCAAGGCGACTGGTTGATCACGATGGTCATCGGCGCGACCTTGGCCGCCGCCGCGTATCGCCACGGCGCAGCGAACCCCAGCGCAGCCGCGCCACCTGCACCCACGACCTGACGGCGCGTCAGGCCACGCTTCCCGCTCTGTCCTGGCATCTCAATCCTCCCCGCGTTTCGGCCGATTCCGGCTCTCTATCGGGGCCAAGCAAAACAGGATTCAGGTATTCTTACAAAGAGATAATTGTGCCACTAACATAGATAAAAGCTATGGCTTCCCTTTGCGGCTCGCTATCTCCGCAGCGCAGACTGCCTTGAGCGCCTCGATGATCCCCGCGGCCGCCGGCGAGACGAAGCCGTCCTTGCGCGTGATGATGCCGGCATCCCGCGTCAGTGCAAGTTCGGGAACATTGAGCATCACGAGGCCATCGCCTTCAGGTGTTTGCAGCGTTTTCGACACGGTGGTTGCGAGCGCGTCGGACTGTCGAAGTACGTTGAGCTGAAGCGCCACCGATCCGCTTTCGAGTACACTCGAGGGCGGCGGGAGATCATTGGCGACAAATAGCGAGTCGAGCCGTCGATGAGCCCGAGTCGCATGTGGTGGCTTGATCCAGGGATACTGCAAAAGATCGCTCATTCTGACTCGCCGGCGTCGGGTCAGCGGATGACCGCGGCGGCAACAGACACCGAGCCGATCGGATGTCAGTGTCAGAGTCTCGAACTCCCGCTGGTCCTCGATCGATGGGATTTCTGCGACCACGAAGTCGAGCTCACCTTGCCTCAGCGCGCGAAGCAGCGACTCGTCGAAGCCGGCCTCAACACGGACCCGAATTGACGGATATGCCGAGACCGTGCGCGCAAGCGCTGCCGGAAGATACCGACGCAACCATGTCGGGCCGGCACCGATCACCACGGTCCCGACCGCACCGGAACGCTGAGCGGCAATCTCGTGACCAGCATCCTTGATCTGGACATGTACGGCCTCAGCGTGGCGTAGCAACGTAGTCCCGAACGATGTCAGTGCAACGCCGCGTGGTAAGCGCTCGAACAGCTTCACGCCAAGCTGCTCTTCCAGCAGCTTGATGCTTTTGGTCAGTGTCGGCTGCGCGATGCTCAGATCGGCCGCAGCAAGAGAGATGCTCTTACGCTCTGCCACACGCAGGAAGTATTCGAGCTGCCGTAGGTCCATTCACTCCTCGTACTCCGAACGAGGCCTTGCCTTCAACAATTACCTCACCTGAGAAAGAAGTTCTTCCGCGAAGCGAGGCACTCTAGCACGAATGAGTTGATTCAGGATATTCAAGCGGGAAACCCATCAGAGCATTGCAGCCTCAATTCCAGAGCCAAGCGGCGGGCCTGAGGTCGCCAAGGCGGACCATCAGCCGTTCTCGGCGTCTGCTCGATGCTCAGGATATGACATTGAGCTGCTGCCGGTTTGATGGACGTTAGGTTAAGCTAATCCCACCTTGCGCTCGTTTAAAGGGCCGATTGCCATGCCGGGATCAACGCTTACTCCGCGTTCAGCGCGTCTGGCCTGATACGCGGCCAGTATGTTGGACCTAGCGGGAATTGGCCGTAGCTATTCGCTCTACTCGCGATGGCGTACAGCGCGACGGACCAATCATCAGAATCGTCTGGCGATCTCCTCTAGTCGGCGATACGCCACCTCGCGAGCGGCGCGCAGCGACTCGGCCGGCCCCGTGGTTGGTCCGATCGGTACGAAGCGCACGTCGGTGACGCCGATGAAGCGGAGTGCCTCGCGCAGATAGGGCGTCGCCATGTCAATGCGACCGCGGTTCATGCCGGTGGCAAAGTCGCTGCCGGAGGCGAGGATCACGATGGTCGGGCGGTCCTTGAGCAGCGGAATGTAGCCCTGCGCCGGGTCGAAGCGGAACGTCAGGCCGGGCTGGATGATGATGTCGAACCATTGCTTCAGCTTGTAGGGGATGGCGAAATTCCACATGGGCGTCGAGATCAGCACGCGGTCGGCCAGCGAGAAGCGCGTCGCAATTCGTTCGGCCTCAGCGAAATTGTTGCGTTGGGCGTCGTTGAAGGTCTCCGCCCTCATGCGCGCATATTTGGCCTCGACGATGGGACCGGCGAATTCCGGCATCCGTTCCTGCCAAAGATCGACGACGTCGATGTCCCAATCGGGGCGGGCCTTGCGAAAGCCGTTAAGAAAGATGCGCGCACCGGCGCTCGACTCGGAATCGACGCGCGGCGAGCAGGAGAGGTGCAAGAGCTTTGCCACCGCTCATCCCAGCGCTCTGATGACGGCATCCGCGCGCGTGACCACGGCGACGTTCTGCATGGCAAAGTTGATCGAGGCCGAGTGCCAGTCCGCATTCATGGTCGAGCAGCAATCCTCCGGCACGATCATGAAATAGCCCTTGTCGGCGCCGGTGCGGGCGGTGTGTTCGATCGACATGTTGGTCCAGGCACCGGTGTTGATGATCATGTCGCGGCCAGTGGCTTTTAGGATCGTCTCCAGCTTGGTGCCTTCCCAAGCACTCATCCGCATCTTCTCGACCACGTAGTCGCCGGGCCGCGGCTCGAGGCCTGACACCGGCGCAGCGCCCCAGCTGCCGCGCACCATCGCCTTGCTGTCGACCAGCCCTTCGAACAGCGGCGCGTTCAGCGTCACACCAGGCGCACCGGGCTCGACCACGAACCAGACGTGGATGATGGCAACGCCGCGCGACCGCGCGGTCTCCGCCAGGCGCCGGACGTTCTCGACCACATGCTGCTGCTTGGCGTGGCCTGGCGCACCGGAGTCAGCGAAGGCGCCGCCATCCATGATGACGTCGTTCTGGAGATCCTGGATGATCATGGCGCAGCGCTTCGGATCGAGGCGCAACTCGCCATCAGCTAGGATCGGTGGAGTGGCGGCAGAGGCTGTGCTCGTGGCTCCCCCGCTGCTGCGCCTGCCGCTCATATAGGGCTCGTGTCGCGGTCCGGTCCTGGTTGTGATGGCATAGACTGAATGCGTGGAGGTCAAATAGAGCGTGCGGAAATCAGCTCCACCCCAGGCAAGGTTGGCGACCAACTCCGGCACGCGAACTTTTCCGAGCTGCTCGCCGCGCGGCGAATAGACCCAGACGCCGCCGGGCGCTGTGACCCAGACATTGCCGTGCTGATCGCATTTCATGCCGTCGGGGACGCCCGCCTCGAGCTCGGAGCGGATGCCGCTCGCGAATACGCGTGCGTTTGCCAGCATCCCGTCGGCGTTGACGTCGAACACGCGGATCAGCGCCTGCGCGGTGTCATTGACATAGAGCAGTCTTTCGTCGGGCGAGAAGCACAGCCCGTTCGGCTGTTCGAACAAGGTTCTGTCGACCACCAGCTTCGGTTCGCCGCCGGGCACGACGCGATAGACGCCTTGGAAGCCGAGCTGGCGCGGCCGCTCGACGCCATAGACCGGCATCCGGCCATACCAAGGGTCGGAGAAATAGATCGCACCTGAGGAGTGCACGCAGACGTCGTTTGGACTGTTGAGCTCCTGTCCGCCAAAGTGCGAGGCGAGCACCTCGCGCCGCCCATCCGGCCGTTCGCGGATCAGCGACGACGTCGCGTGCTCGCAGACGATCAAATTGAGCTCGGCATCGTAGGTCATGCCGTTGCATTTGTTCGACGGACGCTTGACCTCGGCAACGCCGCGCCGCGCATCCCAGCGGCGGCGTACATCGCCCGGCATGTCCGAGAACAGAAGGTAGTGATCGACGGGATGCCAGATCGGTCCTTCCGTGAACTCAAAGCCTGTGCCGACCTGGGCAACGGGTGCGTAGGGGTCGATCAGGGTCTCGAATTCAGAACGTAAGGTGACGTGTGTCATCGGACGATCCTCACATCATGCTAGGCCGGGAACCAGTTGCGAGCGGGCAGGGACTGCACGATCGGTCCGGGGACCTGGTCGTGCAGCCGGCCCACGACATTGCCGCCTTCGATCTTGGCGGGGCGGTCGTGCACCGGCAACAGATAGCGCGAGTTGCTGAGCAGCTTCTTGATCGCAGCCTTCTCGGCACGCTTGCTGGTGCCGTGGTTACCCGTGGTGCGCGGCTCCCAGTCATGGATCTCGTGGAAGGGCGTGACGATCTGGTCGTTGAAATCGTAAATCACGTCGCCGCAGATGGTGGCGATGCCGTCCGCGGTCTCGACGATGATGTTCATCGAGCCCTCGGTGTGGGCATTGGCGGCGTCACAATAGACACCCGGCATCAGCTCGATCGGGCCGGTGATCTCCAGGTCGAGGAAGCGCAGCGCGCTCTTGGTGTGCAGACGGTCGATCAAATGTTTGATGTCGGGCGCCGGATATTGCGGGTGCATCAGGCCGGAGACGGAATATTCCAGCTCCTTGCGGTTGAGAACGACAGTCGTATTCATCGGGAACAGATCGTCCTTGCCCGCATGATCGATGTGCAGATGGGTGTGGCAGACGAAGCGCACGTCGCCCATGCGCACGCCGTGGCGGGCGAGCTGGTTCTCGATCATGTGTTCGTGGTACTGCAGCCCCCGCATGCCCAGCGTCTCCATGATCTGATTGGAGCGATAGCCGGTGTCGACCACGACAGGATATTTGCCGCCGAGAATCAGAAAGCCCAGCGTGAGGACGCGGCGGGTGCGGCCGCAGTCGCGACCGAGCACCAGGAAGCTCGATTCCAGCTCGATATCGCCGTAGTCCAGGATCTTGATCTCCAGCGCCATTCGTTTCCCTCCCTGTGTTCTTTCTTGTCTTTCAAAGCCGATAGACGCGAGTTGCGGTACCTCGGAAGATCGCATCCCGTTGCTCGACGCTCAGCGGCGCGGCCGCTGAGCGGAATGCGTCAACAAGCTCGCGATAGCTGGTCCACAATTTCTCGATCGGGAAATTCGAGCCGAACAGGCAGCGCTCGGCGCCGAAGATGGCGACGGTGTCCATGACCACCGCAGCGATATGCGCGGGATCGTTGCGGTGGATGAAGGTGCCGAGCCCCGAGAGCTTCGAGACCACGTTCGGGCAGGTCGCGAGCCGGGCCATGCCGGCGCGCCAGGCCGCACTGCCCGCTGACGAAAGGTCTTCGAGCATGCCAGCATGCTGGAGGATAAAGGTCACCTTGGGGCAGGATTCGGCGAGATGCGCGGCATCGGGCATCTGCGGCGTGAAAACCTGCAGATCGAAGCTCCAGCCGTAGTCGGCGAGCCGCGCGACGTTGCGGCGGACCATGGGATCGATGCAGAGATCGGGCCTGGCCGCGAAACGATAGAGCGGGTTTTCATGCCAATGCAGCTGCATGCGCACGCCGCGGACCAGCGGATAGCGCTTCAAGCGCTCAAGCTGCGGACGCACATCGTCGACAGCGAAATTGGCATAGGCGACGATCGCGTGCGGCCAGCCATGCTCGTCGGCGGTCCGCTGTACCCAGGCCGCTTCGTTCTCGAAACGGTCATTGGCCCAGTTGGTCTGGACGTAGACTGAGCGGGTGACGCCGGTGCCCTTGAGGTCGTCGAAATACTCCTCGATCGGATAATCGCGCCTGATAGCCTCGTAGGGTCCGAAGATGCGAGGTTGCATCGCGCCGACCAGCCAAGGCAGGTCGGCCTGCCGCCAGATATGATGATGCCCGTCGACAATCTCGGTCACGCAACTCTCCTTCGTCCCAAGGCCAGGACAAGGGCGACGATCGACGCGCTCGATCCGCCATCGACGAGGTCGTCAACGAAGCGCTCGATCGCAACGAGCGCCTCCGTCTGCGGACGGAATCTTGGCCCGCTTGCAAGCGGCGTCAGCCAGCTCACGCGCCAGGCCCGCCGCGATAGCTTTGCCACAGCATCACGCAGGGCATCGGGCTCGCCGCGCTCCAGCCCGTCCGAGACGATGACCACGGCTGCCCCGCGCGCATAGCCGCCGAAGCGAGGCACCGCGAGGAAGGCTTGGAGCGCATCGCCGATACGGGTGCCCCCGTCCCAGTCGCTGACGAGATGCGCGGCCGCGCTCAGTGCCTGCTCGCGGCGCTTCACCCGCAGCGCGCGGGTGACGCGGGTCAGCCGGGTGCCGAAGGTGAAGACCTCGACATTGGGCGCGGCCTGCACCAGCGCATGCGCCAGCTTCATGTTCTCCTCGGTGCGGCTTTTCATCGAGCCGGAGACGTCGATCAGCAGCAGGAACTTTCGCGGGCGCTGGCGCCGCTTCATATGCCCGAGTCGCAAAATCTCCCCGTCGCTGCGGACGGAGTCGCGCAAAGTGCGGCGGAGATCGGCAAATGGTCCGCGCCGGGCGCGCATGCGGCGGTGACCGCGCCGTCGCGGCAGGCGCCGCGGCGCTTCGCGAGACAGCCGGCGCAAGGCCTCGCTCGTGGAAAGCTGCGCGAAGCGGCGCTCGACCAGCGCCTCGGTACGGGTCGCGGTCAGGCCGGACTCGTTGGCGTCGTCGGAGGGCAGCGGCTCCTCGTCGCCGCGACCTTCTTCCTGGAGGCGGACGGCCTCGTCATCCTCGCCGTCATCGGTGTGCTCGACTGCCTCACTGCCGCGGAAGTGAAGATCGAATAGCCGGTCAAAGGTCACGCGGCGCTCGGGTGGCGGGGCGAGGGTGGCCAGAGCGGCCTGCCTGATGTCCCCGAGGTCGCGCGGGCCGAGCAGTTCGATCGCTGTGAGAAACGCGGTGGTCTGCTCCGGCGCGACGGCAAAGGCGTTGGCGCGCAGCAGTGCGACGAAGGAGACAAAGATGCGGGCGCCGCGCGGAAGCTGAAGCTCGGTGCTCATGCGGTGGCCTCCGCGAGCATCGCGTCGAGCCGGGACGAGATGAAATGCAGATCCTCCTCGTCCTTGAGCGCCACGCCGATCGAGCGCTTGAACGCGTCCGGCCATCGCGCGCCGCCCTTGTTCAGGAGCGTCGCGGCCTCGGCCCAGTCGACAGCTTCCGCGATGCCGGGCGCCTTGCTCAGCGGTTCGCGCCGGAGTTTGCCGACCGCCGCGACGACGGCCCGCGCAGTGGCTTCGGCGACACTGGAGGCTCGTAGCATCACGATGCGCGCCTCGCGCTCCTCGGTCGGATAGTCGATCCAGTGATAGACGCAGCGGCGGCGAAGGGCTTCGTGCAGGTCGCGCGTCCGGTTCGACGTCAGCACGACGACGGGGCGCTCGGCGGCACGTACCGTGCCGCGTTCGGGAATCGAAATCTGGAAGTCGGATAAAAATTCGAGCAGGAAGGCCTCGAACTCCTGATCGGCGCGGTCGATTTCGTCGATCAGCAGCACGGTAGAATCAGGCGCGCGCAACGCCGCCAGCATCGGCCGCTCGATCAGGAACGTCTCGCCATAGATGTCGATGCTCTCGTCGCCGGCCTGGCGGATCGCGAGCATCTGGCGCGGATAGTTCCATTCGTAGAGCGCCGCAGAGGCGTCGATGCCCTCGTAGCATTGCAGGCGGATCAGCCGGCGGCCGAGCACGGCGGCGATGGCTTTTGCCGCTTCCGTCTTGCCGACACCCGGCGCGCCTTCCAGCAGCAGCGGCTTGCCGAGCGCAAGGCTGAGATAGGCGGCGGTCGCAAGGCCTTCGTCGGCGAGGTAATAGGCCGCGCGCAGCGCCCTCTCCAGCGCCTCCGGGCTGTCGATGCCGACGATGTTGCTGCGGACCGCCATGAACCAAAACCTCTAGCGCCGCGCCTGCGGCCGCGCGCCGCCCTGGGCCTTGATCGCGCGCAGCACCTTTTCAGGCGTAATCGGGAGATCGTCGATGCGTACGCCGACCGCGTTGAAGATCGCGTTGGCTACGGCCGGCAGCACCGGGTTGGCGCACATCTCGCCGGGGCCCTTGGCGCCGAACGGACCATCAGGGGCAGGGCGTTCCAGCACGGCGATATCGTGCGGGCAGATGTCACCGGGGCCGGGCATCAGATATTCGACGAAGTCGCGCGGGCCATGCACGGGTTCGGGATAATACGGCTCCGGCGTCTCATACAGCGCGTGGCTCACGCCCATCCAGGCGCCCCCAACGAGTTGCTGCTCGACCAGGCGCGGATTGAGCGCGCGTCCGAGCTCGTAGGCCGAATCCATTCGCACCATCGCGACCTCGCCGGTCTCGTCGTCGACATCGACCTCGGCGACGAGGCAGGCATGGGCATAGCAGGTCGCCGGCGACATCTCGCCGGTCTCCGGGTTCACCTCGGAGAGGGGCACCAGGAAGATGCCGCGGCCGGAGATGGTCTTGCCCTGCTTGAACTGCGCGGCAATCGCGACGTCCTTGGTCGAGATCGAGCGGTGCGGCGCGCCCCTGACGTGAATGTTGCCACGCCCGTCGGTCTCGAGATCGGCGGCGTTGACTTCCAGCTCCTCGGCGGCCGCTTCCATCATCACGCCGCGCGCCTCGCGGGCCGCGGCCATCACAGCATTGCCGACGCGATGGGTGCCTCGTGATGCGAACGAACCCATGCAATGCGGGCCGGTGTCGGAATCGGCCGTGTCGACATAGACGTCCTCGACCGGCACGCCCAGCGTCTCCGCGCAGATCTGCCGCGTCACCGACTTCATGCCCTGTCCCAGGTCGATCGACGACAGCGCCACCGTGAACTTGCCGCTCGGGTTGGAATGCACCAGCGCCTGGCTGGGATCGCCGCCGAGATTCATGCCGATGGGATAATTGATCGACGCGATGCCGCGTCCGCGATGCCGGGTCATCTAGCGCCTCCTGGTGCCGAAGACGGAGGAGAAACGGGTCGCGCCATGCGATGGCGCGGCGGGCCGCGGCGAGGGCGGCGGCGGGGCAGGTGGTGGTGGTTCGCGCGGCGGTTCGCGGGTGACGGTCGGCGGCAGGCGGTCATAGCTAGTGCGCTGTTGAGCCGGAGAAGCGGAGCGCGCGCGTCCGTCCGTTGGCGTGGACGGGATGGTCGCGCGGCTGCCGCCGCCGTCCTTGCGCGAGGACGCTCGCTTGAATTCCTCGCGCAGCGGCCATTTTGCCTTCTCGGCCGCGACCTGCACGCATTCGATCAGTGCCGTGTTCTTGGCCTCGCGCCGGTGCGCCTTCATGTCTCCGTCGCGATAGGCGTTGAGGATCCGGAATTCCATCGGATCCATGTTGATGAGGTTCGCCAGCTTGTCCATCTGGCACTCGATGGCAAAATCCATCGCGGTGACGCCGAAGCCGCGCATGGCGGTCGCCGGCGTACGGTTGGTGAAAACGCAATAGACGTCGCCATAGACGTTCGGGATGGTGTAGGGGCCCGGCAGATGAGCGGCGCATTTCACCGCGGCGTAGCTGGACAGCCGCGTATAGGCGCCGCTGTCGAAATAGGCGCGGATCTTGCGCGCGACGATGCGGCCATCGCGCATGACGCCGTCCTTGATGTAGATGCGCTCGGCGCCGCGCGGCGGGCCGTACTGCATCTCCTCTTCGCGCCCGAACACGTAACGTACAGGCTTTCCGGTCAGCATCGCGCCGAGGATGGCGAGCGGCTCGGTCAGCGTGTCGACCTTGCCGCCAAAGCCGCCCCCTACGGTGCCGCCGATGAAGTGGAAGGTGTTGGACGGGACGTCCAAAATCTTGGCGCAGGTGTCGACCGAGAAGAACAGCGCCTGGGTCGAGGTGTAGACGACATAACGGCCATTGGTGTCGGGGGCCGCGATCGCGCCGTTGGTCTCGGTCGGCGCGTGCTCGATCGGCGACATCTGGTAGCGCTGCTCCAGCACGTGATCGGCGGTCGCCAGCGCCGCATCGGCATCGCCAAAGCGCAGCCGCTGGTGATCATAAGTCTCGTGATAGGTGAAGGTGTTCTTCGGATAGGTCTCGTTGACCACGGGCGCGCCGGGCTTGAGCGCATCCTCGACGTCGAACACGGCCGGCAGCGGTTCGTAGTCGATTCTGACTTTCGCGATCGCCTCGAACGCCTCGCGCTCGCCGTCGGCGACGATGGCGACAATGGGCTCGCCCTTGTAGCGGACCTTGTCGACCGCCAGCGACGGCTCGTCGTCCTTGCCGAAATTGATCAGGCTCAAAAGCGTGTTGAGATTGACCGGTACGTCGGCGCCGCGGATGATCCTGCGCACGCCGGACGAACGCTCGGCCTCGGCCGTGTCGATGCGGCGGATGCGTGCATGTGCCTGCGTCGAGCGCACGACCTTCAGATGCAGCATGCCCTGCAGTTTGTGGTCATTAAAGTAGCTCGACGTACCCGTGACATGGCCAAGCATGTCCTGGCGCTGGGTGCCCTTGCCGATTTCCTTCAAGTTATCGTCGCGCTCGTCGGCGAAAATGTCCTTGCGCAATTCCAGCATGGCGACGTCCTTCAGGCGCTGACCCGGCCGCCGGCGGCGGCGAGGATGGCATTGATGATCGGCTCATAGCCGGTGCAGCGGCAGATATTGCCGGAGATGGCCTCGATGACCTCGTCGCGGCTGGGCGAGGGATTGCGGTCGAGCAGGGCTTTTGCGGCCATCAGCATGCCCGGCGTGCAATAGCCGCACTGGGCGGCAAAATTGTCGGCGAAGGCGCGCTGGAGCGGATGCAGGTTCGGACCCTGCTTCATGCCGTCGAGCGTCTCAACGGAGCGGCCCGCGACTGTTTCCGCCAGCGTCAGGCAGGAGAGGTGGAGTTCGCCGTCGACGAGCACGCTGCAGGTGCCACAGCCGCCCTGACCGCAGCCGAATTTCGGCGTCATGTCGCCGATCAGCTCGCGCAGCGCGACCAAGAGATTGGTGCCGCCGTCGACGAAGATCGCGACGTCGCGGCCATTGTGACGAAATTGCACGGGTATCTTGGACATGCGGTCTATTCCTGTCCGGACAGCAGGCGGCGCAGATGAACGCCGACGATCTCGCGGCGGTACCAGGCGCTGCCGAGCGCGTTGTCGGAGGGTGACGTTCCTTCAGTTGCGGCAGACTCAGCGGCCGCGATGGTCGCCGCATCCAGCGAACGTCCTTCCAGCGCCCGCTCGGCGGCGCGGGCGCGGATCTGCGTCGGCGCCATCGAGCCCAGCGCGATCCGCGCGCCGGCGATGCGGCCGCCCGAGATCGGCAGATGCGCGGCGAGCGTGATGACCGAGCCGCCCTTCGGCTTGATGCGGGCGATCTTGCGGTAGCGGAACGCCTCGGTGCTTGCAGGGCGTGTGCAGGAGATCGACAAGACCAGCGATCCAGCCTGCCGGTCGCGCGCCTGCAAGAATTCCTCGATCGGGATGTCGCGCGAGCCGAAGCCGCCTGCGACGGCCACGGTCGCATCCAGCGCGAGCAGCGCAACGGTGAAATCGCCGTAGGGATTCGGCGCAAAGAGATTGCCGCCGACCGTCCCCATATTGCGCACGGCAGGACCGCCGATCGAACGGGCAGGGGCATGCAGGAAGCCAAGGTCACGCTCGGCCAAGACTCGCGCGAAGGTGACGCCGGCCCCGATCGTCACGCGTGGGCCTGATGCGTCGATGCGTGCCAGCGCCTGGTCCTGGGCGCGCACCACGGTCGAGATCTTGACGTCGCCTTCATTCAGGGCCCGCATCACTAGCGTGCCTCCGCCGAGATAACGCGCGGTGCGATCGGACAACAGCGCCCCGGCCGCCTCGCTGGCACTGGCAAAAGTCTTCACTGTTACGGCCATCTAGGCGGCCTCCTTGAGATGCCGGCGGATTGCTTCGAACCCGGCCTGATAAATGTCTTCCGCGACCATGTGGCTGATGCGATCGCGGTCTTCCGGTCTGGTCGTGAAGCGCGACTCCCAATGCCAGAAAGTGCGATCGCCATCGGTGACCGGCAGCAGGCGGACATGGGCGACATAGTTGAACATCGGGATCGGAGTATCGAGCAGGCAGTAGCTGAAACTCTGCTCGAGGTCGGACAGTGCCAGCAATTGCTCACGCAGCTCGGCCCCATCCTTCAGCTTGAACCGCCTGATGCAACCGATCTTGTCCGAGGAATGGGCGCGCTCGATCGAGGAGGTCGCCACCGCCGGATGCCAGCGGTCGTGCCCGTTGAAATCGCGCAGCATCGCCCAAGCCGCATCGGTTGGCGCGTCCAGGATCGTGCTTTTGACGATATGCGGCACGGATCTCAGCCTCCGAACACGCGCTTGAGCGCATCAAAGCCGCCCTGGAACACGCCGCCGCCGATATTGCCGACAAGCTCGGTCTCGCGCTCCGGCGCGCAGTCGAACTCGGCGGTCCATTCCACAAAGGTCTGGTCGCCGTCGGTGACCGGCGTCAGGCGCAAGGTCGCGACGTAGTTTTCGACACCCATCGGGGATTCAAGGATCGAATAGGTGCAGAACATGTCGTAGTCGGAGAGGCCCAAAAGCTTCTCGCGGATGCGGTCGCCATTGCGCAGGCGAAAGTCTCTGATGCAGCCGATCTTGTCGGCGGGCTCGCCGCCCTCGATGCGGCTTTCGGCAATCGCCGGGTGCCAGTTCGGCAGGCCGTTGAAGTCGCGTACACGCGCCCAGACGCGGTCGTTGCGCGCATTGACGACGGTGGAGACGTAGACGCGGGGCATGGGTCGGACCTCAGCTCTTCTTCCGCGGAGCGCGGTCGGCCGGCGGTTCGCCGCCGCCCTCGGCCGCAGGCGGGGAGGCCGCAGGTTTGTCGCCGCCCGCACCGCCCTTGCGCGCGGACTCCTTGATGCCCTGCATGTCGCGGGCCTCGCGGATCAGACCCGGCATCTTGGAGAGGCTGCCGCCCTCGACGCCGATGTCGGACAGGAGGGAGTCGATCAACGGCGCCTGCACGCGGTAGCGCAGCGCGGAGTCGATCACCTCGTCGGTGGCGCTGCGGCCGCCGTTGCCGCCATGGCCGTTGCCGTTGAGGCCGTCGACCTGGAGGATGCGGATGCCCTCGATCTTCTCCATCGGCCTGACGCTCTCGCGCACGATGCCTTCGATCCGGTCGAGCAGCTTGCGGCGGAACAGCGAGTAGCGCGCCTGGTCGGTGAGCACGTTCTCGGCCTCGTTGAGCATCCGCTGCGCCTCCGCCTCGACGGCGGCGCGGACGCGTTCCGCTTCGGCGGCGATCCGCGTTTCCTCGGCCTGCTTTTCGGCGAGCAGCACTTCGACCGTCTTGCGGCGTTTTGCGATCTCGCTTTCGCGGGCGGTGACGACGCGCTCGGCGGCTTCCGTCGCGCGTATACGGGCCTCTTCGGCGGCCGCGCGTGCGGCGGACTCTTCGAGCGACTTCTGATGGATGGCGATCGCCTTCTCCATCAGGACCGTTTCAACCTCCTTCTCGCGGTTCACTTCAAGCTTGCGCAGCTCGCGCTCGCGGCCGATGCGGGCCTCATCGAGGCCGCGGTCGGAGGCGATGCGGGCACGCTCGACTTCCTCGCGCGAGACAATCTCGGCCTCCTGGAGCGACTGCACGCGGGCGACCTCGAGCTGCTCGATCGCGCGGCGGCGTTCGAGCCGGGCGGCTTCCAGCGCCTGCTCGCGCGAGACGTCAGTGGTCTCGACCTCCTTGCGAGCAACGATCTCGGCCTGCCGGACCTGCCGATCGGCGTCGATCCGTTCGGACTTCTTGGCGGAGAGGGCGATCACGCGGTCCTCGTCCGCAATCTCGATCGCCTTCTTCTGCTCGATATTGAGCACCTCGCGCTTCTTGGATGAGGTGATCCGCTCGGCCTCCAGTGCGAGATCGACCGTGATGCGCTGGCGCTCGGTGGCATCGCGCCGCTTCAGCTCGGCAGCCTCCAGCACGCCGGTCCGCTCGATCTCCAGGGAACGGGTGTCGCGCTCGGCCTGGATGCGTTCGGCCGCAACCGCCTTTTCCTGGGCGATACGGGCTGCCTCGATCGCTTCGCGGGAGGCGATATCGGCTTCCTCGACGGCGCGGTTGCGCGCGATTTCCAGCGAGCGGACGCGCTCTTCCTGGGCAATACGCGATACCTCGGTGGTCTCGCGTGCCGCGATGCCGGCGACTTCGAGGCTCTGGTTGCGCTCGATCTCCAGCTGCCGGGTGTTCTGCTCGGCGGCGATGCGTTCGGCGGCGAGCGTCCGCTCGCGGGCGATCCGGGCGGCCTCGACCGCACGCTGCGCCTCGATCTCGGCCTCCTGGATGGTGCGGACCTGCTGGATCTCCAGCGCGCGGGTGCGCTCGTCGGAGGAGATGCGTTCGACATTGACGATCAGCGTCTGGGCGATACGGGCCTTTTCCGTGGCTTCTCGGGCGGCGATTTCGGCCTCGTCGACGGCGCGGGTGCGCTCGATCTCGCGCCGCCGCGTCTCCTCCTCATTGGCGATGCGGGCGTCGGTGACGACGCGGTCTTGCTGGATCCGGGCCTTCTCGATCGCTTCGCGGGCGGCGATCTCGGCTTCCTCGACGGTGCGCATCCGCTCGATCTCGCGCTGGCGGACCTCGCGTTCGCTGGCGATTCGCGTCGTGTCGATCGAGCGCTGGTTGGCGATACGGGTCTTCTCGATCTCCTCGCGCGCCAGCAGTTCCTTCTCCTCGATGGTGCGGGTGCGCTCGATCTCCTTCTGGCGGGTTTCGCGCTCGGAGGCGATGCGGGCTTCCGCGATCGCCTGATCGTTGGCGATCCGGGATCGCTCGATGGCCTCGCGCGCCGAGATCTGCGCCTGCTCGGCCTCGGTCTCGCGCAGCGCGCGCTCGCGGGCCACTTCGGTGCGCTGGAGCGCGCGACGCATCTCGATGTCGCGTTCCTGCTCCAGCCGCGCGGTCTCGCTCTCGCGCTCGATTTCGAGCGCCTGTCTCTCGGCCTCGAGATTGCGTGTGCGGATCTTGATCATCGAGTCCTGCTCGATGTCGTTGCGCAGCTTGCGCCTCGCTTCGATGTCCTCCATCAGCCGGGTCAAGCCTTCGGCGTCGAACCGGTTCGAGGGGTTGAAGAACTCGAGGTCGGTCTGGTCGAGGTCGGTGATGGCGACGGACTCGAGTTCGAGGCCGTTCTGCGCGAGGGCTTCGGCGGCGTTGGTCTTGACCCGCGCGACATAGTCGCCGCGGCGCTCGTGCATCTCCTCCATGGTCATTTCGGAGGCGACCGAGCGGATCGCCGAGATGAACTTGCCAGCGAGCAGCGCGTGGAGCTGTTCCGGCTCCATGGTGCGGCGGCCCAGCGTCGCAGCGGCGATCGATACGGCCTCGCGGGTCGGCTGCACGCGGACATAGAAGTCGGCTTCGATGTCGACGCGCATCCGGTCGCGGGTGATCACCGCGTCCTGCCGCGAACGCACGATACCCATCGGCAACACGTTCATGTTGACAGGCGTGTAATCGTGAATGAACGGCAGCACGAACGCGCCGCCGTTGATCACCACGCGTTCGCCGAGGAAACCGGTCCGCACGAACGACACCTCCTTGGAGGAGCGGTGGTAGAGCCAGTTGACGATGTAGACGCCAACCACGATCACGATGATGGCGACGATCAGCCAGAGGATGAGCTCGCCGACCAGGATCCCTGACATGTTTCTCTCCCTCAATCCTAAAAGGCGTTACGGCGCGCCGATCGCCTTGAACTTGCGGACCTGCTCTGTCAAAGCCCGCTCCACCGGCAGCCGCTCCATCGAGGAGGCGCCGTAGAAGCCGTGGCAGTAACGCGTGTTCTTCATGATGAAATCGGCATCCTGGGGATCCGCGATCGGGCCGCCGTGGGCGAGCACCAGGATGTCAGGGTTGACGCTGAGCGCGGCCGCGGCCCAGGTGTCGATGCGCGCGGGACAGTCCTTCAGCTTGGGCGCGGTCTGTGCGCCGATCGTGCCGCCGGTGGTGAGGCCGAGATGGCAGACGATGATGTCGGCACCGGCGATCGCCATTGCCGCCGCTTCCTTCTCGCTGAAGACATAAGGCGTCGTCAGCAAATCCTTCTCGCGCGCCTTCGCGATCATGTCGATCTCGAGCGCGTAAGACATGCCGGTCTCTTCGAGATTGGCCCGGAAGATGCCGTCGATCAGGCCGACGGTCGGAAAGTTCTGCACGCCGGCAAAGCCGAGGGCCTTGAGCTGGTCGAGGAAAACATCCATGTCGCGGAACGGATCGGTGCCGTTCACGCCGGCGAGCACGGGCGTCCTGCTCACCACGGGCAGCACTTCTCCGGCCATTTCCACCACGATGGCGTTGGCATCGCCATAGGGCATCAGCCCGGCAAGCGAGCCGCGGCCGGCCATGCGATAGCGGCCGGAATTGTAAATCACGATGAGGTCGACGCCGCCCGCCTCTTCGCATTTGGCGGACAGGCCGGTGCCGGCGCCGCCGCCGACGATCGGCTCGCCGCGCTTCGCCATCTCGCGAAACCGTTTCAGGAGTGCCGCGCGTTCAAACCGGGCCATCGGTCACCTCGCTACTCTCCGGCGTGCCCCGGCGCGTCCGAACAGGGTTCGGAAGGCGCTCACGATGATCGAGGCGAACTCGGGATCGTTGATGTTCTGCTTGACGCGAATGAGCTGCCGGTTGCCGGTCAAACGCACTGTGCGTTCCAGCGTCCGGAACAGCGCGGCGTCGGCCTCGGGGTCCCAGAACGGCTGGCCGCGGGCATCGAGCGCGGAAACGCCACCCTCGGGGAGGAAGAAGCGCACGGGCCCGTCCATCTGGTTCAACCGTTCGCCGATCCAGCGGCCCATGCGCTCGTTCTCTTCCGCGGTCGTGCGCATCAGCGTGACCTGCGGATTATGGACGTGGAATTTACGGCCGCGATAGCGCTCGGGGACGGTGTCCGGCGCGCCGAAATTGACCATGTCGAGAGCGCCGACCGAGCCGACAAAGGGCAGGCGGGTGCGGATCACGGCGCTGAAGCGATCCTCCGTCGCCGGAAACACGCCGCCCATCAGGAGGTCGCATATCTCGGTGGTGGTGAGATCGATCACGCCGGCAAGCTGGCCGGACTCGACGAGCTTCTCCATGGAGCGGCCGCCGACGCCGGTGGCGTGAAACACCAGGCATTCGAAATCGTCGCGTAAGTCGGCTGCGATCTTCTGCACGGCCGGCGTGGTGACGCCGAACATGGTGATGCCGATCGACGGCAGCCCCGCGCTTGCCGCGCGCTCCCTGTCCTCGCGCTGGTCGAGCCGCGCCTTGACCATGCCGATGATGGCGTTGGCGCCATTCGACAGCACGGCGCGCGAGATCGAGTTGAGGCCCTGCACGTCGGTGACCGAATACATCATGGTGATGTCGGCGGGACCGACATAGGGCGCGACGTCGCCCGAGGCGACTGAAGAGATGATCAATTTGGGCACCCCGACGGGGAGGGTGCGCATAGCGGGGGCGACCAGCGATGCCGCGCCAGAGCCGCCGGCAGAAATCACGCCGGCGACGTTGCCCTGGCGTTTGATCCAGTTGGCAAACGCCTCCGCCATCGCCGTCACGGCGGCGCCGCGGTCCGGGCCGAACACGGCGGAACCGCCGCGGCCATGGTTCAGCGCGATCTCCTGCGCGGAAACGTCGCAAGTTGCATGCTTGCCGCTGGTGGAGACGTCGACCAGCCGCGTGCGCAGCCCGGCCTCGCCGATGATGTCGCGGATGAAGCGCAGCTCCGTGCCCTTGGTGTCGAGCGTGCCGACGACCAGCACCGCCGGCGGGCCCGAGGCCTGCGCCGTCGTCGTCGGCTCGCGCTTGCGCCGAGCGGTCTCGTCGAGGCGCGAGACCTGCGTTGACAGCGTGCGCGCCGCCGCTTCGATGCGGCCGATCGAGACCGGCTGCGACCAGCGCGTCGGCGGGGTGGGGTTGGAGATGTAGACCCGGATCGGACCGCTGCTGCGTGGAGGCTGAGCAGCTGGCTTTGTTTCGCCGCCCGCCGCCGTCATATCGATATCGGGCTCTAGTTCGGCATGCAGTCCGACGCCAAGCAGGCGTTGCTGCAGCTCTCGGTCAGCGGACAGCCGCGCGGAATCGATGATGCGGTTGATGCGGCCGTTGACCATGATCGCGACATTGCGCGAGATCGCGGTAGCGACGCCGATGTTCTGCTCGATCACGAGTACTGACATGTCGCCGTCCTCACCGAGCTGCAGCAGCATCTCCTCGACCTGGGCGACGATGACGGGCGCAAGCCCCTCGGTCGGCTCGTCCATGATCAGCAATTGTGGATTGGTCAGCAGCGCGCGCGAGATCGCGAGCATCTGCTGCTCGCCGCCCGAGAGCTGGCCGCCGCCATGGTCCTTGCGCTCGGCGAGCCGCGGAAAGGTGTCGTAGATGCGCTCGACGGTCCAGGCGCCGGAGCGCATGCCGCCGGCGAGCCGCAGATGTTCGTCGACGCTCAGCGAGCGCCAGAGCCGGCGGCCTTGCGGCACGTAGCCGACGCCCAGCCGCGCGATCTGCGCCGGCGGCCGGCGCGTGATGTCCTCACCGCGCACCCGGATCGAGCCGCCGCTGACCGACACCAGACCCATGATCGCCTTGCACAGCGTGGTCTTGCCCATGCCGTTGCGCCCGACCACCGAGAACACGCCGGCGTCGAGGGTGAGGTCGACACCCTGCAGCGCGTGCGAATGGCCGTAATAGACGTCGAGGCCACGGACCTCGAGTGCGGCGGCGGAGCGGCGGGCCTCACTCATGGCCGCCTCCGAGATAAAGCTCCTGCACCTCGGGGTCGGACTGGATCTCCTCCGGCAGCCCCTCCTTGAAGATGCGGCCGTTGTGCATCATCGTCACGCTCTCGACGACGCGCAGCGCGACATCCATGTCATGCTCGATGATGATGTAGCCGATATGCGCCGGCAGCGAGGTCAGGATCTCGACCAGCTCGGCGCGTTCGGTCGGCGACAGGCCGGCGGCGGGCTCGTCGAACAGCACGAAGCGCGGCGCACCTGCGAGCGCCAGCGCGATCTCGAGCTGGCGCTGCTGGCCGTGCGCGAGCTCGGCGACGCGTTGGTCTTTCACGGCGGTCAGATGCACGGCCTGCACCAGGCCATCGGCTGCATGGATCAGCGCATCGTTCTGGGTGGGCCGCAGGAAGGAGAAGCGTCCGCGCGAGACGCCGCGACAGGCAAGATACACATTGTCCTGCACGGTGAGGCCGGGGAACAGCGCGGAGATCTGATAGGTCCGCCTGAGGCCACGGCGAATGCGCTCATAGGGCGGGAAGTGGGTGACGTCCTCGCCGAAGAAACGGATCGTGCCCGATGTCGGTGGGAAGTCGCCGGTGATGCAGTTAAACAGCGTGGTCTTGCCGGCGCCGTTGGAGCCGAGCACGGCGCGCCGTTCGCCGGGGCGCACGGTGATGGTGACGTCGGTCAGCGCCGCCAGCGCGCCGAACAGCCGGGTGACGCCGCGCAGCTCGAGCGCAGCACCGGCACCGACGGCGGAGAGGCGCTGGGCGACGCTATCCATGGCCGCGCCCTCCGCCCAGCCGATCCGACTGCGGGCGATGGCTCTGCCGCCAGCGCTGCCACAGGCCGATCATGCCATCCGACGACCAGAACACGATGGCGAGGAAGCCGAGGCCGATAAGCAGCCGGAAACGGTTGCCGTCGAGCCCGATCTTGACCAGGAAGTCGAGCGCGAAGGTGCGCAGGAGCACGAACACGAGCGCGCCGATATAGGGACCGATCGGCCGGGTGATGCCGCCAACGACAGCGATGATGAGGATATCGATGCAGGCGCCGACGCTGACCGAACCCGGCGAGATCTGGCGATAGTTCCAGACCTGGAGCACACCGGCGAGGCCGGCGATGAAGGATGCCACCGCGTAGGCGGCGACGCGGTGCGCATTGACGTTGAAGCCGAGCGCCGCCATGCGGCGCGGGTTGTCGCGCACGCCCTGCAGTGCTAGGCCGAACGGCGCGCGGGAGATGTAGTCGACGGCGAAATAGCACAGCGCGGCGACTGCGAGCACGACGTAGTAGAAGGGGATATCGGATCGCCAGTCGACGCCCCAGAAATGCGGCGTCGCGACGTTGTTGATGCCGGTGTGGCCGTTGAAGATCGCCCAGTTCTGGTTGGTGAAGTAGTAGAACGCCGCCCCGATCGCGAGCGTGATCATGATGGTGTAGATGCCTTCAGTCCGTACCGCGAGCGCGCCGCCGAGCGTGCCGAAGATGGTCGCAAGCGTCAGCGCCATCGGTACGGCGAGCCACCACGGCCAGCCCAGGCTGATATTGGCATTGCCGCTGACGCCGAACACCGCGACCATATAGGCACAGAAGCCCGCGATGGTGAGCTGCATCAGGCTGACCATGCCGCCATAACCGGCCAGGAACATCAGGCTGAGCGCGATGGTGCCGAGCATCAGCGTGGTCGCAAAAATCTCGATCAGGAAGAAGCCGTTGGCGATCAGCGGCATGATCAGAAGGATCACGGCGACGATCCAGGCTGCGGGATTGTTCAGGTCGGGCCAGCCGCGGGCGGCCTGCCGCTGCGCCGATGAAGCGGAGCTGCGGATCCGAATGCGAGTATCGTGGGTGACGGACATGTCAGCGCCTCGCCAGCAGGCCCTGCGGCCGAAGCGCCAGCACCAGCACCATGATCAGGAAGGTCACGACGATGGCGTAGGTCGGGATGTAGACCGAGCCGAGCTGCTCGGCGAGGCCGATGATGAGCGCGCCGAGGGCGGCACCGGGGATCGAGCCCATGCCGCCGACGATCACGACCACGAGGGACGCCAGCAGGAAGCGGATGTCCTCGCCGGGCGACAGTGACTGGAAGGTGCCGCCGACCACGCCCGCGATACCGGCAAGGCCGGCGCCGAGTGCGAACACCAGCACGAACACGATCTGGATGCGCACGCCGGTCGCGGCGAGAATGTCGCGGTCGTCGACGCCGGCGCGGATGATCATGCCGATCCGGGTGCGGTTGAGCGCGAGCCACATCGCGATGCCGATGATCACGGAAGCCAGGAAGATCACGAGTCGCACCAGCGGATAGCGCAAGTAAACCGGCTCGCCGGAGGATTTCACCGCGGTGATCAGCGGCAGCTCGATCGGGCCGATCAGCCAATTCGGGGTCTGGATCTGGTAGAAGTCGCCGCCGCAGGCCCACAGCATCAAATCGGCGAACACGATCGAGAGGCCGATGGTCACCATGGTTTGCCTGAGATCCTGGCCCTCCATCCGGCGGAACACGAGCATCTGAAGCAAGACGCCGACCAGCGCCGTCAGGATGAAGGCGACGATGAAGGAGAGGATCCACGACCCGGTCGAGGCGCTGATGGCGTAGCCGACATAGCCGCCGAACAGATAGAGCGAGCCGTGTGCAAGGTTGACGTTGCGCATCAGGCCGAAGATCAGCGTGAAGCCGCTGGCGACGAGGAAATAGAGGCCACCAAGCGTAATGCCGTTGAACAGCGCGTTGAGGAACACCCGCTTGCGGCCGATGGTGTCCTCAAGCCCGGACGGCCAGACCGCGAAAATCAGCCACAGCAACACGGCAACTGCGATGATGATGATCAGTGCCCAAGCGGGATGGCGCTCGATAAAGCGGGTCATGGCGTCACCTCGCTCCGCTTGCGATGGTCGCCATCACACTTCGGATACAGGTCAGACAGCCCTGTGCAGGCTGCGTACGTCGCCATGGACGTGCGTCCTCCCGGACTTGAGCGATCCTCTTGCCGGGATCGCGTTCCGCCCATCCTAGTGGGGCGGCGAGAGAGGCACTTGATCGTGAGTATCTTTTCGCGCGTCCGTCAGCCGCGCAAAACCTTGGCCGCGCGGCGATAATCGGTCGGCGCCATCCCGACATTGGCGGCAAAGAAGCGGGTGAAACCGCTCTGCGAGGAGAAGCCGAGGTCGAAGCCGATGTCGGCGATCGGCGCCTCGCTCGCCACCAGGGCTTCCAGCGCCTGCTCCATCATCAGCGTGTTGAGATAGAGGTGCGGCGTGACACCGGTCTGGGTGCGGAACAGCCGGTAGAAATGCGGCCGCGACAGGCCGGATTCGCGTGCGATGGAGTCAAGCTCGATCTCCGCGCCGGGACTTTCCGACATCATCTTGATGCACTTGCGGACGCGATAATCGGTGATGGAGCCATTTGCGCGCAGATCGGGCGCGGTCTCGGCCTGCTGCCAGCTTTCGTCGTAGCAGATATCGATAAGCCGTCGCAACTCGCCATCGAGGCTGTTCAGCGAGGGTGCGCCGCACACAAGGGCTGCGGCGTGCCTGATCTGCTTATCGAGCGCCGGCGATCGCGCGAACTGAGTACGGCCGAAGCGGAGGCGGTCGGCGCCGGGCGCATCGGGCGCGAACCATTCCGCATTGACATAGAGCACGAAGAAGACGGCGCCGCCGTCGAGGTCGGTGGGAAGGAAATTATGCGGCTCCCACGGATTGACCGCGACGACCGAGCCTTCGGTGAGGTCGTAGCGTCCGTCGTTGACATCGATGCATGCGGAGCGCCCGCCGACATGGAAGATCAAATGACCTTCGCGATGCGCGTGGATATTGAAGGGGCGGTTCAACTGATAGACCGTCGCCCGGCCGAAACGGCCGTGGAAGACGGCGAGCGCCCGGCTCATGCCTTCCCTCCCAGAAGCTTTTGTCTTTTTTTGTAGCGTTCTACAACCGGGGAGAGAATGCAAGAGTTCGCGTGTCGCGCCTCTGCAAATCTCTCCCGGTCAGTCATCACGTCGCTGACGCGACTACGTCAGTACTTCTTACATTCCGGTACTGTACGACTGGGCAGACCGATCTTGGCGAACACGGCGGGGTCGTAGCCCAGCGTCTGGTTGACGTTCGGGATCACCTTCACGACCTTCGAGAACAATGCACCCTTGCCGTCATCGACCACTTCGGTGACGAAATTGGTGCCGATCGCTTGGCGGTTGGAGTCGAGCTTGATCTTGCCGTTGGGCGCGTCGAGCTCAATTTTGGCGAGAGCAGCCTTGTACTTGGACTGGTTGTCGCTGAGATCGCCGTTGACCTGACGCAGCGCCAGGATCAGCGCCATGGTCGAGCCGTAATAGTTGGTGGCGAGCAGCGACGGGCTCGGGAAGCGCTTAGCCGGCGGGAAGGCGTCCTGATAGTCCTTCACGAACTTCTGCCAACCCGGATCCTCCCAGGTGTCGGCCTGGCCGCTGGCGGCCAGCGTGCCGATCAGCGCGTTCTTGGCGTTGCCCTTGGACGACAGGATGGTCTGGTCGATCATGATCGAGCCGCCCATCAAATGCGCCTTGCCGCCAGCCTGCTGGTACTGGTTGAGGAAGTTAACCGCGTCGGCGCCGCCGAGGCCGAGATAGATGGCATCGACATCGTCGGGCAGGGCGGCGATGACCGAGGCAAAGTCCTTGGTGCCGAGCGGCACCCATTGCCGGTTGGTCACTTGCCCGCCGGCGCCGCAAAATTCGAGCACGAGGCCAAATACCTGGGTGTAGATGAAGGAGTAATCCTCGCCGACGGTCGCGATCTTGCGATAACCCTTGGTCTCGTAGGCGTATTTGCCGAGGCCGACCTGCCACTGCGCGCCATCCATGTTGTAGCGGAAGAAGTTCGGGGCCGGATCGACATAGGTCGTTTCCTGCGCGCCGGAGGCCGCGTTGATGAAAGTCAGCTCCGGATGAGTCTTTGCGAAGTTCTTGACCGCGATGCCCTCGTCGCCCGAGAGCGGCGAAAGCAGAATCTGCACCTTGTCCTGCTCAATCAGCTTTCGCACAGCGCGTACTGCGGAATCGGGCGTCGCGTCGGTCGAGGCGATGACGAATTCGAGTTCCTTGTCGCCGACCTTCTTGCCGAGCACGTTGAGTGCCGTCTGGAAGCCGCGGATGCCGTCCTCGCCGAGTACGGTGTAGGTACCTTCGAGCGTCGCAGTGACGCCGACCTTGATCTTCTCTTGTGCGAAGGCGGGGCCCGACAACAATAAGCTGCTCAACGCAATCAGTCCTAGACTGCCTTTCAACATTGCTCTCCTCCATAGGGCATTCTTGTCGCTTTTTTTGCTGCATCCTAGCTTCCGTCACACGAAGCGGCATTTTGGTAAAGAGGGCAGTCGCTTCGACGGTTCTTGTAAAGGAGGCTAGCCGAACTCGGATGCAGCGCTCGCGTCGGAGCCATGCGCGGCTTAACGGATAGTCTCATTTTAAATGCTGCGCCGCAAATCGTTCTGCGGTGCAATAGGTACTGCTACGCTATAGCTGATAGCAGGTTCTACATGCAGCAGCAGTCTGCTTCTGGCCTTGCAGCAACGCGAAGCGGAGCACCAGCATCGGAAGGCGCGCGTTGCTACCAATACACAAACCGATTTCCGCGCTGATACCTCGGGCGCTGTTTGTAGAGGTCGTACTACCAAATCCAGACAAAATCCTTCGTCGTCGATGGGTGTCGGCGCCTGTTACGCCTCCGTGACTTTCATTTTTGGGCCGCTTCTGTACTGGCCTCCGGGCTACCGCCCGAAAAATTGGTTCCCTTTAGCGCGCCGACCAAATGCTACTTGTCCGGTTCTTCTATGAGAAATATCAATATTGGCATGAGCGATATGATCGCGACCCCGGTCACGAATGACTCAGGGCGCTCTTCCATGATCGATGTAGCCGCATCGTGGTTGCCTAGCGGCTTCCTGAATCGTGGATTTAGGTCATGACTGCGTCCAGTGTCGTTGAGCAATCCTTCGATATTGCCTGGGGCGTTCTTGCAAAGTCCGAAGTTGTGCGACCTGCTGTGGCCGCCAACTTGCTCCTTGAAAGCATCCTCACGCAGATAAGGATGGGTGAGTTTCGCCCGCTCATGCTCGGAAACCGGGCCTTCGAAGCATGTCGTACCCGCCGCTAAAAGAGGGGCTGCAATCAAGGCGGATCCTAAGTAGTCGTCGAAGCAAGAGCGATCCGATCGGGCTCTTGACCGCCCTCCATAACAATTGCAATCGAATTACCATCTCGCACCAGATGAGGCTTCTCTGTAGCTAAACTACGCGCTAACGCCTTGGCATGCGCAGGCGCCTCGCGCTCATCCGCGCAATCCTGGCCGAGGACGCCGTGAGCGGGCGTATCGCCCACGAGATGGAGGTAGAAGCGGGGCATTGCGGTCAATCATGGAGGCTGCACATGCCGAGAATGGGTTAGTTGTCAGCGCGTGCCGATGCGTTGATGTCGTGGGCAGAAACCGAGAAAATGCTCCGCGTCCAACATACCCATTGCGTCCGGTTGTCACCCGGCAGTGCATTGGACAAACGCGGCTATGTTCGCAAAGTTGCTAACAAGCGAGAGCTCACGCTGACCCTCGGCCTAGTTCCCGGAAGGCGGAATCACTATCCGCGGCCTTTGCGATGCTGCTCAGAGCCACCAAGAGCAGCGTCTAATCTTACAGCGTGGTCTTTTACGAAGTAGCAGCCCCAGCTCCGGAAGGGGTGATGAGCTGAGGCCGCTGTTGCTTCGGAACGGAAGCGAATCCAACCGTAAGCCTCCGGTGGAGGCCGCCTTCCCGGATCGGGTTCGATCGTGAGATGGTTTGCTCATTAATTCGCAAGCAAATGAGCAAACGTGACGACGGTTACGGTTCTGTCCGGTCCAGAGCGGCGACGGCGGCGGACGAGTGCCGAGAAGCTTCGGATCGTGGAGGAGAGTCTGGCTCCTGGAGCCAGTGCTGTCGAGGTTGCCCGGCGACATGACGTTCACCGCAATCTGATTACGGCTTGGCGGCGGCAGGCGCGGACCGGCGTCCTCGCCCGCGGGCCCGAGGCGATGCAGCGGCAGGATGGCGAAGTCTGTTTTGCGGCAGTCTCGATTGCGTCAGACCGGCAACCTTTGACGGCGCCCGGGAGCTGCGGCGCGATCGAGATTGAGTTCGCGGCTGGAGCTCGGATGCGGATCACGGGCGCGGTTGACGCCGCGACGCTGACCGCAGTTGTGGCGGCGCTGACTGATGGACGGCCGCGGTGATCCCGTTGCCGGCCGGCGTGCGGGTATGGCTCGCGACCGGCCATACCGACATGCGGAAGGGCTTTCCGTCGCTGGCATTGCAGGTTCAGGAGATCTTGCATCGCGACCCGCTGGGCGGCCACCTGTTTTGCTTCCGCGGTCGCCGCGGCAACCTGTTGAAGGTGATCTGGCATGACGATAACCCTCGTTCAGCCCGCGGCCTGATCGGGCCACCGCACCACGCGATCATCCCGCGGCCCTCACCGGACGGTTACATCCAACCGTCGCTAGGCAATCGTAGATCGCGCTCCGTCTGTTTCTTGTTCAATTTTGAACATTGGCGCGGTGATGTTCGTGCAAGTGCTTTACGTCTGGTGAACTCTAGCAGAGCAGTGCTCGCCAACCCCGCAGGAGCCGTCCTCCCATGGAGTGCAAAAGAAATCCATATTAGCCGTCATCCCGACAACCTTGATTTCAGTTCAGCGGTTGAAAGCATGATCCGTTTAAACGTCTCGGTTGCGAGCTTCCTTTCTCTTCCACGCGAGACAAGAAGGCTGATGTCCCGAAGGACAATGCTTGCTTTCTCAATGCTCGCCAGCTGTTCAGTATAACCATCTGCGCGACTCGAAAGTGCCGTTTCCAATTCCTCGGTGAGATCTGTTAGTCGAGAAGCGAACTCTTCCGGTGATAGGTCGCTAGCGGGAACAGGAAATTGCAGGATCTTGTTTGGTTCCATTTGAGCCTCCGTCAGCGAAACGAAGGCGGAGCGGAATTGGATCAGCGGGCGACGCCGGATGACCAAATGGGAACGGGGTAATGAGCCGCGCAGGAACAATGAGCGCGGCCCTACGTTAGCTTGACCCGCCTTCTGAGTTAAATCATGAAAACAGCCGCTCCACCGGGTTCGCCGAACCTCGACTTGCTGATCAATTCCATCGTCGACTATGCCATCTTCATGCTCGATGCCGACGGCGTGGTCAGAAGCTGGAATAAGGGAGCCGAGCGTCTCAAAGGCTACCTCGCTGATGAAATCATAGGGAAGTCATTCTCAACCTTTTACACGCCGGAAGACCGGGAAAGGGACTTACCGCGCA